>JAHFCY010000131.1 GCA_023249255.1 Candidatus Lindowiibacteriota bacterium | reverse complement strand
TGAGTACAAGAAGGGGGAGGAATACCAGAAAAAACAGGGGGCCATCGAGGCGCTGGATCCCTACACGCTCGAGCCGACGCCGGAACTGAAGAAAAGCGTATTCAAAATGGTCGACATCACGCCGCCTCTATCGGGGCTGACGCGCGCGTCAGCGGGCGCCGGATACGCCCAGATCGTTCACGATCTCGACCAGACCGTCCGGCTCTATCCGATCTGCATGTACTATGACGGAAAAATGTATCCTTCGATCGCGTGCACCATGCTCTCGAAAATTCTGGACGCGCCGCTCAACACGTGGCGCGTCGTTCCCGGCGAGGACGTCGAGATTCCAAACGCCCTCGTGCCGGGCGAGACTCAACGCGAAACCATCCGCATTCCGATCAACGAAAATGCCCAGATGCTCACAAACTGGGCCGGACGATTCGACGACGTGATGCTGCATCTGCCGTTCCGCTATGTTTCGGAATATTACGCCTACTACACGGCGAAAAATCTCGCGCGGACGTATCCGTCCGAACCCTCCTCCTACGATGCCCTGCGACGGGAGATCGTCAATTCCATCGATGAGGAGGGAATGGTCACGGAGGACCAATCCCGGCGCATCGCGTCCGAGATCGCCCTGGCCCACGTCGCCACCCCGCTCATTCGCGCCGGCAAGTCGCGCGCCGAAATTCTCGCGGCCCTGCCGCCGGCCGCAAAGTCCGATGCCGCCGGGGACACGCTGACCGCCGTATTCGCCGGCATTCGGGCCGCCGACACCGACGCGCACGCGCAGGCCGATCCCGCTCTGGCGGCGTTCGATCCCGCGTGGAAGGCCGAGATCGACCGAAACGCCGCCTGGTTCAAATCGAAAAATCGTCTGGCCGACGTCGCGCCCTACTTTTTCCCGCCGACGCGTCAGGTCCAGTGGAACGGCGCGAGGAAAGATTTCTCGCCGCTGGACATCGAAAACAAGATTTTCATGATCGGCTTGACCGGCGTCGGCACGATCGACCTCAATCCCATGCCGTACCAGAACGTCTACGCGATGGTCGGCCTGCACTCCAACGCGCTCAATACGATCCTCGTCCGAAAGTTCCTCCACTATCCCCAAAAATTCTGGCGGTACCCCCTTGATATCGGGACCGCCGTCCTGACGGCCCTGTTCGGCGCTCTGACGTCGCCGTTCATCGGATTTCTCATCTGCGAACTTCTGACGCTCCTCTTCAGCGGCGCCGTTGTATGGGCGTTCATCGAGCACGGCCAGTGGATTTACTGGTTTGAGCCGGTGCTGACCGGCCAGTTGACGTTCATCGCCATCGTCGTCTATCATTTCATGGAGGCCCAGAAGGAAAAGGGCCGAGTCCGCGCAATCTTTTCGGCCATGGTCTCGCCGGCTGTTCTCAAACTCATGGAGGACCATCCGGAACGGTTTTCCCTCTCCGGCGTGCGCAAACCCGCGACCATGATGTTCTCGGCGATCGAAAAATTCGGCAAAGTCAGCGCCGGAGTCGCGCCCGACGATCTGGTCGGCGTCTTGAGCATTTATCTCACGCCCACGAGCGAAATCATCATGGACTACGGCGGATACATCGACAAATACGAGGGCCACGTCATCATGGCCGATTTCGGCGTCCCGCTCGACGATCCCGGCCACGCCTGGAAATGCGCCTTCTCCAGCATCGAACAACAGCAGGACATCGAGCCGTTCCAGTTTTACATCAAGGCCCACTACGGCGCCGACGTTCACGTCGCGATGGGCGTCAATTCCGGCTACGTCTCCGCCGGAAACATGGGTTCCGAAAAAAAGATGCAGTACACCGTCATGGGCGACGCCGTCAACATGTCCGCCCGGTTTCGCCCCGCCAACGGCATCTACGACACGCGGATCATCACCGGCGAGGCCTCTGAACCGATCCTGCGCGACGTCGTCGAACTTCGCCTGCTCGACAAACTTCTCGCAAAAGGCAAGACCATTCCGATCACCATCTACGAAGTCCAGGGCTGGAAGCCTGACGCCTATCTCAAACTCAAAGGCGGCGACCCCCTGCCGTCGTCCCTGATCACCCGCTGGACCAAATGCCCGGCCGAAAAAATATTCGGATATCATGAGTTCTGGAGCCGGAAGGAAAAGGACGTCGACCATGCCATCGTCAAACAGATCCGCGAGTTTTTCGAATCCCAACTTCCGGCCGCCGAGGAAATGGTCAAACTCGACGGGCGGTTTGAAATCCAGAAGTATCACGAGGAATTGACCGCCCTGCGCGCAGACGCCGGACAGATTCTGTCCAAATCCGTCAACGGCGCGGGAGGCGCCGGACGATCGTGGGACGCCATTTTGGACCACTGGATTCATTCGGCCGAGACGCTCCGGGCCGCTCTGCAGGAGCACAAGATCGCGCCCGGCGCCGACCCTCTTGCCCTGGCCGCGTATTCGGGCGCACTGGGACGCGCCGACACGCTTGTCAACAAACTCCATTCGCTCAAGCCCCGCCTGTCGTTTCAGGCGCACACCGAATCGGTCGTCGAGCGATTTCTGGTCAATCAGCACGAGGCGATCGAGAAAACCGCCGCAACCGAAACAAGTCTTGCGCCCGTCTCCGCCGAGGACATCGACGCCAAACGTCAGGCGTATCATGCCGCCGTCAACGCGTTTCATCAGACGCTCGCCGCTGATCCCAAGCCGTACCACGAAATGATGGCTCTTGTCGGGGACACGACCCCGACGCAGAAGAAGGCCCGGGAACTGTTTGAGGCCGGCGTGAATCTGCACTGGGAGCGCAAGTGGGACGACTCGATTCAGAAATTCCGCGCCGTCCTCGATCTCGTTCCCACCGACGGCCCGTCGAAAGCTTATCTGGAACGCATCGAAGGCTACAAAACTGAACCGCCTGGCGAAAAGTGGCAGGGCGAGTTCGTGCAGAAGAAGAAATAATCGCATGGACGCCAAACTCAAAATCGACCTGACCAAAACGGCCGCCATCGGCCTTGCCGTCGCCGTCCTCGTATCCCTGCTTGCGTGGGCCGGCGTGCTTGAAAAAAATGAACTCTTCCTGACGGACCTGCGCTACGTCGAGCGGCCGGCGCCGGTTTCGGACACCGGCATCTACGACATTGTGATCGATGACAACGCCATCGACCAGATGGGCCGCTGGCCGTGGACGTGGGATCGGCACGCGGTCGTCGCGGAATTGCTTCGCCTCTACGGCGGCCATCAGGTCGCCTTCGTCGAACCGTACTTTGACGACCTCGGGCCGGTCACCATTCAGAAAGATCAGGCTCGGCAGATCGCCATGGGTCTCAATCAGTTCGCCCAACCCGGCGGCCAGGCCGATCCGGCGGCCGTCGAAGGCCTGATCCCGGATTTCAACAATCGGTTTCTCCGCGCCGTCGATCGTTTTCCGAACACGTTTATCGGAATGGGATTCACCATCCCCGAGGGCAAGCAGGCCGAGGATGAACGCGCGCTCGAGTCTCTGGCCGCGTCCAACAAGACCATTTTCCCCCAGAGCAAACGCGACGCCATCGCGTCGCTGGATTCGTTTTCCCTGCCGTGGGCCAAACCGCTGTCGCTTATGCGCGCCGTCGACATTATCCCCGTCACGACCGGCCTGTCCGCACGCTGTGCCGGCGACGGATTCAGCCGGATTGTTCAGGACGTTGACGGCATCGTCCGCCGCACGCCTCTCATCGCCTGGTACGACGGCCGCGTCTATCCGAGCGTCGCGCTGTCGATGGCCGCCAGGGAACTTGGCTGTCCGCTCTCCGAAATCAAAATCGTTCCCGGACGGTACATCGACATTCCCGGTTCGGTCCGAACCGTCCGGATTCCGATCGATCAAAACGGATTCATGATCATCAACTGGGTCGGCACCTATCAAAACTCATTCAAGCCTCTTCCGTACAATCTCATCACCTACTGCTACGCGTATCAGCTCGCCAAAGTTTATCTGCGGCAATTCCAGCTCGGCGCCGACAATCCCCAGGACGTCATGCAGAAGATGGCGGAGTTTCTCGCAAGCCAGCGTCTCGTGACTTCCGAGGACGCCTCGATCATCGCGCGCCAGACCGTGCTCGTCTGGATGATGGATTACTTCATCGACCGGGGCGCGGCGTATCAGCAGTATCTGGCGCAGACCGGCCAGCAGGAGGGCGCGGACACGCCGGAACAGCAGAACTGGTGGAATCAGCTTGCCATCAACAAGCGGACGGCGGAGACTCTCAAATCGGGTCAAGATCCGGACTACAGGGCGGTGGAGATCAGCCTCGACATTCCGGATACCGACTACTACCGGGACGGATTCAATCAGACCAAATTCTTTTTCAAGACGGGCCGGATTCACGAAGTTCAGCCGCTGTATTTTCTGGAGCCGATTCCGATCGGCATCAGCGGCGAGAACGTCTGGTTCTCTCCTCTGGATCTTGCCGGCAAGACCGTATTCGTCGGCCTGACCGCCACCGGCCTGAACGCCTACAATCCGACGCCGTATCAGGCCCGATTTCCGATGTTCGCGATGGTGCCGAGCGTCTATAACACCATCGTCACCGGCAAATTCATCCGGCCGCAGTCTCCATTCATGCAATACCTCTACATTTTCCTCTACGCGCTGGCCGTCACGTGGCTGGTCCTGCATTTCAGGCCGATCATGGGATTTTTGGTTGTCCTTGCGACCACGGCCGTCCATGCGGGCCTCGCGTGGACCCTGTTCATCACTGGCGGCATCATCGTGGCGCTGGTGGCCCCGCTGGCGGCGGTGGTTCTCTGTTACGTCGCCGCCAATCTGTACCGTTACGTCGAGGAGGCGCGGGAGCGCAAAAAGGTCCGCGGATTATTCGGCGCGATGGTTTCGCCGGACGTTTTGAAAATGTTGGAAGCCAATCCCGGCAAGCTGGGCCTGGGCGGAGAAAAATACGAAGCCACCATGTTTTCCTCCGACGTCTCCGGATTCACGACGATTTCCGAAGGCGTCACGGCGCAGGAGCTGGCCAACATCCTCAATATCTACCTGACGCCCATGAGCAACATCATCATGACGTTCGGCGGATACTGCGACAAATACGAGGGCGACGCCATCAAGGCCGATTACGGCGTGCCCGTGCCCGATCCCGATCATGCCTGGAAAGGCTGTTTTTCGGCGCTTCTTCAGCAGGAGGAACTCTCCGTCATCCAGCGGCTCCTGCTCATCAAGTACGGCGTCAAAATCACCGCGCGCATGGGCGTCAACACCGGCGTCGTCGTTGCCGGCAACATGGGTTCCGAAAAACGTCTCCAGTACACCGCCATGGGCGAGGCCGTCACCATCGCCGAGGAACTTGAGCCGATCAACAAACTCTACGAAACCTGGATCGCGATCGGCCCCCTGACGCTTGAAAAATCGAAAACCCGCGTCGACGTCCGCCACCTCGACACGGTCAAGATGGGTCACGCCGGCCACGCCACCGGCGTCTATGAACTCATGGCCTGGAAACGCGACAAGTTTGTCGAATACTGGACCGGCCGGCCCATCCCGCCTCTCATCGTCGAGGGTTGGAGAAAGATATTGCCCGAAAAAATCCTCGGATACCTGTACTACTGGGACCAGAAAAAACTTCCCGACGGCCCGTTCTACCGCGACTTTCGCGCGCAGTTCGAAAAACTCGCCCCGCTCGCCGTCGACTACATGAAACAGATCGACATCGCGGCGGTGTCCATCCTGCGGACCGACCTCGAGAATCTGCAGAAGGATGTCGAGAGCCACAAAGATCTCTTTGCCGGCAAGGCCTTCACAAAGGCCGGGCAGGCCGAGATTGAGGGGATCGCCAAACAGCGTGATTCGGCCACGGATGACGCTCTGAAAATTCTCTACGGGTGGAAACATCGCCTTAAGGAGGAACAGTTCAACACGATCGTGCTGTCCGGCAGTGTCCCGGTCGACCGGTACGAGTTCCTGCTTGCGGCTGTCGACACCGCGCAAAAACGCGTCGAGTGCTACATCAAGCGCACGATATTTCCGAAGCCCGATGATCGTGTGGCCGTGGACCTTGCCGACCATCTGAAGCAGTTGATTCGGGCGGAAGGAGAAGGCGCGGGGGTGGGCGTGGCGGAAGCGCAGGCCAAGGCCGCAGGATTGCTGACGCAGATACACGCCGAGATGGCCCAGTTCATCGAGCGCGTCCAGAACCGTTCCCAAGAGTATCACGAATTCATCGCCGACCACTGCGTGGTGCCCGAAATCAAGTACAAGGTCCGGGAAGAGTTCGATAAAGCCCGCGCGCACTACCTGAAGCAGGACTGGGACGCCGCGGAGGCCGCCATGAAGCACATTCTCGAAATGGATCCCAACGACGGCCCCGCCATGAAGTACATTGAACGAATTGCCGGACTTCGCAAGCATACCCTGCCCAAGGACTGGGACGGCGTCTGGGCCGAGGAATAATGGACGGAGCGGAGTTTCGCGACCTGCCTGCTTGCCTGTTAAATATAAGTGGTATATATAGTACATATAGTATTGTGGTAACAATTCAACCGCCTTGGAAAAATTATAAGGAAGCCATGAAGCCAGGAACATAGGCGGGTTTGCTTCCTCCTGCATTCTTGGATTCCTTATGAAATTTTCAACGGTCTACCTGAATAGTTACGTATTATGAAAGGTTCGATAGCATGCCGAATGTGATGGAATGGCTCGACCGTCAGCCCAAGTGGGCTTTGGCCGTCTTCACTGTGGTCTTGAGTCTGTTAATCGGGTTTGTCGATTGGAAAACAAGTCCTGAAATTGCGTTCACCCTGTTTTACCTCGTCCCCATTTCGATGGCCGTCTGGCTGGTCGGGCGGCGAACCGGCATCTTCGTGGCCATCTTGTGCGCATTCATCGTCCTCACCTCAAATCTTCTCTACGCCCGCGTCAGTCAGTATTCCAATCCCGCCATCCCGTACTGGAACCTGCTGATGCGGCTCGGCGTTTTTCTGACGGTCGTATATCTTCTGTCCGCGCTCAAGAATATTTACGCCTCGCTTGAGAAAAAGGTCGAGGCGCGGACCGCGGAACTGCGCAAGGAAATTTTGGAGCGCCAGCGGATGGAGCGGGAGATTCTGGAAGTGAGCGAACGGGAGCAGAAGCGTCTCGGGCAGGACATGCACGACGGCATCGGCCAGCAGATGACGGGAGTGGCGTTCATGTGCAAGGTTCTTCAGCAAAAGTTGTCGGAAAAATCCCTGCCGGAGGACGCGGCCGAAGCCGGCGAAATTGCCGGACAGATTCACCGGACGGTCGAAGACGTCCGCCGAATGGCGAAAGGGCTTTTTCCGGTCGGACTTGAAGACGGCGGACTGGACGCCGCGATGGAAAATCTGCGGTCCAACGTGGAAAGCCAGTTTGGTGTCTCATGTTTTTTCAGCGCCAATCCGGGCATACAAATTGAAAATACGAATGTCATCATCCATCTTTACCGGATCGCCCAGGAGGCGGTCACCAATGCCGTGCGCCACGGAAACGCCTCGGAAATCCGTATCGATCTTTCCCGGCAGAATGGCGGCTATGCGCTGACCGTTCAGGACGACGGAATCGGCATTGTGCAATCTGGAAAGAATGCGGCCGGAATGGGCCTGCACATCATGCGGTATCGTGCGGGGATGATCCGGGGTGCGCTGGATGTTCAGAAGGCCGAGAGCGGTGGAACCCGCGTCACCTGCCTGTTCACCGATCAGGCAGTCGACCCGGACGAGGAGCGGATCGCATGACGGCCCGGGAGAAGATCCGTGTTTTCATTGTCGACGACCATCCCTTCGTCCGCCAGGGGCTGGCGCTTCTCATCAACCAGCAAAAGGACATGACGGTCTGCGGCGAGGCCGAGGACGAAAACGGCGCGTTGAAACAGATGGAAAAATGCCGGCCCGACATCGCGTTCGTCGATATCACGCTCAAGGGTTCGAACGGGATCAATCTGATCAAAAGTCTTAAAAAGTGGCATCCGGACGTGATCATCCTCGTCCTGTCGATGTACGACGAAGCTCTTTTTGCCGAGCGCGTGCTTCGGGCCGGCGCCAGAGGGTACATCATGAAACAGGACGCTCCGGATCAGGTGTTGACGGCGATCCGCCAGGTTTTGGCCGGAGACATTTTTTTGAGCGAAAAAATGTCCGCGCAACTTTTGAAAAAATCGGTTGGAGCGAAGACGGATGGCGGCGGTGATCCGATCGAAGTCCTGACCGACCGCGAGATCGAGGTGTTTCAACTGATCGGCGAGGGGAAAAACACCCGGGAAGCCGCTGACCTGCTGCATCTTAGCGTGAAGACCGTCGAAGTCCATCGGGAAAACATCAAGAAAAAACTCGGCATGGCCAGCGCCGTTGATCTGGCTCAGTTCGCCGCCCGCTGGGTCCACGACGGATACGGAACCATGCGATCCACCGCCCCCCGCAAATAAGTATTTCCCCTATTCTTTTTTAAGGAACGTTTCTGATTGACTTTATGAAACAAATTCTATATTAACTTGGCCGGCGATATACGAGGGGACTATGGATTCGGCATCTTCAGCACGAAACCGTGCGTCGCATGTCCGAATAAACCAACTAAGGGGTGGCTGTCAACATGTCGTATTTGCGAACACCTGAAGAAATTCAGGTCCTGAAACTCATGCGAAGACGCACAAGATTCAATAACGTGCGGGGACGAATTCCGCTGGTAATTTTCCTGGCGCTCTATCTCACCGTTATCGGATTCAACAGGATGTGGATGATCCGGCCGCTCCTTCAGACGATGGCGGCCCACGCGGCGGATGAGGCGGCCGCACCGGAGGCAGCAGCGCCGGAAGCTCCGCCGGCTCTGCCCGACGCTGACGGCGACGGAATCCCCAACGCCCTTGAGGCCGCGGCCAACGCCGATGCCGACCACGATGGGACGCCGGACATCAAAGACCTTGACGACGACAACGACGGAGTACCCGACGCGAAAGACAAGGACGACGACAACGACGGAACGCCTGACGACAAGGACCTGGACGACAATAACGATGGAATGCCTGACGCGGTTGAGAATATTCTCCTGTCGGACGACGACGGCGACGGAACTATCGACATCGCCGATCTCGACGACGACAACGACGGAACGCCTGATGCGAAGGACCTCGACGACGACAACGACGGAACGCCCGACGCGCAG
>JAHFCY010000317.1 GCA_023249255.1 Candidatus Lindowiibacteriota bacterium | reverse complement strand
CCGATGACCAGAAAAATACATCGAATCCCCCTCCTCTGAAGATACTCGAGACTCGACAGGGTGTGATTCAAAGTTCCGACCCGGGCGGCGCAGACCAGAACGGTTCGGGGGGATGGAAAAAGCGCCATGAAATCCGCCCACGTCCGCCCATCGGTCAACGGCGTCGCCACACCTCCCACCCCTTCCGCCACCACAATCCCCGCCGGCCTCTCCATATTATATAGGCGGGTCTGAAGCCGCTGAAGCCGGATGGGGGAGCGCGCAGCGCGGGCCGCGAGGTGGGGTGAGACGGGAGGCCGAAACAAGATCGGATTCACTGAATCATACTGCGAAAACGGAATCCCGGCCGAGCGCATCAATCGGAGGGCATCCTCCGAACACCACCTTCCTCTGCGCCGGACGGCGCCTGTGGCAATCGGCTTCATCACAGCCGGATTGTGCCGGCGAAGACCTTCGGCCAGCGCGCATGCAACGCGCGTTTTACCAACGGCGGTGTCCGTGCCGCTCACGAAAAGAATCATGAGCCGGCGCGAAGAGAGTGAATGGCCCGCACCAGATGCCGGATGTCCTGTTCCGTATGGGCCGCCGACAGCGATATTCGAATCATTTCGCGGCCGCGCGGAACTGTGGGGTATCGCATGCCAACCGCATAGCATCCCTGATCCTGCAGGGATCGGGCCGCGGCGAGAACGCCGGCGGGACCCCCTGGAACAGGGATCGACACAATCGGGCTGACGATGGTCCGTCCGAGCCCTTTGCCAAGACGTTTCATGTTCGACGCGAGCCGTCGGCGGAGCGCGGCGCCCCTGGAGGATTTCACAATCGACAGCGCCTCCTGCGCCGCGATAATCTGAAACGCAGGTGCGGCCGTCGTGTAGATGAATTCCCTGGAGCGGGCCTTGATGTAACGGATGACGGCGGCGGAGGCCGCAACAAATCCTCCGTAGGACGCGAACGTCTTGGACAACGTACCGATCAGAATATGCCGGCCCGATGGAACCAGACCGAATTTTTCAAAGCTTCCTCTGCCTCCCGGGCCGACCGCGGCGATGCCGTGGGCATCGTCGACGATGAGCCAGGCGCCGTGCCGCGCGGCAATCCCGGCCAACTCGGGAAGCGGTGCAAAGTCGCCATCCATGCTGAAGAGGCCGTCCGTCACGATGAAGATCCGTCCGGCGACCCGGCAAGATTTCAGAACGCGGCGCAGATCGGCGGGGTCGGCATGAGCGTAGGAACACGATTTGGCCTTTGACATCGACATTCCGGCGCGAAGTGATGCATGGATGCGTTCATCATGGATCAGCAGATCGCGGCTGCCCGCCAGCGTCGCAATCACGCCGGCGCAACAGAGATATCCGCTGCCGAAAACCGCCGCGGACGGAGTGCGCAGGAAGCGGGCGAGGTCGCCCTCGAGGCGGTGATGCATCGCCCGGGCGCCGCTGACCACGCGTGAACTTGATGCAGATGTCAAATGATGTTCGTTCAGGAATCGGCGGATGGTCCGGGTTCGAACGGTTTCCTGCAGTCCGAGATAACTATTGGACGAAAAATCGACGGCAAGCCTGCCATCAGCAAGAACGACCCGCCGGGCGGCGGACTTTTCGACAGCCCGTTCCGTCCGGAGCAGGCCGGCCGCATCCTGGCGTTTCAGGGCGGCCTCAAAAGACGTCCCGGCGTCCTCCCGGTCATCCTGTCGGGACGGGCCGGGGCCGGATGTGCTGAGTGATATCATGATATCATGATATCATGATATATATCATGATATCATGATATCACTTTGCGATATCACGTTTCAGACGCCCTTCAGCGGCGCCGGCCGGCGATGTACGTCCCGCTCCTGCCTCCGGTTTTTTTGAGCAGTCGGACCCCGTCGATGACCATTCCCCGGTCGACCGATTTGAGCATGTCGTAGAACGCCAGCGCGGCGCAGGCGGCGGCCACGAGAGATTCCATTTCGATGCCGGTTCGATCGGTCGTCGCCAGGATCGAACGAAAAATCGCCCGGCGGCCCCGCACCGCGGGCTCGATCCGGACCGATTCGATCCGGATGGGGTGGCAGAGCGGAATCAACTCGCTCGTTCGCTTGGCGGCCTGAATGCCGGCAATGACGGCGACCGAAAACGGATCGCCTTTTCCGCCCGACCTGCCGCGCCGGGCCGCACGGATCGCACGAAGAATCGCGGGTGTCAGTCGGACGGACGATTCGGCCTCCGCGGTTCGAAGGGTCTGCGGCTTCGATGACACGTCCACCATCTTTGGCATTCCCCGGCGGTCAAAATGCGTTGATCGATTCGGCGGGTTCGTCATACGGTTCCGATTTATTTGGATTTGGCGGCAGGCGCCGGCGCGGCGGCCGCCTGGCCCGGAGAGTTCATCACGTCCCGAACAAACTTGGCACATGCGTCATCCGTCTCTTTGTCGTCCAGCAACATCCGATAGTCCCGGCTGAAATATGTGCCAAGCTGGTCCAGTTTCACGCTCCCGCCCTTGACAGTTTTCTGATATTTCTTCCGGTCGGCCTCCGCAACTTTTGACCACCGCCATTCACCGACGCCGTTCGCCATCAGTTGAAAGGAATCCACGTCCAGATACAGCGGTACGACCAGAACGTCCCACTCCGGCAAATAGACGGAATATCCCTCTCCTGGAACGCGAAGAATCGGTGGCATCTCTCCGATCGACGGGAGAAGCTTGTCCCGTTCAAGGATCTTTTGCAGGGCGATGCCGACATCCCGGCCGGCATAGAGGCGGATATCCTCAGTCATAATCGGCGCTACATCCTTGTTCTCCGACTGGATTGTCTGACGCATGCACGCGTACAGATCGAGCATGGCATCGCGAAATCCATTCAAAAGATTGATCGGCAACATCACCGCGGCATTTTTGTCTTTTTTGTCATCGTCCGGTGGCGGGGACTGGATCAATTCCGTGATGTCGGCCTTTTCGCGGTAGGCAGTTCGGAGCTGGTCTTCAATTCCCTTGATCTGCTGCAGCGCCTTGCGGCCCGCGTCGCCTTTCAATTTCTGATTGACGGACGTGTTCCGCTCGTCCAGCATTTTTCCGGTTTCTTTTTCAGCCGCGGCGAAATCTCGAAGCGCATCTGCCGGCAGCTTGCCCTTGTCCTTCAGCCTGATGAGATGGGTCATTT
>JAHFCY010000316.1 GCA_023249255.1 Candidatus Lindowiibacteriota bacterium | reverse complement strand
CGAAACGGTCGACCGCCAGCACGACGCCCCGGATACGTTCGCGCGTCGAGCGCGGCTCCGGATACGGCAGGCGACGCAGAGTCCGGGTCCGGGGCCCCAATCGCGCCGGGGACAAGCCCTTGGCGAGCGCCGCGGCCACCGGGGCGAACACGTCGCGCCCGTGGAACGTCGCGCTGACCGGCTTCAAGAAAAGTTTCTGATTGCGGACTTCTCTTAATTCCAAGAAAGGCTCGCGCCGCTCGACCCAGCTCAGCAGCCCGTTGTCGGGAGCCAAAAACTGATGCTCGGCAGACCTCGCCCAAAGGATGCGCCGCTGAGAGCCGACCCCTGGGTCCACCACGCAAACGAAGATCGCCCCCTTGGGGAAAAAAGGCGCGGCGGTCATCAAATGGAAAGCTCCCATGCGAACATCCTGCGGAGGAATCTGGTGCGTCAGGTCCACGATCCGCGCTTTCGGATGACGCGACAGGATGACCCCTTTCATGACGCCTACGAAGGGATCGGATTCGCCGAAATCGGTCAGGAGGACGATGGGGCCCGGCACACGCCTATTGTACCATTTCCGACGGAGGCAGCGGCTGGAACCTCCCCTAGTCAAGGTACAGTACCCTATTTCGTGGTTGACATCTTTGACGATCTATCTGGGAAAATAGATATCATGAACCTGCGAATGACCAACAGGACACCCCCATGAAGACCCTTATTTTGGTGATATTGACGACGCTCTTCTCCTCGCCCAGCAAAGGGGGCGCTTTGGCTGCCCCTCCGAAGATTCTCGTCATCCTTTCCGAGGCGGACGCGATCACGTTGAAGAACGGCAAGACGCATCCGACGGGCTACTACCTCTCCGAGTTGATGGTGCCCCTTTCCGAAGTCATGAAGCTCGGCTATAAGCCCTTCGTCGTCACGCCTTTTGGAAAGAAGCCGTCGATGGACCGAACGAGCGACAACGTTCAATCCCGAGTTTGACAGTTCAGGCCTGATTTTTCCGATCGCTCCGACGGGGCGAGGGGTCCAAAACTCAAAAATGTAGGCACACAATCTTTTGGGATTCTCCCAATTTCACCCGATTTCCATTGACGGCAGCATGGCCAGTATGTCGTAATCTCCGTGTGTACCTGAGATTAAACCGCAACGCGCACGGCGTAGCCTATCTCCAAATTGCGCGCAGCTACCGAGAAGACGGCAAAGTGAAGCGTGAGATTCTATTTTCCCTGGGCCGATTGGACGTGCTTCAAAGCACGGGGCAGATCGACGCGATGGTAAAAGCCTTGTCGCGCTATGCGACGCAGCAACAGCTGATCGATTTGAGCAAGGATGTTTCCGTGTCGGAGGTGTATTATTTAGGTGCGGCGCATGTGGTGAGCCGGATGTTGGAGCGCCTGGGACTGAAAAAAATGTTGGAACGATTGGCGGTCGAACATCCGCGGATGAAGCTGCCCTGGGTGGCGATTATCACGGCAATGATCGTGAGCCGGTTTATCAAGCCGTGTTCGAAGAGGCGATTGAATCTGGAGCAATGGGGGAAGATTTATCCCGGAATCTTGGAAACAGAGGCGCCGCCGCTGAAAAGCTTTTACCGGGCTATGGACGTGTTATGGAAACATCGGGATGATATCGAGATGACCCTGTTTGATCGTGGCGGCCAGCGCGATTTATTCAACCAGGAACTCGACGTTGTGTTCTATGATTTGACGACGCTTTATTTCGAGAGTACGAACGCGGACCCCGAAGACGGCGAGCTGCGGCGATTTGGATACAGCAAGGAGCATCGCAATGATTTGACGCAAGTGATGCTGGGATTGTTGGTGGATAGGGAGGGCGTTCCTGTAGGCTATCAGCTGTTTCCCGGCAATACATACGAGCCGTACAGTCTGCCGGTGATCCTGGAGAAATTGAAAACGAAATATCGCATCACTCGGATTATTCTCGTTGCGGATCGAGGAATCGTCACGAAAGACAACGTGGGCGAGTTGCGCAAAGCGAACATGGATTTTATTTTGGGAATGCGGCTATGGACCATGACAAAGGCATGGCAAGCGAAGGTGCTGGATAAGGGGCAGTACCGGCCGTTAGGAAAGGAAGGCACTTTTCTGATTCGAGAGATGGAATACGACAAGGAGCGGTTGATTTTGACTTGGAGCCGGGAACGCGCCGAGCGGGACGCGGCCATTCGAAATGAGATCGTCAACAAGATTCGCGAGCAGTTGGAGAATAAAAGTCCCGAGCCCAAACAATTCGTAACGCACAAAGGATATCGGCAGTTCTTGAAAGGATTGAACGAGGGAACACCGCGGCTCGATGAGGGGGCGATTGCCGAGTCGCAGAAACGTGATGGATTGTTTGGCGTGCTGACCAATGTCGCAGCGAAGACATTGCGCGGTGAAGAAGTCTACGATCGATATAGGGATCTTTGGCGCGTGGAGGATGCTTTTGGAGAAATCAAAGGCCCGATCGAAACGCGACCGATGTTCCATTGGGTAGACCCTCGGATTCAGTCCCACGTGCTTTTGTGTTTGCTGGCCTATTATGTGGAAGCGATTATGATTCGTGAGTTTCGGAAAGCCACGGTTGCATTCACCGTGCCCCAATGGTTTCGCGCGCTCAACAATATTTACGCGATCCCGATCGATGTACGCGGGACACGGGCATGGGTGCGCAACGAAATTAAGGGAATCGCGGCCGACGGGTACGAAGTGCTCCATCTGAAAATACCGGAACGCGTGCTCAAAATCGAAAAAATCCACCTCGACGAAGGTGTAGGTACACAAAATTTAGGCGGAATGGAAAAAAATATTGAAAAAATAAAGATTTCTCAAAACTGAAGTGTCAAAGTCGGGTATAACCCCGAAGTCAGTGAAATTCAAGAGCTATCATCCGCCCCTTGAGACTGCGGGGAGGGCAGGCTATACTCTGGGGCATGTCTTTGCGCGGCCGGATGCTCCTGCGTAAGCGCGACCGAGTTCTATGGATCGGCGCGGGCTCGTTCGTCATCGGGGTCTGCGCGTTTTTCCTATCTGAACAGCGGCTCGCTCTGACGGGCGCGCTCTTGCCGAGATTCCCGACTCACGAACAATCGTTCTCGTATTTTGGGCGAGTTCCGTTCCTGCGCAGTCTTTCGCCGGGACCGGCAGCCGAGAATCCGGTGCCCGCGC
>JAHFCY010000130.1 GCA_023249255.1 Candidatus Lindowiibacteriota bacterium | reverse complement strand
TGCCGAACCCCTGTACAAGGAGTTGTTGTCGTACAGGACCAAACGGCTGGGAAAAAATCACGCGGACGTCATCGACGCGCTGGACAGGCTTGCGATCATCTGCGCAAAACTGAACCGCCCAAAAGAGTCGAAGACCTACGCCGAACGGGCGAAAAAAATCCGGGAGAAAAACGTCCATTGACCAACAACTTCGGCAGTTGATATTCTCCGGATAATTTCATAAGGAATCCAAGAATTCAGGAGAAAGCAAAAACCGGAGATGTTCATGGCTTCCTGGCTTCCTTATAATTTTTCAAGGAAACTGAGTTGTCGCGATAATTTTCCGCATTCTTTCAACGAGGAGGTCTGTCATGTCCGTCATCGAAATCACCGACGCGTCCTTTGACGCCGAGGTCGCCAAGTCGGCCGTTCCCGTGCTGGTCGATTTTTGGGCCGTCTGGTGCGGCCCCTGCCGCATGATCGCGCCCGTGGTCGAAGAACTCTCAAAGGAGTACGCGGGCAAAGTGAAATTCGGGAAGGTCAACGTCGACGACAATAACGGCACCGCCGTCAACTTCGGCATCCGGTCCATCCCGACTCTGCTCATTTTCAAAAACGGCGAGATCAAGGGCCAGATCGTCGGCGCCGTCAGCAAGGAGAAAATCAAGTCCGAAATCGAGTCTGTGCTGAAATCGTGAAATGATGCCATGACCGAGGGCGTACAGGCGCATATCCGCGCTGTCACGCGAGAGGGCCGGGCGTGCATTTTGAAATCGCCGCGCGGAGGAATCCTCCAGTTATTCAGCCGCTGGACGCTGGACCGCGAAGCGCGTGTCTATGCGAGGCTTGCCGGCGTCGGCGGCGTGCCGGCGTGTCACGGCATCACGGACGAAGGATTGTGGCTTGAGGCGATCGACGGCCGGCCGCTGGCCGGATTTAGACGCGGCGAAATCTCCGTTGAATTCCTCGACGCACTTGACCGCATCATCGCGGCCATTCACGCCCGCGGCGTCGCCCACTCGGACCTCAAAAAAAGGGAGAATATTCTTGTTGTGGATGGACAACATCCCGTCATCCTCGATTTCGGCGCGGCGTTTGTCGAAGGCGAACTGTTGTTTGAAACGTTCCGTCGCATCGACATGGCCGCCGCCGCAAAACTTCGCGCACACCACCAACCCGACACCCTTCGTCCGGAACAACGCGCCCTGTTGGACAGCCCGACATGGGCCGAACGGTTAAGCCGATTCCTGATCCGCACTGTCCGCGACCCATGGCGAGCTTTGACCCGGCCATGAAATTGGCCCGCAGACCCCCCTATATATATATGGAGAGGCGATCCCTTTTGTGGGATAATTCTGTAACTCTATGAATATGTTAGAAGTTATGTACAAAATAGGGGCCGGGATTCATCGTAATCTCTACGAATTGAATATATTACAAAAAGTTCGACTGCCCGTGCCCTTGATCGGGGTCGGAAACCTCTCGTTTGGCGGGAGCGGCAAGACGCTTATTGTCCAAACGATCGCAGAAAAACTTATGGCGGACGGCAAGCGTGTTGGCGTTGTGTGTCGATCGTATGGAGCCGAGCCGGGTCCGCATATTTTGTCGGCTGACAATTGCGACCCCTATGTGGTGGGCGACGAAGCGGCGATGTTGTGGGGGGATGGAAGAAGGATGGCCGTGGCCAGCGGGATGGACAAGACGATTGCGGCGCAAATGTTGGTCGAGCGGCATCCCGATCTGGACATCATCCTAGTCGACGACGCGTTTCAGCATCATCGACTGCATCAGGATCTGCGCATCATCATCTGGCCAAATCCGGGCGCCACGCTTCGTGATTTTCACAGCGCGGCTGACCGCGCGGATATTCTTCTCGTCCCCAACGGCCTGCGGTCGCCGCGACCGGAGGACCGAACGCTTTATTTTGTGAAAGAGATCGTTGGGATGGAAGGACTGAAGAAGTCGGGAGAAGTTCTCCCGCCTTCCACCATTCCCCCCTCGATCCTCGTTATGGCCGGCCTCGGACCCGAATCCAATTTTTTTGAGCATGTTCGGAACTGGCTGGGCGGCAAGGGCGAAGGGGCGCGGCAGATGTGTCTGCCCGATCACGTCGACTATCGCCGGCCGGACGTTCAGGCGAAACTTCTGTCGGCCGCGGCCGGATGTGACGCCGTGTTGACGACCGCCAAGGACGCCGTCAAACTCGCGCGGCCCTGCCTGCCGGCAGGCAGGCTTGCGATTCCCCTTCCGCCGATTTATGTTGTCCGCGTCCGTATCCGATTTCTCACGAATGAGCTTTTGCTTTGGAATGGAATCAGCGACGTCGTCAAAGACAGGAGTGGTCCGGATGGGCGCGGGTAAAATATTCATCGTCGGGTTTGGTCCGGGTGCGGAAGAGCACATCACCGCCCGGGCGCGGGATGCGATCCTCGCGGCGGATGTCGTGGTCGGCTATTCGACCTACACCGATCTGGTGAGTTCTCTCACGGCCGGCAAGGAGATCATCTCAACGGGAATGACGGAAGAAATTGACCGGGCGAAAGCGGCGACGGACCGCGCCGCGGCGGGAAAATGCGTGGCGGTCGTCTCGAGCGGCGACGCCGGGATCTACGGCATGGCGGGGCTGGTATATGAAGTGTTGTTTGAACGGGGGTGGAAGGGGAAGAAGGCGGAGGAAGGGGTTCAGGGAATAGAAGTCGAAGTCGTGCCGGGGGTAACGGCGCTGTCGGCGATCGGGGCGCTTTTGGGGGCGCCGCTCATGCATGATTTTGCGTCGATCAGCATGAGCGATCTGCTCACGCCCTGGCCGGTCATCGAAAAGCGTATTGAGGCGGCCGCGGCGGCGGATTTTGTCATCGGCATCTACAATCCGCAGTCCAAGCGCCGGACGTGGCAGATCAAAAAAGCGCAGGAGATCATTCTCAAATACCGGAAAGCTGAAACCCCGGTCGGCATCGTCAAATCGGCTTATCGAGACGCGCAGAACCTCGTGCTCACCACGCTGGACGACATGTGCAATCATCCCATCGGCATGCTGACGACGATCGTCGTCGGCAACTCGCACACATTCGCCCGCGACGGCCTCATGGTCACCCCGCGCGGCTACGAAAACAAATACGTTCTCGAATCCGGCGACGTGCTGGAAGGCCAGAAACCCGGCGTGTCGCTCAAAATCAATTGACTTAAATGCAAAACGCAAGCCACGAACAGACGCAAACCTCCACACACAGACATGAACAGGTCGTCCCTCTGATCGGCGCGGGGCCGGGGAACCCGGAACTGATGACGATCAAAGGCCAACGGCTGTTGGCCGGGGCCGAAGTGGTGGTCTACGCCGGATCGCTCATTCCGAAAGCGGTGCTCGACATGGCGGCGCCGGGCGCGCAATTGCACGACAGCGCGAAGATGACGCTGGAACAGATCGTCGACGTGATCGTGGCCGCGGTTGGCGCGGGCAAACGCGTCGTGAGGCTCGCGTCGGGTGACCCGACGATTTTCGGCGCGGCGGCGGAGCAATCCGAGGCGCTGGCGCAGGCCGGCATCCGGCTTGAGACGGTCCCCGGCGTGAGTTCTTTCACGGCCGCGGCCGCGGCCCTCGGACAGGAACTGACCATTCCCGAAATTTGCCAGACGGTGATTTTGACGCGCGCCGCAGGCCGGACGCCCATGCCGGAAAATGAAAAACTGCGTGAGATGGCGGCGCACAGGGCCGGCATCATTTTGTTTTTATCCGCCGCTCTCGCCGCCGACGTCCAGCGTGACCTCATTGACGGCGGATATTCGCCGGACACCCCCATCGCCATCGCCTATCGCGTGACATGGCCGGACGAACGGATCGTCCGGGGCAGGCTCGGAGACCTGGCGGAAATTCTGCGCTGCGAAAAAATCACGAAGACGGCGCTCATTCTTGTCGGCGAGTTTGTCCGTGAGCGCGGCGGCCGCTCAAAACACACGCGATCCCGTCTGTACGATCCGACCTTCAGCCACGAGTATAGGAAGGCGTCGGTATGAGACAAGTCGACCTCTGTCTTGTCCTCCACGCTCACCTGCCGTACATCCGGCATCCGGAGGTGGAGGAGCACGGGTTTGAGTGGTGGTTCTACGAAGCGGTATGGGAAGTCTATGCGCCGCTTCTGGCGGCTTTCGAGCGCCTCGAGCAGGACGCGGTGCCGTTTCGCCTGACCGTTTCGATCTCCCCGCCGCTTCTGGCGATGTTCAACGACAAACTTCTGAATGAGCGTCTCGAACGGCATCTCAAACGGCTGGCCGTGCTGACCGAGAAAGAGCGCGAGCGGACATCGGGTACGCGCTTTGAGCCGGCCGCGACGCATTTCTATTATCATGTTCGGCAGGCTCTGGACGTCTATCGGCGATACGGATCGAACATCGCTGCGGGATTCCGGCACTGGCAGGACGCGGGCCGCGTTGAGGTCATCACCGCGCCGGCAACGCATGGATTCTTGCCGCACCTTCAGGACAATCCCGCCTGCGCCGCCGCGCAGATTCGTGTCGGGGTCGAATCCCACCGCCGATTTTTCGGCCGGCCGCCGGAAGGCATGTGGCTGTCGGAATGCGCGTACATGCCGGCGCACGATGGTCTGCCCGGCATCGACGAGTTGGCCGCGGACGCCGGCGTACGATATTTTTTCCTCGAAACGCACGGCGTGACCGGCGCCATGCCCCGGCCGACGCACGGAGTCCACGCGCCGATTCGAACGCCCGCCGGGATCGCCGTGTTCGGCCGCGATCCCGACACGTCCAAGCAGGTCTGGAGCGCCACCGAAGGGTATCCGGGAGATGCGTGGTACGCGGAACACCACAAGGATGCCGGACATTTTCTTTCTGAAGACCAGATCAAACCGTTCCGGCCGGACCGCACGGGCCGAATTCCGATCGGCCTCAAATATTTTCGAGTTACCAGCAAATCGTCTTCCTACAAACAACCCTACATCCCCCGGATGGCGCTCGGCCGGTCGGCCTATCACGCCCAGCATTTTCTCAAAAAACGCGCGGCCCAGTCCTACGGGCTTCTGTCGTCCATCCGCGGCGAGACGCCGGTCATCGTCGCGCCCTACGACGCCGAACTGTTCGGCCACTGGTGGCACGAAGGACCGAAATTCATCGAGTATGTCTTTCGAAAAGCCAGCGAACGCAGTTGGCCGTTCCGGTTCGCGGCGCCGTCCGACCGGTTGAGGCATCCGGTCCGGCATGTCGCCGTGCCGGCGGCGTCGAGCTGGGGCGACGGCGGATATTTCAAAGTCTGGATGAATGGAACGAATTCAGACATGGCGCCGAAAATCGCGCAGGCGGGCAGTGTGATGGTTCGAGACGCGCGGCAGTTCGGCAAAACCGCGACGGAGCGGCGGGTCCTGGCGCAGATGGGCCGGGAACTTCTGCTGGCCCAGAGTTCCGACTGGCCGTTCATCGCGACGACATCGCAGGGCATCCGGCCGTACGCAGCGGAGAAGGTCGACAAATTTCTGGAACGATTCTGGGGTCTGCACCGCGCGCTTTCAAAACATGATGTCTCGATCAAATCGCTTGAGACGCTCGAATCCGACGATAATATTTTTCCATGGCTGACGGCGGCGGCATGGAAGACGCCGGAGGGAGCGCCGCGCGGCCGGCAGGGAGCGGCGGTCATCACCGACGAACGGATGGGCGTCCGGGCGGTGGAACCGTTTCTGGCCTGTGTCTGGTGGGATTTAAAATCGATGAATCCGGGGAGACTTCGACTGCGGCTTCGCTGTCTCAATCCGCCGCTGTTTGAAAAAGAGATTCCGTCAACCGCCGAATCCGGAAACTGGTACGTGCATCAACTCCGGCCCGGATGCAGTTATCGACTGGAGGCCTTCGACGGCGACCGGCTTGTGGCCGCGTCAAAGCCCGCTCTTCTGCCGGGCCGACCCAAAACAGCCGCGCCGAAATGGAAACGATTCCGGAATTGATTTCCATCGTAACAATTCAACTTCCTCAGAAAAATTATAAGGAGGCCAGGAAGCCATGAACCGATCCGGAGTTTTGCTTCCTCCTGCATTCCCGGATTCCTTATGAAATTTTCAACGGCCTGCCTGAATAGTTACTTTTATTCCAGAATAACGTCCTCTCCCTTGACCGAAATTTTGACGCACTTGGCGGGGGCGTCCGGATTGTTCTGACATTCCCCGGTTTTCACGTCAAAACTCCATCCGTGCCACGGGCACGTCACGATCGTGGCCTCGAGAGACCCTTCGCCCAGCGGTCCGCCGGCGTGCGGACAGGTGTTGTCGAGCGCAAAAATTTCGCCGCCGACATTAAATAACGCGACTTCCTTGCCGTCCGGTCCGTCGATCGAAATGCATCCCCCGGTCGGCACATCGCCTTTTTTGGCAATCACCGTTCCCATGAAAAACCCTCCTTTTTTGTGACGATGCCTGAAACTCTGTAAAAGATAGCCGCAAACTGGTAGCCTGTCAAATATGGGCGCAACCCTGCAAGACTTTCTCGGCCCCCGCGGCCTGTTCCTGAAAAAGGGGCTGGCATTCAGGCGGGAACAAATGGAGATGGCCGAGTCGGTCGAGGAGTCCATCGGGGCCGGCCGGCCGCTCATGGTCGAAGCCGGCACCGGCGTCGGCAAGAGTCTGGCGTATCTTCTGCCGGCGGCGCTTGCCGCAATCGATCACGGCCTGCACGTTCTTGTCTCGACGCACACCAAAGCCCTGCAGGAACAGCTTGTCCGGAAGGACCTGCCGTTTCTGTCCGGCGCCCTGCTCGAAAAAAGTCTTGCTCTTTCCTTTGCCCTGTTCATGGGCAGTGAAAATTATCTGTGCCTCCGGCGTTTTTCCCAAGCGAGACGCGACGCCGACGCCCTGTTCACGTCCGACAGTGCGTACGAAGCGCTGGGACGGCTGAAAACATTTGTCGATGAGAAGCCGGCCAAAAACGGCCAGAGCGGTCTTCGCATGGATCTGCCGGACGTGCCGGACGAAGTCTGGCGGAACGTCCTGCGGGAAAGCGACAACTGCATGTCGTCGAAATCGCCGTTCTATCGGCCCTGCTACCACCGGGCGGCGAGCGACCGCATGAAGGAAGCCGACATTCTTGTCGTCAACCACGCCCTGTTTTTTTCCAATCTCGCGTCGGGCGGAAGAATTCTTCCAGCGTACGACGTCGTGATCCTGGACGAGGCGCATTCGATCGAAGAAGTGGCCGCGTCACATCTGGGACTGTCATTTTCCAATTTTTCGATTTTCTGGCAGTTGGACCGCATTCACCATCAGGAAACCGAACGGGGCCTGATTGCCCGATTCGCGTCGATCGGCGACGTCTGGAAGAAAGCCGCGGCCGCGCAAGTCAAACACATTCGAAAACTTTCCCAGCACTTTTTCCAGAATCTTCAGGACGCGTTGAAACAGAAGGACTCGGGCGCCATCCGGATTCGAAAAGCCGACATCACGCCGAACCTTCTGTCGCAGCCGCTGGACGATCTGGCCGACCATCTCCGTGAAGGCCGGGACAGGCTGGAAGCGCCGGAAGACAAACAGGAGATGAAAGCGGCGGCCGACCGGCTGTCGGGAACGGCGGCCGAGATTGATCGATTTCTCACGCAGGAAGATCGGGCGATGGTGTACTGGCTTGAGACGGAACGGAGGGCGAGAGGGATGCATGTTCAACTTCGCGCCTCTCCCGTGGATCTATCGCGAAGTCTCAGGACAACGCTGTTTGGCGAAGACGCGCCACCCGCGATTCTCACCTCGGCCACGCTCACTGTCGGCAACGAGTTTGAATTTCTGTCCGACCGGATCGGCGCCGCGGGCGTGAACGGCGTCACGCTCGGTTCACCCTTCAACTACGAGCGCCAGTGCCTCCTGTATATGCCGGAATCCATGCCGGATCCGGCCGAGGACGCGCCATATTTTGAAGCGGTCCGGGACCAAACGCGGCAACTCATCGAATTGTCCGGGGGCGGGGCGTTCGTGCTCTGCACCAGTTACGACTGGCTGAACCGGCTGTTCCGGGATTTGTCCGAACGACTGCCCGACTGCAAATTTTTCCGGCAGGGCGGCCCGAGGTCTTACGGCATGCTGGACGAATTTCGCCAAAGCGAGCGGGCGGTGCTCATCGGCACCGACACGTTCTGGCAGGGCGTGGACGTGGCGGGCGCCGCGTTGCGGCTGGTCATCGTGACGCGCCTGCCGTTCGCCCTGCCGACGCACCCGCTCGAAGAGGCTCGGATGGATTTTTTGAGATCACAGGGATTCGACCCGTTCACGCACCACACGCTGCCGTCGGCGGTCCTCATGCTCCGGCAGGGATTCGGGAGGCTGATCCGGCGGCAGGATGACCGGGGCGTGGTCGCGATTTTGGACCCGCGTATCCGGACGCGGCAGTACGGCCAGACGTTTCTCAAATCCCTTCCACCGGCCAAACGCACATCGCGGTTGGCCGATGTCAGACGGGCTTTTGAAAAAATGTAACTGTTCAGCTGTCCCCCTCACCTCAATCCTCTCCCCCGTGGGGGAGAGGAAGTGAATAGACGAAAAAATAAAACAGGCGGACGTTTAGGATCCCGCTCCTGTCCATCCATGGACTTCGCGGGATTCCCTTCATCCTGCCGGTCAAATGTTCAGCGGATGGACGGATTCGATGCGGATGCCGGTCGTGGCGCGGATGCGCTGGGCGATGTAGCGGATATACCAGATGAAATTCCGGCCGGTGATGTAGCCCAGCCGGTCGCGCGGAAATCCGGGATTGCCGTGGGGCCGGCCGGTCGCCGCCTCGGGATGGCCGCCGTCGCGAGCGGTGCAGATCATCTCGACGAGATGCCCGAGATTGATCGGACCCGGCCTTGGCGGAACCCGGCGCGTTGTCAGGGCACGCGAGCCGTAGCAGTAGAAGAAATATTCCATCGGCACAAATTCTTTGAGATACCGGATCGCCCCGGCAACGTTGGGAAGAACTTCGCCCGGATAGGTTCTGGGAACCAGACAGCAGACGATATTCCACGAATCACCCGACACGTCTCCGGCCGTGAACCGGATTTCACACAGATTTTTCTTGAGGCGCGGCAGGACGCGGTCCACCCGGGCTGACCATTCCGAGACCGTCACATCCCATCCCATCGCCTGCATGAGCCGTGGCAGATCCTCCGGTTCGCGGAGGGACTGTAGCGCGCTCGCCAGCGCGTGTTTCGAATAGCCGAGCGTGATCAGTTTCGACAACCGGGTGGCCGTCGGATTTTCGTCAATGCCAAGGTCCTCC
>JAHFCY010000129.1:2164-9262 GCA_023249255.1 Candidatus Lindowiibacteriota bacterium | reverse complement strand
TCAATGTCAACCTGAGCGGCATCATCGTGGGACTCTTTGACAACGGCCAGGCCCAGGACCTCTCGCAGGTCGCGCTGGCCGGATTCGTCAATCCGTCAGGACTCTTGAAGGAAGGCAACAACTATTACCGGACGACCGGCAACTCCGGAACGCCGATTTTAGGTGTGGCCCAGACCGGTGGCCGGGGAACTGTCGTCGGAGGCGCATTGGAAGGTTCGAACGTCGATCTCACGGTCGAGTTCACCGAAATGATCATCACCCAGCGCGGCTTTCAGGCCAGTTCCAGGACGATCCGCACCGCGGATCAGATGATCCAGGAAATTCTGGCCCTGAAACAATAAGCGAATGATCGAGGTCACGCGGCTGAACGGCGAGACGTTCTACATCAACCCGCATCAGATCGAATATCTGGAACGGACGCCGGACACCATCATCACGTTCGCGTCAGGGCGCAAGTCGGTGGTCAAGAACAGCATCGATGAAATTCGGCAGAAAACCATTGAATACCGGCGCAAGCTCGCGGCCATGGGGCAGGAGCTTTGACACCGGTGGATATCTCGCGATACAATTCTGAAAGGGCGGATCTCGCGGAGAAAATCGCGGTCCGGAAAAGGCGGTGACGAAAGATGGCGGAAGAAAAAGGTAAAGGCGCGGATAAGAAAGACGACAAGGCGAAAGGGAAGGATGCCGAGGCGGAGGAACCCGCGGAGGGCGAAGGCGAAAAAAAGAAAAAGCCCCACGTTTTTAAAATCGTTCTGTTTTCCTCTCTGGCGATCCTTCTCATAGGCGTGGTGATTGTGGTGGCATCCAGGGTCGCCTCCAATCAGAACGATCCCTACAGCCATGAGGACAAGCCCGAGAAAAAGGAGGATGAGCACAAGAACAAGTCCATCCTTCTTGAGACGTTCGACCTCGGGAGCAAGAACGCGAGCAATTTCAAGCTGGTCATTTCCCAGGGCGGCGAACAGCACAACGTCCTGTGTTCGATCCAACTGGGCTATTCGGCGGAATACGCCAAAGAGAAGGGCGAAGGAAGTTTTTCGGAGGAATTGGACAAGCGCAAGCCCCAGCTCCGGGAAATCGTCTATCGGGTGCTCGGGAGCAAAAAGCTCGAGGACCTTCAATATTCCAACTTGACGAACATCGAGGAGGAGCTCGAGCTGCGGATGAACGAGATTCTTGAGCACGGCAAGATCGCCGACATTATGTTCGAGGAATACATCATCCAGTGAAAGGATCGCCCGATCATGGCTGAGGTTCTGTCTCAAGACGAAATCGACCAGCTTCTGGCGGCAATTTCATCTCCGGCAGATGCCGCCGCGCCCGCCGGCGGGCCGGCATCCGCCCCTGTTGCGGCCGCCCCCGCCGCCATGCCGGAAATGTCCATGCCTTCGCCGCAGCAGGCCCCGGCCTCGTACGGGTACGCCCAGGCCCCATCGCAGTCCACCCCCATGCCGCTTCCGGGCGAGCCGCGCATTTTTTCGCAGTCCAAGCGTAAAAAGCCCAAGATCAAGCCGTACGATTTCAAGCGGCCGGACAAGTTCTCCAAGGATCAGATCCGGACGCTCCAGATGATCCACGAAACCTTCGCCCGTTTCGTCACCACTTCCCTCTCCGCCCAGCTTCGCGCGCTGGTCCACGTCCACGTCGCGAGCGTCGATCAGCTCACGTACGAGGAGTTCGTCAAGTCGCTGCCAAACCCATCGACGCTGGCCATCGTCGACATGCAGCCTCTGGAAGGCTCCAGCGTGTTCGAGATCGACCCCAGCATCGTCTTCACCATCATCGACCGGATTTTAGGCGGCAAGGGATATTCGACCAATCTGTCCCGTGAACTGACCGACATTGAAATTTCGGTGATGGAGCGCATTGTCCAAAAAATACTCGCTTCCCTGAGAGAATCCTGGGCCAACGTCGTGGATCTCAAGCCCAAGCTGGACAAGATCGAGGCAAATCCTCAGTTCGTTCAGATTGTCGCTCCCAACGACATGGTCGTGCTGGTCACGCTGGAGACGAAAGTCTCTGAAGTTGAAGGCATGATCAATCTCTGTATTCCGTACATTATTCTGGAGCCGATCGTAAACAAACTTTCCGCCCAGTTTTGGTACTCGTCGATCCGCAAACGGTCGACGGAGGAGCAGATCGAGAACCTCAAGTCGCGCATCGGCGAGATTTACATGCCCGTCAAGGTCGAGATCGGCAAGGCGCGGCTCACCATCGGAGAGATTATTCGGCTCCAGCGCGGCGACGTCGTCAAACTCGACATTCACGCCGACCAGCCGTTCATATTGAAAGTCCGCGACAGCGCGAAATTTTTCTGCATCCCGGGCATTCAGAAGATGAAAATGGCGGCGAAGATTATCAAGTCGGTCGAGGAGATGGACAAAATAAGGGAACGGTCAACATTCACTGATATTTGAGAGGAGGACCTGATGGCAGACACATTATCACAAGGCGACATTGATGCGCTCCTGGCCGGAATTGCGACGCCGGAGTCCGCGGCCCCACCCGCCGCCGCTCCGCCGCCCGCGGCCGCTCCGGCTCCGGCCACCCCGCATGCGGGGCCCGCCGGACCGGCCGCCAATATTCAGCGGGCATTGACCGCCGCCGCCGAGACAGCGACGATGGATCTTTCGCGCGCGGATATGTCGCGTAAAGTCGAATTCAAAAATGTGCAGGTCGACGTTCGTCCCGGAATGTCGGTCGCGGACAAACTGCCTCTTCCGGCCGTGGTCTTTCACGGTGCCACGTCCCGGGGAGGATTTTTGCTGGCGGTTCCCAAAGAGATGGGCGCCAAAATCAGCGACATTCGCATGGGCGGTGACGGAACCAAACCGCCGGCGACATTGAGTGACCTCTACCTGTCGGCGGTCAGCGAGTTCGCAAACCTGATTGCCGGAAACTTTTTCGCGGCAGCCGGCGGCGCATCGTGGTCGGGGAGCCCGAACATTCTGGTGGCCGAGTCATCGGCCGAGCTGGGAGATCTGGCTGTGGCCAGATTGCCCGGCTGTTCGGTTATTTCAGCAACGGTTTCTATCGAGAACTTGACGGAGGGTCAATGGATCATGGTCATAGGTGAACAGCAGGCTCAGCCGGCCGCCGCCCCGCCATCGGCGGGGCCGCCGTCTTCCATGGTGGCGCCGAGCGAAGCTCGTTCGGTTCAGAAAGTGGAGTTTGGCGCGTTTGAACCGTCGGCCGCGCCGGAAATGCCGGCGAACATGGGGATGCTTCTGGACGTTCCGATGAACATCACGGTGGAGCTGGGCCGGGGGAAGATGACGGTGAACGACGTGCTCAACCTCGGATCCGGCTCGATAGTGGAGTTGGACAAACTGGCCGGCGAGCCGGTCGATTTCATGGTGAACGGCAAGCTCATTGCCAAGGGGGAAGTGGTCGTGATCGATGAAAATTTCGGCATCCGGATCACAGACATCATTTCGCCGATGGAGAGATTCCGGGGAACGATCTAAAAGGTTCAACCGGAAACTTTGAACCTTCTTAGATGAGCGTCTTTCTCGTTACGGACGCGCCCCAGGCGGTCGAAGCGCACCATCGCGTGGTGGTGTGGCTGGGACGTGACCACGGGAAACTGCCGGGCAAGGTCACCGTTCACGCCCGCACCCCGGAAGATTTCCTCGGCGCCATCCTCGAACACGTCCAGCCGTCCCTCCTTGAAAATTTTGAATGCGCCCTCACCGCCGCCGATACGAATCGCGCCGTCGCCGATCATCTTCTCGAGCGCTACAAATACGCGTCCCGGCAGGCCTCGTTCGATCTCAACACGCTCTACTGGACGTATAAAATCTGCGCCCTCCAGACGATTCAGAAAATCGACTCGCTCCCATCCGGGATCAACACGCTCGACCAGCTCGAGAACGCCCACCGCGATCAGGCTTGCGTCATCATCGGCGCCGGACCTTCGCTTGACATTTCCTCCATCGACCCGGCCAGGATCCTCACCATCGCCACGACCCGCACAGCCCGGCTTTGTCTTGACGCCGGCTGGTGTCCAGATTACATCATTCACATTGACCCGGGGCCGTTCGAGGGCGTCCTGGACGAAGTGATGGCGCATCCGAAGGCGCAAACCGCGCGATGGCTGATCCCGTTTCAAGTTCACTCTCGATTTACCCGGCTGCCCGGCAGGACGTTCTGGTTCGGCAGCCGCCTCAATCCGTCGAGCATCTGGATCTCCAAACGCGTCCGCAAGGCGTTGCGCGTGCCGCTGATCGTCTCCGGCGGCTCCGTATCCTGTTGCGCCTTCACCATCGCTGAATTCATGGGATGCAGTCCCATCTGTCTTCTCGGCCAGGACCTGTCCTACGGCGGCAGTCAGAAATATTCCACCGAAGAAGTTCTGTCCGACCGGTTCAGCAGCATTGTCCGTGACGATCCGGATATTTTGACTCTGCCCGCCATCCGCGGCGGCGCGGTCCAGACGACGATGGATTACGCCAGTTATGCGGAATGGTTCGTCACGCAGGCCCGCCACACACGCCGCAAAGCCATCAATTGCACACCCCGTGGCGTTCATCTGCCGGGACTCGATCATCTGCCGATTCAGAAAGTCTATGCGCGATACTGCCAGGAGAGCCGGATGGCGCCGGCGGAATTTCCGACGCGGCCGTTTCCGAAAATCGATCCGCGCCCCTTTGTGGGCCGCGCCCGCGAAGTCTGCGCCGAAACAAAGTCCGCGCTCGATCGCGGCGATTGCGCGCGCGCGTTTGAGCTTCAGACGCGCCTGGGCCATCCCGACTCGGATGAATACCTTGTCACCGGATGCACTCAATACGAGCAGAAGATCCTGACGTATTTTGTTCATCTACCCGTCGAGCACCCCAAAGTGAGACGCTGTCTTGATCTGCTCGCCGACGCGAGCCTGCACGCCTGCGATCTCGTCTCGGCGGCACTGGACGGCGTCATCGACGTCCCGCCCATCGACGACGAAGACGTGACCCGCCGGATGCGCGCCATTTTGGAGATCAACGCGTTTAAGTTGTAATCCGGCAGCCCCATCCCGCGTCGATTTTCTCGAGACAAAATTGTTCTGATTTCTTCATTTTTTTGTTGCATATCTCCATGAAGTAGTGTAGAAACACGGATGTTTGGCCGACCGTTTGAGGGGCGGGCGGCAGGGCAGGGGGAATTTGGGTGAAGTGCTGGGGTCGGATCCGGGTCCTCCGGACGGCGGCACTGCTCGTTTGTTTGTTCATGACACATCCGGCGATTGCCGGAATCCCCGAAAGTGATCGCGCATACCTTTCGACGGCGGAGCCTCGCGAAGATGTTTCAGCCGTCAGTCCTCCATCCATCCTTCGCCCCATCTTCGGCATATTTTTGCTCGGGGGACTGTGCGTGCTCGCGCTCTATCTTTCGAAACGCCGACAGCGCAAGGAGCAGGTCAGCGAACTCATTCAGATCCTTGCGGCGGCGCCAATCGCGCAGGGCGTGATTGTCCAGATCATCGACGCCTGCGGCGCGGTGTTTGTCGTCGCCATCAGCCGAAACGGCCCGACGGTCATCGGCCAGATTCATGACGCGGAAAAAATCAGTGAAATCCGCGCACGCGTTTCGCAGGAAGCAATGAATCTGGCGATCCCCCCGATCCCGTTTCAGAAAACGCTTGAAAAATTGTTTCGACGCCGGACAGCCGATACGACACCGCCCGGCGTCCCTCCGGGCGATCCCGCCCCGGTCGTTCGGGAAAAACTCCTCCGGGAAGCCATCGACCGCGTCCGGCGGTTGAATCCGACGGAAAAAGATTGATGACACGATTTAAACGACCCCTCTGTATGCTGCTGTTGTCTTTTTTGATTTTAGCTTCTGTCTATTGCCTGCTACCTGTTGCCTGCCAGACGGCTTATGCCATCGACATTCCGATCCCGAAAGTCGATCTGACCATCACGGAGGCCAAGAGTCCGAAAGAGGTGGCGCTGTCGCTCGAAATTCTCCTCATTCTGACCATCCTCACTCTGTCTCCATCCATCATCATGATGACGACGGCTTACACGCGCGTCTACATCGTGTTGTCTTTCGTCGAGCGCGCCATCGGGCTGCAGGGACTGCCGCCCAAGACGATTCTGACCGGCATGGCTATTTTTCTCACCATCTACATCATGGCGCCGACCTTCACCCGGATTTATCACGAAGCCGCCATGCCTTTTTATAACAATGAAGTCCCCGTCAAGGTCGCCTACGCCAAAACCATGGACGAGCTTCGGAAATTCATGCTGAGCCAGACCCGCGAAAAAGACATTGGACTTTATTTCCGGCTGTCGAACACGCCGGCCCCAAAAAACCGCGGGGCGGTTCCGACCCACATTCTGGTCCCGGCCTTCATGCTCTCCGAAATAAAAACAGCCTTCACCATGGGAGTCATCATCTACATCCCCTTTATCGTGATCGACATGGTTGTCGCATCCATTCTCATGTCGATGGGCATGATCATGGTCCCGCCCGTCATGATTTCCCTGCCGCTCAAAGTCCTTATTTTTGTTCTGGTCAACGGCTGGGACCTTCTGGCCTATTCGATCGTCAAGAGTTATCACCTCCCATGAGAATGTCCATCTGACATGGACCAGGGCCAGGCCATCGATCTCATCCGAAGCTCCCTCTGGTTCACGATTATAATCGCCGCGCCGGCTCTGGGGCTGTCGGTGATCGTCGGCCTCACCATCAGCGTTTTTCAGACGGTCACGCAGATTCACGAGCAGACGCTGACGTTCGTTCCTAAAATTCTCGCCCTGATGGCGGCGGCCGTTCTCTTCGGCCCCTGGATGCTTCAGCAGTTTCACGATTTCATCTGGAACCTGTGGGGGAATCTCCCTGATATCGCCCCGCACTGACCGGCGCCGATGATCGACGTGCTTCTCTCGAAATGGACGATTTTTCTGCTTGTGATCGTCCGGGTCATGGGCATGTTTGCGGTGGCGCCGTTCTGGTCGGGCGAAGGATCTCCGATGCTGGTCCGGATTGGCCTTGGATGCGCCGCGTCGGTCTGCCTGTTCCCGGGTGTCGTGGAGAGGCACATCCTGCCGTCCGAATTCGCCACGCTGTACCAGTTCGTATTCGAAATCATGGGACAGGCGGCGATCGGGA
>JAHFCY010000129.1:0-2154 GCA_023249255.1 Candidatus Lindowiibacteriota bacterium | reverse complement strand
TTGAGAATTCAGCCCGTTTTTATGACACGCAGATGGGACTCGGCGTCATCAACGTCCTCGACCCTTTCCATGCCACGGAGGCATCAATTATGGGCCAGATCCAGACATTCACGGCGTTGCTGGTTTTTATCGCCGTCGACGGCCCCGCACAGCTTCTGTTCGCCGTCCAGAAAAGTTTCACGTGGGTGCCGCGGCTGGATTTGAGTTCCGGCGCGTTGCCGCGGGCCGTTTTCTATCTGTTTTCGAAAATCTTTTATGTATCTCTGATCTTTGTCCTTCCCATGCTGGGTGTTCTGTTCGTGACGCACGTCATGCTCGGGATCCTGTCGAAGGCATCGCCCCAGCTCAACGTCATGGTCCTCGGATTTCCGATCAATTTCGCGATGGGCCTGCTGACATTTATTTTTATTCTCGATTATTACCAGAACCTGATTCCCGAAATTTTCATGCGGATGTTCGAGGAAATGGATCTGGTCATGTCGCGGGTGATGGGATGACCGACTGGATGAAGGAAATCCCGAGAAGTCCACGGATGGACGGGAGCGGGATGAACAAAGAGGACCTCCTTCTCCATTTCGACCTTCAGTTTTTCGCCGATGCCGACGCTGAAGGCCGAACCGAAAAACCGACCGGGCGGCGGCTCGGCAAGGCTCAATCGGAGGGGCAGTTCGCCCGTACGCGCGACCTGCCGGCGCCGCTGGCGCTTCTCGCCGTCGCGCTCCTGCTCCGGTACTGGCTGCCCGGCGCGCTCGGCGGCATCCGCGATTTCACGGCGGCCTTCCTGATGGATGGTCTCATGATCCGTGATCCGGGCATGCGCGACATTCTGAACATCATCGAACTCGCGGGCATGGCGCTGCTCAAAACGACCTGGCCGGTGATGGTCCTGGCGGGCCTTGTCTTTGCCTTCGGCGACATCATTCAGGTTGGCTTTCATTTCAATTTCAGCTTCATCAAATTCAACTGGGGCGCGCTCAAGCCTGATTTCACCCGGTTTTTCATGCGGATGCTGCCGACCAGGGAAATGCTGGTCGAGCTGATCAAGAGCGTCGGGAAAATCGCCATTGTCGGATGGATCACCTACAATATTTTTATCGATCAGTACGGCCTCATCATGGAGACAGTCCGGATGGGACTCGTGGACGGCCTGATCCGGATCGGTAACGTGGCCTACCTGATCCTTTGGAAAACCGCTCTCGTCCTGCTGATCTTTTCCATTCCCGACTATTTTTACCAGCGCCATGAGTTCATGGAAAATTTGAAAATGTCCAAATTCGAGGTCAAGGAGGAGCACCGCCAGATGGATGGGGATCCGCAGCTCAAGGCCGTCCGGCGCGGACGCATGATGGAAATTTTCCGACGACGCATGCTCCAGAACGTCCCCAAGGCCGACGTCGTCATCACCAACCCCACGCACTACGCCGTTGCCTTGAGATACGACGAGACTGAATACCGCGCGCCGGTATGTCTGGCCAAGGGGCGCGACTACATTGCCCTGAGGATCCGCGACATCGCCGAAAAGGCCGGTGTACCGGTCGTCGAAAACAAATATCTGGCCCGTACGCTCCACGACGCCGTCGAGGTCGGCGAGGAAATCCCGACCGAGTTTTACACGGCTGTTGCGGAGGTTCTCGCGCATGTCTATCGCCTGCGCGAGGGAGTAGGAGTCTGACCGACCGGATGAAGGGAATCCCGAGAAATCCATGGATGGACGGGATCGGGATGGCCCCATGCCGCCGCTGAAGAGCCCGCTCCCGCTCGAAAGTATCTTCAAGAACAGCGACGTCATGATCGCCATCCTGGTCGTCGGCGTCATCATGATGCTGGTCCTGCCCATCCCGACGTTTCTATTGAATCTCCTCTTGTCGGTCAACATCACGCTGTCGATGCTGGTCCTCCTGACGGTCATTTACGTCGACAAGGCCATCGATTTTTCCGTGTTCCCCTCGCTCCTGCTCATCTCGACGCTCTTTCGGATTGCCCTCAACATTTCGTCCACGCGCAAGATTCTCCTGGAGGGCCGGCCGGGCGTGGAGGGGATCATCACGGCGTTTGGCGATTTTGTCTGCGGCGGGAATTACATCGTCGGCGTCATCGTCTTTGTCGCGCTCATCACGGTTCAGTTTCTCGTGGTCGTCAAAGGCTCCACGCGCA
>JAHFCY010000128.1 GCA_023249255.1 Candidatus Lindowiibacteriota bacterium | reverse complement strand
GGAGCATGATGTGACTACTGTCGTATGCCCTTTTCGGATTGTCTTCAAGATCTTCTCTCTGCTGACGCGTGCGCATATACTCGACCTTTTTTAGCATGGCATCAGCGGCAAGAACGTGGACTCTGACCATATCTTCGCGTATTTTGACAAGCGAATCTAAGGTTACGGATGGGTTGTCTACAGTGAATGTCATATAACAGCTATGGGTATCCCCGATTCCAATGGCCGTGCTTATTCCTTTCCGGGGATTGATGTTGTATACGAACCCAACATCTGGAACCATCAATTGACTGGATATTGAGATAATCTTGGATTGTTTGAAAAAAATCCCTCTTTCCTCGTAATCGGTGCTTATGTCTTCCATGGACGCTATAAGACCTTGATGGGGCTGAAGAACACATCCACTGATGGAAAGAAGGGACATAAGGATCAACAAGACTCGGAAATGGTTTACAATCGTGCTGTTCATAGAGAAAAATGCCCGACTACTTCGCGTGGGAAAGCCGTAATCGACTTCAGGGTGAGATTGAAGCAGGACAATTTCGGATCAATTAGGAGACCAACTAGCAGGCACTCACATCTCATATCCACCCCCTTGAAGTTGTTCCACCCTCCCCCCATGACCGATTGAACTTTGGTTAAAACGGGTTGTCAAGGAATGCCTCCGGACATGGCCACCCTTAGCTAAGTGCCAAGGGCAACTCGTTGCTGTCGCGCATATTATTGATGGAATTCCTTGCGGCTTCATAGCCGAGCTTGCGGTAGCTCTCAAACTGCGCCTCGTCGAAAAATTGATCGATTGTGGTCTGGTGTGGGAAGTCCGGATGCTCGGATTTGTAGTTCCGCAGGTCGGTAGGCATGTCCTTGGTCACAGAGGCCTTGACATAGATCAGGCGGCCCATCGCCAAAGGATATCTTGCGCGCTCGTAATGAATATCACCCAACGCGTAGTGAAGTTTGCTAAAACCGGTTTCCTTGTCAGGAATGATTGATCCGACGTTGATAGTGATCTCCACGCCGAAGTCGATATGGCACTTTCGGATGGCTTCGCCAAGATCGTCGAAAATGTATTTCGGATCCGCGCCAGCATCGCACGCCACAATCAACTGGCAGCGGCGGCGTACAAGCTCATAGATGCCCAGATTCTCGAAATGACCGCCGTCACTAAGATAGACGAACGGGAGGGGGACATCGGCTTGGCCCATCATCTCCGACACCCAGTAGCGCAGGCTGAACAGTGGATCCTCTTCCCGCCAAGCCTTCTTGCGTTTAGTATCTCCGCACCAGCGGCCCATCCTTACATTGAATACGGTCAGCAGGAATGCAACCGCCGGATTTGTATGAAACCCCCAATTGGGGCTGACCGCGGCACCGGAGGTTGCAACCGCGGTACCGACCCTGACGCTTTTGCCGTCAGTGCCCACGGCGTATTTCGATGTCGGGCGGAAGCCGGCCTTGAAGTTTTTGGAGGCCGGTTCGTATCCCGTGAAGAGCGGAGTAAACACGAAGGATGCTGCGCGGCGGTGTTGCCAAGCGAGCTGGTGCCCTGCATTGAGATTGATTGCCGTGTTGATGATCGGGTAAGGCCGCTGTCTCAATACTTTCAGTTCAAGGTCGTCGTTTGGATCTAACCCTGTTACCGGATTTGGATCGCGTTTGCCGTTAGTCGCTCCGAGGTAACAGCACATCAGTCGGTTGCGGTAGAAGTTGTGTAGAGAATAGAGATTGACGTTGATCCTGAAACCGAGCAATACCGTCACCACGAACAGACCGGAAAGGACGACAACGAGCACCAAATTGTGAATGTGGCTCATGAGACAGCTGTTGTATTGAATATGCCGACGCAAATCCTCAAGGGCGGTTGGTTTCATGATTTCTCTCTCCGTGGTTACTGTTTTCCCGGGTTCCATCGGGGCGAGAAGATAGATTCCGGGCTCCCCGCCATTCGTAGCGGCTGGGTTGTAGGAGCAACAGGCCGCTCCTTCAAACCACCGTTTGTCTTTACCATAGAAGACAAATCCATGGTGTATCCCCCAAGCCAGAAGCCCCAAAAAACCGAAAATAAATATGTATGGCGCAACTTGCGCAATAATTTCCCGCCACCCCCTCGACTCGGTGGTACCCGTTGCCGCGCTCTTCCCGAGCCACACACCCACGAGGCTGCTGGCAATCCATGCGATACCACCGCCCATTGCCCAAACGGCCAGCCAATCGATCAGCGGAGCGCCAAATACCGAAACCCCGGCTACGATCAGCCATAGCAAGATGACGCGCTGAAACATTCCCCCGATCCTGCTCCAGAATTCGTGGTGCTGGTCACTGAAATTTTTGGCCATGAGGCCGATGTGAATTGTGACGACGATGAGCACCACAACTAAGAAAAGCGGGGTGCCAAACACGAAAACCAGCAAGGGACCTTGCTCGCCGGTGAAACTCCCGAACACATCGGCGAGCCATTTGAAAAACTGGCCCGCGAGAACACCCGCCATTGCTGCAAAGAAGATGAATTTCAGGGACCACGACAGGTAAGATTTGATTTCCTGAACGATCATACGTAATGTAACCTGTCGCAGTCGCTCCCCAAGGCCCGAACGGCGACGCCAAGCACATACCACCAGAGAAATAAGCCATATGGCGACGTAGGCGAGAGCGCTGTACTTCCTCCAGATGGCGGTGTCTCTATAAGATTTGAAGTCTGCATAGTCGTTTTTGGCGAGTACCGCGAGATACTCGGTACCCAACCATGCCGAGATGAGGATTGGCGCGACGACCATCCATACTAGCGCCCAACCCCGCATGTACCAGGGTTTGACGCCATCGGACCGATCCCCTGATGTCTCCCGGACAAGATTGGAGGTGATGACCAGGACGGGAGGGAATGACAACAGGAATAGCAACCATTTCTCGTAAGCGCCAGTGAATCCCGGCAGTCCGGCCAGCCACGCCCCGAAGCGCTGCAGGAGCCAAGGCAGGAGGAGAACGGTGGACAGCAACGAGATGAGGACTGTCATGTTCAAGAAGAAATTGCGAAGCCAAGTAGCTATCGCCGCCTGGGAATCGCCGCTGAAGAGGCCAAGGCGAGGTGTGAGGTAGTTGCTATAGGCCCGCAGCCATCGGATCGCCCTGTCCTCCGTGATCGCTTCGGTACCGCTGGTATGTTTAGGCGTGGTTTGTGGGGAGATATTTGTGGTTTCCTGGGGGGCTTGCACTCCGACGACCAGATCCTCTACATTCTTTACATTGCCCTCCGCCCGGCGGTGAATCAGGGCCGACAGCCAGCTTCCGATGTAACCACCGCCCGAAACGGTGGAGAGATAGTCGAAACGCTGCAACAACTTTTGTTCCGCCAGAGCCTGTATGACGCCGAGATTGAACGTCGCGCTACGGATGCCACCGCCCGAAAATGCAAGTCCGAGGGACTCACCCGGTGGACGAAGGCCCGCCACCTCGCGCTGTTCGGTCTCGATCACGCGTGTGAAATCAAGTAAATCGTCATCTTGAGAAGAGGAATCTGCAGTTGTGGTCGTCACGGACCTCTCCTTTCATTTATTTCCGATAGATTCTCGCGTCTACACCGTTCGGCGGGCGGGTTGCGGGTTCTATACCTGCGATCAGCCACGATTTTTTGTATCAAGATTTTGTCGGCCTTGCCACATCAACGAGCCGGATTTTTAATCCACCGGCCTCTTCGAGCGCGAAAGATACGGATTCGAAATGGATCATCAAGGTGGACTGATCGGAAAGCCGAAGGCACTCAAAGTAATCTCGTTGCACTTTTTTCAACACACAAGAGTCCTCATAATCAACTCCAAATTTGCGTTTGACTCCATCCGTATTTCCTTGCCTTCATATCTTCTTAATTAAGGTTGAGCTCAGACCTATGCCTGTATCTTGTGGTTTGGGGACATCAGCATGTCCACATGCCGTTAAAAAGGGTATCAAGCACAACCAAAAACGTTTTTTCATTTGAATCGGCATATCCTCACCTCCTCTTTGTTCTTACGCGCATACGCGCTTTACACTGCATAACATAATCCTCTCTCATAAAACACCGCATAATGCGTAGGATTGTTTCGGAAGTTCAATTACCTTTCTATTATGACTTCGATGATATATTCGGCTTTGTCGTTTTGTGATGACGACGCCGTGTCGTCGCTTCGGCCCTTGCCTATGGGCGAATCCGGAAACTTTGTGGCGGCTTCCATTTTACCGGTCGATATGGGGCGAGCAACGGAAGAGGCATTTTTGTGTAGTGGGTATTTGGATCGAGCTGCTTCTGCTTACCGCGAATGGAACAGCGCATAATTGGCCGTGCCGGTTGCCACGATTTCACCTGTAAATTTATTGACGTTTCTCACGTGGGCGGTTCGGCCATCGGGTTCCAGATAGCATTCGAGGCGGCCGAGGATTTCGTTGTTGTCTTGAATCTCCCGGATCGATAGGAACACCTGAATCGTACCTGTGTCGGCATCCGGCGGTATGGGAACATGCTCGCCGTCCATGACGACCCCTGTTTTTACCAAAGTAGTGCCCACGTCTGAAGGAGCGCGCTTCTCCACAGGTGTCACCGGCTGCGTATCCGCGGCGCGACTGATATGACCGACAGAAATAGCCAAACCAATAACTATACCGACGCACAAAACTGTTACAGATTGGAACGAACGTCTCATTTACCCTCACCTCCAGTAGTTCTGACCCAACGTATTTCCCTCTTGAAAAACGACGCCGTGGGCCGTTTTTTTGCGGCGTCTTCGTCAAACGACTGAATGGCGATGCCGCCGCCAGCGTCTATTTCTTCGGCGATGATGGTTCCGGTAATAACGCCTTGTCCTCTCAACGTGACCTTGCCGCCGACATAAATGATTCCGCGAATTTCCGCTCCGGCGAAATTTGCAATCAAATTTTTTTGGACGATCAGAATCGGCGTATCGCCTTTGGCTGACATTTTGGGCGCCCCCATCAAATGCAAGTCTTCCGTCACAAACATTGAGACGTCGGAAAACCCGCCATCTACAATCGTAAGGGCACCGTCTTTCAGTACGGATATGCCTGCTAACTTGACGTCGGTCAGCACTGATCCGGCAATTTGGGTCGCGTATAGTTTTTTCAGTTCGTCAATATCGATCGGCGTCGGCATAGGCAGCAATCTCGCGTTTTCATACGTCAGTAAATTGGGGTAGGCTACCGTCAAATGGATTTGTTTTCCGGAAAGAAGAGAGGTCACTCCAGCCAAGCTTTTTAAGTCGACCCCGCGGTCCACGTCAATGTCCTCTCCAGCCAGAACGGATCCGCGCACCGTCGTGCCAAATTGCAGTGAGACCCGTTTTCTCCCGATCAGCACGAACCTCGTTGGGTCTATGATTTGGGTCGTCCGAACGGCGCGGTGTCTACCGCCGCGGTGTTTCCCAATCGCGGTAAGTTTGACGAGGTCCGGAATTCTCATGTGTGCTGTCTGGAGGCGGGACTGGGCGTCTGTCATTTGAATCTGCATCTCCGGGGCTGTGTCCTCGCCGGCTTTCCACAATGGATCGTCGAGAAGTTTCAGACTCGCCACTTCCAGAGCGCTTTCCGCCGACGCTTCTGCTTTCACTTTCCACGTCCAGGTACCTAATGCAGTGCGAAGCTCGGAAAGATTGTCGAAGACGAGCCCCATCATCGCAGACAGGGCGGCGAGGGCGATCAAAACATAAATAAGTGCAGCGCCGCCTTGGGAATTTGGTTCACTCACCCACGCTCTCATTTGGCCTCTCTCACGGCCATCTCCATTTGATACAAATGATCGTCAATGGTCACCCGCATCAGCACGTGTCGTGTCCGCGGCGCCGGCTCGTCAAATCCCAGCTCGAAGGATTGCACCCCGTTCAATACCGCCGCCTCATCGTAGCCAACGCGCCTATACACATTTCCGGGAGACCGGCCATCCCACGAAAAACTCACAGTTTCGTCAGTGTATGGACGCCCATCGCCGTCTTTATCTTCCTTCCAAATTCCGACCTCACGCGACGATATGTAAAGGATTTCCCGCGAGCTCTTCACGGAATCGGACAGCTCCGACAAAAAGTTGGTCAGTGCCAATAATTTTTTGGCTTCTTTTCGAGCGGCCATCGACCGTTTCACGGCGTAGTCGCTGATCGTAAAGAGTCCGCCGATGACGATGCTGAAAATTCCAATCGCCACCAGCATTTCGATGAGGGTAAACCCCGCCATCCGCACCTTCATGGCCGGGCCTCCAGCCATTCCAGTCTGGTTTGCTCGGCGCCATCTTTTCGAACGACGACGGTGTATAGGAACAACCTGGATATCCCGGTCTTATCTTCTTTTTGTGGATCGTCCTCAGAAACGCGGAGAATCTTAATGGTACGGGAATATCTTTCCATCCCGGGCATGGGATTACCCTTCAAATCCGTCACGGGATTATCTTCAAGTCCGTCGTAGTCATCCCGGTCATCGAAGTATATCCTGACGTTGCCGTATTCTCCCGGTTCTTTCCCAAATACGGGGGGTTGGTTGGGGTCTCGTAGAGGCTTACTCAGGATTTCTTCACGAAGGCCGGAAGCCAAAAGCGAGGCGGTCAGGCGGTCTCTGGAATGTTTTGTTTCCATTGCAAGGCTGCCGACGCTTTGGACGATACCGAAAACTAAAATCGATAGAATGGCGGATGCGATCAGAACTTCGAGGAGGCTGAGGCCCTTTTGTTCAGCCACGGACACTGGAGCTTAACCGATATGTGTTGCGAACGGGATTACCGGGGCTTTGGAACAGGCGGTTGGCCGACGAGATTTTCTGTGGGAGAGCCGGTCGGCCGCTCCTCGGGCTTCCCTGTCTGACGGTTGGTCGCCATCGCCTCCTCTTTCGGGACGATGCGAGGGGTGATGTAAAAGACCAGTTCATTTTTGTTTTTCTGCTTGGATTCTTTTTTGAATAAATATCCCATGACCGGAATCTTGCCCAGATACGGAAACCTGTCCTCCGATTTCGTTTCACGCTCCTGATAGAGTCCGCCAATGACCAACGTTTTTCCGGCCAGCAAGCTGACTTCGGTGTTTGTTTTTCTCGCGCTGATCGCCGGCAAGCCTTCAGCCGACACGCCAGTCGGGCTGGACACTTCCGCTTTCACATTCACTCGGATCATATCGGACGCCACGCTCGCCCAGGGTTTGATCGTCAGGATGATACCCGACGTGACTTTTTCCAGTTGCGTCAGCGGCGTCTGCACGTTGCCGGTCGTGACTTTGAAAAATTCTTCGCGTGTGACGTTTATAGACGCTTCGTTTCCAGACAGCACTGACACTTTAGGATTGACCTTGACGTTAGCTTTGCCTTCCGAAATCAGGGCGTTTAGTGTGGCTTGAAAATCGCGGTTTAGATTATGGGCTCGAAGGTCCAATTCTGTAACGACTTTCCCGGGGGTCACCGTGAGAATATTAGGCGACGTGCCTTTCAGGACGCTTGTGAGATCGGCGTTGTGGCTGACGTCTTCCGAAAACTCGACGACCATCGTCGAAATTTCGATCACCGGCGGCTCGTTGTCGATCTTCTCAATATACTCCCGAACCGCCGCCACCTCGTCCGGACTGCCTTTGACCGAAATTGCGTTCTGCTCTTTCAGCACTTTGACGCCCGACGTCGGAATCGACGGCGGCATCATCGACACAACTTCCTCGGCTTTGATGTTCCGAAGCTGAATGACCTCCGCGTCCGTCAGCATCGCGCTAGTCGGCGCCGCCTGGGTTTTGTCCCCGATCATATACACGCCGTTGTCGAGTTTCCGAAAACTGTAGCGGGTTCCCTGGAGGAGTGTCGACATTGCGACATCGATGGGTTTTGAATCCATCTTTGCGTCGATCTGGTCCCGGATCGCGCCGTAGACGACGAAATCCAAACCGCTCTTTTGGATGATCGTGTTGATGACTTCGCCAAGATCGCCCTTCGAGACGTCCAATGAGACCAGGCTGTCTGCATATTCCACTTTGAACGCGGGCTTGCCTCTCGCCGTTGTAGTGCCGCCACCTTGGGGCTTGAAGACCTGATAGACGCCGCCCTTTTGTTCAACTGAGAGGCCGGCCAACTCCGACACAGTCTGTATTGCGACCGGCGCCTCGACACCCTTGAGTTCCGCCGTCACTTGGCCGGATACCCCCTGCTCAATTCCGATGGACAGCCCTGTTTTAGACGCCAGTTGGGTCAAGAGGGCGGCGATCTCGGACTTCTGCGCCCGGACGGTGACCAGCCCTTCGGAATCGACGGCCACCATCTCCTTCTGCGCCTCGTCCGTTTCTGCCTTCTTCTTGAAAAGAAATGTTCCCTTATCTTCGGTCAGATCCAATTTATGCGCCTTGGCCAAAAGGCGCAGTCCCTCAGCCAAGTCCATGTCTTTGACGGAAATCGTGACCGGCACGTCCCTGACGGTTTCGTCGGCAACCACGTTGCCCGCGGTAGTCGATGAAAGGAGCCTTGCCACATCCTGAAGCGGCGCACGTTGAGCATCCAACATGAGTTTCCCGGAGGTGAAACTTGCCTGAAGCCGTGTTCCTTCGCCTTTCTTGCGGACGTAAATGACACTCTCGCGCATCTCCCATTCGTAACCCAAGGGATCCAGCACAGCTTTTAGCGCCTCGCGAAGTCCTATGTCCTTGAGCACAACCGTCACCGTGCCGGTCAGATCCGGCGGCAAGGCCACGTTCACTTTGAAATTGGAAGCAAGAGCTGAGACAATGTCCCGAACGTCCGCGCCGGAAACGTCTAAGGATATCGTCGGTATCCTTTCGGCGGGGTTGGTTGAGGTATCCTGAGAATGAGCAGGAGTGGGTAACACCGCAAAAGTTGGCAGCGACCAGGCGAGAAAAAGGACCGCCATCATGAACTTGGCCCCCTCCCTCTTGACCCCGCCCGCGATGTTCATTGGCAGGTATCCTATGTCATGGGCATTTGGCCGTCAAGGACACGGTTGACGACATGGATGGCATATCCTACGATACAGGAATGCAAAATCTCTTCCGCCTTCTGAGGGGAGAGGGGGAATCATACGGCTTGTCAATGGACGGCGCGGAGGTAGGCGCTGTCCGAATCCAACGCCTTTCCGGGGGTCGGGCACGGATTGAGTCTGCCCCCAAAATGCCCGCGAATTTCTGGCTCACCACTCGTAAAGATTTCAGATTCGTCATTCGGCATTCGAGAATCCCTCCTGATTTTAGAGGATCCCTCCAAAACTTTGTGCAGGCCGATGCGCACGATAAATTTCCAATGAAGGACGACAAAATCTTTATCCGTACGGACGGGATC
>JAHFCY010000315.1:2705-3257 GCA_023249255.1 Candidatus Lindowiibacteriota bacterium | reverse complement strand
TTGAAGTTCGCGTCGACCGACACGACGTCATTCTCCACCGCGTTCGCCGGCCGGGCGTTGGTGTCTTTGACGCTGTGAACATCGTCTCTCGTTTTCACGTAACTCAATCCCAGTTTGTCCAGGAGGCTCGATCCTCCAACGGTTGCGGGAGCCGATTTCAGGCCGGACAGCCTGAACCCGTACACGAACCGGTCGAATGAGGTGCCTTCCAGATGCCGCGTCGGCCGCGCCAGATAGATTTGCATTTCTTTGAATGGATTTTTTCCGCCCAGATCCTTCGTCAACTGCGCGCCTACGTCCGCGCTCGAGGACAGACTGTACGAACTGAAACTGCCGCTGACGTTGCCGAGGCGCAGCGCGTAATCGTCCGGTTTCGTGAACGTGCCATACAGTCCCTGCAACCGCGTGTTCCTCACGTCCACTTGCGGATCTTCCGTCCCGCGGATCGAGGTTTTGAACTCAAACTCGCCGCCGCCGAATGACACATACCGTTTCTTCCCGCCGACGTCGACTTGCTCCTGCGTGTGGTCGCCTTCCTTCAAAAACGACCGC
>JAHFCY010000315.1:0-2695 GCA_023249255.1 Candidatus Lindowiibacteriota bacterium | reverse complement strand
CGGAAACTGAATTCTTGTAGCCCGACAGCGTCAGGTCCATGTTGAACGCGTCGAAGTGCATCGCCAGGTTGTTCGGGTCAATCAAACCGACCATGCTCTTGGCCGCGCGGCTGACATTGTTGTCGGCGTCGAGGACTTTCTTGACCTCCTCGCCGGCCTGCGTCACCACCATCTTGATGCCTTCGCCGGGGTACATGATCGACAGCGCTTCGGCTCTGTGAGGCAATATGACATGGGCAATAGTCAATAGCAGACCAAGGGCAAAATTCACGAACCGATCGATACCGCGCTTGTTATTACCCATTGCCGATTGCCTATTATCTGCCATTTGCAGCCCCTGCCGGATTCGATATGGTCAATATTGCGAAGTTATCGGTTCCGTTGCCTTGGAAGAAGCAACCATTCAAAGTGATATTCAGCGCGGCGGCGCCGCCTCTGATACCGAATTCTGCGTTGTTCGTGAAGTCGCATCTTGTGAACGTACACGGCGACATGTTGTCGTCGTTGGTGCCGTCGTTGTCGTCGTCGCCGCGGTTTTCGACGCCAACCGTATAGTTGTTGATCACGTCGTTCTCAAACGTGGCCGATCCTGTCGATGAGGCGAGAATAATCCCATACTGGTTGTCGGCCGAGGCGGGAGTTGCCAGGCTGTTGTCGCCGGTAAAACCGTTGTGGGACGACGTAAACGATCCCGTAAAGTTATTGCGGATTCTGATATTTGTTTTGTAATCCGTTCTACTGCTTCCAAGCTTCGTAATTGTGTTGTTCCGGAATGTGACGTTGGCGGAAGAACTGGGGGCGATATCAAGCGCCATTGCGGGGATGAACGACCCCGATAACGATGTGATCGTGTTGTTCGCGATGGTCGGCGACCCGCTCGATTTGACCTGGATGGCGCATTTGGTCGGATAGAGCGTGCTGTTTTGAATCGTCGGGCTGGCGGCCGTCGTGATGATCAGCGTGTCGGCGTCCCGCATCGTACAACTCGTTAGAGTCACCGCTGATCCGGCCGCGATGGTCATGCCGCTCCACGTGGTCGCGGCGGCCTTGAACGTCGCGCTCGTCGCGTTCAGCGTGCCGCTCGCCGAAATCGTCGAGGTCGTGCCCATCGATATCGTGCCGCCGTTGAGAGTTAAAGACCCGCCGCTCGCCACTGTGATTGTCGAATTGGCGCCGAATGTCATCGTCGGGCTTGTCAGGTCGGTCGTGCCGGAGGTGGTAAGGGCCGTCGTGGCGCCGAATGTGAATGTCGCCGCACTTGAAGCTTTGAGCGTTCCCTGTACTGTGACGGTGACGTTGTCGGATACGGTGATCGTCGCACCAGAAGCGACCGCGATCGTGACGCCGGCCGGGATCGTGATGCTCGACGCGATCGCGATGTTGCCTTTCCACGTTTGATCGACGGCCGGGTTGGAACTGATCGACCCGCCGCTGACTTCCGTCGATACTCCCAGCGACGAAATGAATTCTTTCGGCAATTCCGGAATGTCGGCCGACGTCGCGGGGGCTGTTTCAAGCGAGTTGCTGATCACAACGGCCTTCGTAATGGTATTGCCGTCGAAATCGCCGGACCGGATCAGCGTCTTGCCCGTCATCCGGCTTGAATTGCCGAACAGGGGGCTGCCTTCGATCCGCGCCAGTTGGTATGATCCGGCGCGCTTGAAAATAAGCGTCGTCTTCTGATCTTTGACGCTCCAGATCGTTCGCAAGCCGCTGATTTCGGCTTTGCGGTCCCATGTGATCGGCACTCGCGCTTCGGATCCGTTCATCTGGATCGACTCGACGCGGACGCCGTGGTTGATGTTGATCAGATGGTCGAGATCGGACTTGACGGACTCGAGAAAATCGCCGCGATTGTGTTTGAAATTGTTGTCGTCATTGTTGGTGAAATCTTCGCCGATGAGTTCCGAGAATTTGCCGATGTCTTTTTGTTCGATATAGTCGAACAGGCCGAAGGTTGCCACCTTCACCTGCCACGTCGCCATCAACTCGTCGACTTTGCCGGCCAGGCCCGCGTTGAATGGCAGGCCGGACACCATTTCCACCAGCTGGATTCCCGCTTTCGCGGGAATGACTTTGAATTCATATATTTCCTCCGCCGACGACTGCAACGACTCCATCAGCCGCATCTGATACGCCTTGACCTCGGCCGGTTTCGGCAAGGACGCCCGCGTCACGCCGACAGGCTCCATCAGTTTGGCCGAGTACGCCGAAGTCACCCGCACGCGGAGATTGCCGGTTTTGGGGTCGACCGTCGCCGACTTGACCTCCTGATTCCATTGAACATCGTCCAGAAGCGGGAGGACCGACGCGAGCAGTTGCCGAATACCGGCCCCGTCCGATCGTTTGCCTTGAATCGTCACCGTCACGTCCGGCGCGAATGCGCTTGAATATCCGTCCACGGACTTTCGGCTCAAGGCACCGGCCATCGACGCGAGGATCGATTTGGCGGATTCGATATTCTTTTCGTCGTTCGTGGGAATTGCGGGACTTGTCAATGGCCGGGATTCCCCCGATGCCGCCGGCTGACCGGCGATATTTCGCATGACGGTTGTGAGCGGCACCCGCGCGGTTCCGCCTTTGGCGTCCTTCACGGTGATCTCCCCGCCGGATTTGATTTCCTCCAATGTTTTCTTCATATCCGCCGCCTTGATTACCCCGTCGGGCGACGATCCCAGCGGCTTGCCCGACACAA
>JAHFCY010000127.1 GCA_023249255.1 Candidatus Lindowiibacteriota bacterium | reverse complement strand
TCATGTTTTAAGTAGTCGTCTACTGAGGGGTAGATTTGAGGGAGATATGGGGGATATCGGGGTCGGGAGTGTTTTGTCTCCCGCTCAGCAGACGACTTCTCGGAAGGTCGATAGGCTTCTATCCATCCACGATCTGCCGCAGGAACATACGTTTCTGCCGGCGTCTCTTGCCATGGCTACGCTTCCCTATGTTGATCCTGGACCTGCTGTTCTTGAGTGGCGGCGGCGGGCGTTTGATTTTGAGCTCTACATCCGCGCGCACTCGGATTATGGACTGCCGTTTGGGGTTTATCCGCGGCTGCTTATGATGTGGCTGACCAACGAAATCAAACGGAGCGGCAAGCGGGTGATCAAACTCGGGAGGAGCTACTACGCGTTTCTTTTGGCGCTCAAAATTCAGCCAAAAGGGAAGGCTCGCATTTTATTCACCAACCAGGCCAACCGGCTGCTTCTTTCGGCTATCATGTATGAGCGAAGAAGCGAAAAGCGGCGGGACCATGTTTCGGCGGAGATTGCGACACGGTACTCGACTTGGTGGAACGTGAATTTTCCGGAGACGCCGGACGCTGAAATTACGGTCGGCGAGGTGTTTTTCGAACACGTCATGAAACACGCGTTTCCTCTCGATATTCGAATCATCGATGCCATCCGCCGATCGCCGTTGGCGCTGGACCTCTACGCGTGGCTGACGTTCCGATATTATACCCTCAAGAGCGAAACGCGCGTTCCGTGGCCATCACTCCAGAAGCAGTTTGGAACGGAGACCGATGCATCCAGACTGTTTAAGGCCAGATGCTGTAAGTACCTCGAACTGATCAAATGCGCTTACCGTGGGGCACGGTTCAAAACGACGCCGGATCACCTGATTCTGTACCCATCCCCGACTTCCGTCCCGCCGACTTCTTTCAGACACCAAATATCGGTCTATTGAGCGCTGGACCCGCAATCCACAATATCCACAGTTTCAACAAGGTAATGGTGTCACTTCTGATACGGCCAATCTATGGCTATGGGTGTCACTTCTGATACAGAAGGGGTGTCACTTCTGATACCCTATATACATATAGTAGTTCGCAGATAGGTACATGTAGTATACGTTCGATTGTTGATAAGATCCTCGTTCAGGCCATTCAATACCAAACCCAAAAAACCATGTAGTTTAAACCGGCTGGTGATTTTGTATTCGGACAAGAAAAAAAAACCGTAGAACCGGCCACTTGGAATGATCGAGAGCTTGGATCAGTACCAGTTTGTCTTGTCGAGTAGTTTCATGAAATTTCGGAAGCGTTTGTGGGAGGCGCGGAGGGATTGGAGATATTTTGAGAATTCGGCGGATTGGCTGAGGCGGGACATGATGTCGTGGATTTTTTGAATGAAGGCTACTGCTTCTTCGTAGGCGGCGTTGTTTTTGTGGTCGAGCGTGGGGGCGATCTGATTCTGGTAGATTCGGATGGCGTCTTCAGGATGTTCCTCTTCCCGGAGGGCGGCAAGATTGAGCCAGAGGTCTTGTGTGCAACCGCCTTCGGTTGCTTCATGCCAAGCTGATTCGGCGTCTTTTTCCCACAAGAAAATGGAGACCAAGGCGGAATGGTCTGGGACGCGCGACCATGTGATGATCGAGGTTGAACGTTCCTTTTGTGAAGAGTCTTTCTCACGTTGGATACGATCGCGGATGAGGTCGAGGGATTTTTGACGCCAAGTAGGCCATGCTTGGATTTGGTCGGCGTAAGGTTTGAGTTTTTGATAATAGGTCAGGTTCGGCCAGTCGGCGAATTCGGACCAGATGATGACTATGGCTTCGTCGTGGCGGGATTGCCGTTTGTATTCCTCGGCGAGGAAGTCACGGAGGCGCGCATCACAACGACCGGGGAAAGATCGGACGCCGCGTTCGGCCCATTCGAGGGCGAGGTCGTCCTTGCCCGCCTTTTTGTAAATCTGGGCGATTTCCAAAAAAGCGTATTCGAGGGAAAGATCACGACTTTTGACGGCTACCAGTTCTTCCGTGTCGCCCGACATCATGGCCAAGGTTTCCATGATGTGAGTGATTTGGAATCGAGGGTTGTCTTCGGTCGACCGTTTCTGCCGGGGACCGAGCGGAGGAATCTTGGACCATTGGACTTCTGCCAATTGCCGAAAGACGGCCAATCCTTTGGGGCCGAGAACGTCTTTGTAGGTTTCGGCGGCGCCGTAAAAGACGTCGTAGTCTGTGGTCAGTTCGCGTTGAAACAGGAGCCGGGCGAGATTTTTGGGATCCGGATTGGATTTGCGGCAGGCGGCCAGATGAATTTCCTGAAGACGGCGCATCAAGGGGGTCATGTGACCGTCCGAATCGTCGACTGATCCTGTCGCCGATTCCAAGGCGGTCAGGGCATATTCGCAAAGGTCGATGGTTGCGGACGGATGGTCTTGTGCCATCTGGTCCAATTCGTCGATGATCTGCTCGATGCCCTGGGCGTACTCGAAGGCGTGGGCATAGTCTATGAATCGCCGGCGTTTTACGGCGCTGTTGATGACCTTGCGGAAAGAGGCCATATCCGGACCTCGGGGTTCAGACTTGGCGGCTTGCATCGCGAGTTTTTCATGGAGGCGGTCATCGGTTTGGGATTGGTCGAGGAGGAGGTCGATCAGTTTGGATTTATCCTGATTGGAGAGAAAGGCTTTGATGGTGTCCGCATCTTTTTTTAGGGGATCGTCCATGGAGGGATCATAACGTTTTCACTCGCCGGAGACAAGATGGCTGGAGACGGGGCGAGCGGGAGCGTTGAGGTAAATCTCACCGGCCGGCCGCGCATCGCGGTTTGGCGATGGCGCGGACCGGCCAGTGAGTCAAACTACTGAAGGGTGCGATATCCACAAAACAGCAGCTTCTGGTAACTATAAGGATAGAAGACATACTACAAGGCGGGTGGCGGACGTTTTGGAAATCGATTGGTGTTGATGCAGATACATCGCCGGGCAGGTCGCCGGTTGTGACCGTTTACACGTATGGGTGTGACCGAATACGCGTGTTTTGAGAGGGAGGAGGCGGTGACCGAATGCACGTAGATAAGTCGGGGCAATCCACTGAAAAATGTGGATATCATTGGGGCGCCATCCGTGGCACCGCTGTCGGGGATGGATGCAGGATGAGGCCTGTTGGGTAAAAGGATGTAAGGGCTTCGGGGTAGTGGGCGGAGACGGTTTGGAGATGGTGACGGAATGAGCGTTTGAAATCCGCGGGGCGGTTGAAGGCGGATCCGAACTGATTTTCCAGGGAGTCGAAGGAAATTCTGGTGTCCTGGCGGTTGTAACTCATGCGATGGGACAGCCAAGGGTAGATGTCGAGGCAGAACGGGGATTGGCGCATGGCGATGACTGCTTCTTTTTTGACGGGGAAGGCGGAGGCCATAATGTGGTCGAAGAAGGCGTCGCTGATGAGGAAAGTGGAATCGAAGAAAGAGGGGTTGTCCGGTAGGCGGTGGTTCCACTGGAGATCGAAGGCGGAACAAATTTGGTGGACCGCGTCGGTGGCGCCAGCGGACAATCTGAACATGGACATGGAACAGGATAGGAACCGGGCGGCTTGGTCTTTGAAGCGACGGCGCGTTTTGCCATCGGTATTGAGGCCGAGGGATTTGAGGATCGAATGGAGGCTGTCGTTTGTTTTTATGGTTTGTTTTTTGAGGAGGATGACCTGCGTGACGAGCCACATGAAAAAGAGCCGCGCGTAAGAACCGCACGGGATCCGGGAATCTTTTCCGGCGATCACCAACAGCTGAAAATCGCCGGCTTGACGCCGCCAAACACCGCCGCCAAAAGCCGAATGCGGAAGGCCGGCATTCGCCAAGCACGTTGGAATGTACATAAAGTTGCTCACGGTCCACCCACCCCTTCCATATATATATGGGGCAGGGCCGCGGCCGCACCCTCTCGACCGCACGGCCAAATGCTGTCCTGAAGGATTGGCACGCGGTCCCGCCTTTTTTTCAGCGAGACAGCACCTTCAGGACAGTCGATCAGGTTACGGGGACAGAGTTGGCCGTGCAGTCAGAGGTTCAGTGGGGTGAGTGAAACATTGCCCGGAGGAGGCGTCAAGGAAAAAAAGGCAAGGCTTGGGCGGGGCAGACGATGGGACGAAATTTCAGCGCGGGCAATGAAAGGACAAACGGGGCGGGAGGGCCGGTGTGGTTGGTTTAGCGGGGTTCTTGCACCGGGTTCGGCGTTTGAGGTTGCGATGGAACAACCGGGGTTTGAGCGAAAGCGGCGTCGGGATCGGATGTCGATGGGGCGGCGGATGCCGCAGGTGTGGCGGGAGCGGGCTGGATTGGCGCTGAGCTGGATTGAAGAGACACATCGGTGTGGGTGGACTTGGAGAAGGAGTAACCTTTCGTCGTCATAACGAAAGCGATCGAACCGATGACGACGATAATGCCAGCGGCGTAGGCAAGAGTTTTCAGGCGCGCGCGGAATTTTTTTGCAGATGCCTCTGCGGTGACTCGCAGAGCCGCTTCTTCTGCCGCTTTCCGTTCGGCGTCTTTGCGTTTGATTTCTTCTTCGATCCTGCGGGCGGTTTCTTCGGCCGCTAATTTTTCGGCTTGGAGTCTTCGAGATTGTTCTTCCGCTTTTTCCTTTTCGATCAATTCCCGCCGGATTTTTTCTTCGAGCGCCGCGCGTTCCGCGTCAATTCGTTTGAGTTCTTCCTGGGCCTTGGATTTTTCGAGTTCGAGCCGCCGCGCTTCTTCCGCCGCCGCTTTTTCTCTGGCGCGTATCATTTCTTCTTCACGCTTTCGGATGGTTTCCCGGGCCTCGGGGAGGAGTCGCTGGGATTCTCGCAAGCGCTCTTCGGTGTCTTCGAGTTTGCTGCGGAGGGCACCGATGACGGATGCCATGTCCTCGACTTTCTGGAGGAGTGCGGAATCCTGGACTTCGAGTCTGACGCCGGCATGACCGGGGCTTAAGCGGGGCAATTTGGGCAGTGAGTCGGCGCGGATGATCCAGCCGTCTTTGGTGCGTTTGGCGAGCACCATCTCTTTTTGGGCCCAGTAGCGTACAGTCCTAGGGGAGACGCCGAGCTGGTGGGAAACGGATTCAACGGAGAGCCATTCGGGGCCGTCCACTTCGGCAATTGTTGCCGCGTCTTGGCAAGTATTTCCGGGGTTGATGCCGGAGGAAATTGTTGCCGGCTCTCCGGCAACGCCTTGCCGGCAAGCGTTGCCGTCATCGAGGCAAGAGTTTCCGGAAAGATTGCTGGGGGAAATAGTTGCCGGGACTACGGCAAGATCTTGCCGTTGGTGGTTAGATTCGTGTGAGTGGGTATCGGGGGCCAATTTCATCAACTCCTTTGTTCATAACCTTCTATCGTGACTATCTACTACTTATTGTTATCGGAAGTTTGACCGGATTTTATGAGCGGTAAACGGCAAAGGCGCGGCAATTGTTGCCGGAGATGTGGAGGGTCATGTACGTCGTGAGAAAAGGAAGATGAGAAGAAGGTTTTGTTGGAAATTGATACGCCGTCGGCCCATAAAATATTAGGTTGGAATTCAGATATATCGGAGGTAGGATGACGGCGTCGGCATTCGAAAGTGGTCGACGATGCTGGCCATATGTCAGCCGGGAGGCCAATGTGTTCTACTTTCGCATAAACAAGGTGAAGATTATTGACAACGAAACCACTAAGGGGTTTCTGGGGCTTGGTCGTGACTTGGCGACCGTTCAGCTGTGGAGTCTAATCGTAAGTGGGAACATGGATTTGCCCAATTTGGACGAATTGCTAAAGACAACCGACCCGCAGAGGAAAAAGGAATTGGTGATGGACATTGTCAAGGCTGTCGCGGCAACGCGCCGACTGACGCCGATCGAATCGGTCAAAGACAATCAGACCGCATTCTTCGGCGATACGGGGTACGTCCTGTATCAGTCCAAAGAAATACCGGAGGACTTCAGCTGGCAATTCACCGCGATAAAATTAAATGACAGAACCAGAGACGTGGGTGCGGAAATCCTGGGTGTGGTGAATCACCAAGAATTCGGATCGTTTGCCAACAGCTTGCCCGCTCTCATTGGGGGTACCATGAACCCCGGATACACCGCTGCCGTTGAAGTCGGCAAGTTCATATTCAGCATCGTTGGAGACGTTCTATCAAAGAAAAGAGATCAGCAAATTGGATTGCTGTATATGTCGCTCGACCGAGTCGAACATTATCCGCATGGGGTAAGAAACAGCCAGGACGTGGTTGATTTGACCGGCAACATGTACGTTGATTACGCGATTTTCGGCTATGATGATCGAAAGGCACATAGATAGGTCACCGTCAGTTTGACGTCTGCTGGGAACGAGGTTGGATTCGATCCAGCGAGAAGAGGAGGAATTATGGATTGGGAGAGACTAAAGTTTTATTTGGATGGTGTGGGTGAGGCTTCCAAAAGGAGCCGGGTTGTTTTCTATATCATCTTGCTTTCAAGTGCCATGATCTTTGCCTTCTACTGGAAGACACGCGAAGGAAGCTGGTTGGAACATCGAATCAACCTTCGGCACTCCCTTTTAAACCATTGGGAAGAATTAAAAAGTCCAACGAATACTGACCATGTATCCGATGAGGAACGGAAAAGGTTGCGGGGCGCATTGGAGAAAATGGGAATCGGTTTACAGACACCCGTTGATAAGGATTTTCTACAACGACAACTATACAATTTGGATGATCAATTCAACGGAACATTCAAAGTTCCGTTCGTGGACGTCACTTTTGATATTAACGATTTTCTTCTTTTTAGCTCCTTGCAACTAAATGTCTTGGCCATTGTCTTCCTATTTTGTCTCATTAGAGAAGAAGAAACCCTGCGAATTTCCTTTGAATCAGTTCGAGAAGCAGGGATCCACCCATTCCGAGATTTTTACAAAATGGCCGGTATGCATCAAATCTGGAATATCCCCGGTGGATCTCATAAATCGAGAGAATTTCTCCTGCGTATGGTCACGTGGTTGCTTTTCCTTTTTCCTCTGGTTGCCGAATGGTGGATTTTCATAGATGATAGAATGACGGCTGGTGCTTGGAATATCCTTGATAAATCTTTTGGGAATAGAATCGTAATATTTGAATACATTTTAATGATTTCTTTGACCGTAACGACGGTAATGGGAGCATCCATTTTTAATAGGATGAGCGATCATTGGGATAAAGCCTATGAAGAAATTCATGCTGCTGAGAAGTAGGTTTATGGGTATGGAAGCGGTATGAATCGAAGGCTTGCCCTCTTTTTTGACGGGACGTGGAACACGCGGGATGACCGCACCAACGTTTATCGGCTTTATGATCTGACGGCATCCATACGGAGTTTTCGGGGCAAATATAGGTTGATGGGGAAAAAGGCGACTGAGGAATCGGGTGTAGGGACGGGAACGGCCGTCGAGCAGATCAAATATTATCACCCGGGCGTGGGAGTGAATTATGGTGAGAAGTTATTGGGCGGAAGTTTTGGATATGGGCTGTCCCGAAACATCAAGGATGGGTATTTGTGGCTGACGGAACACTATCAGTCGGGTGATGAGATTTTCATTTTCGGGTTCAGCCGCGGAGCGTATACGGCAAGAAGTCTGGTCGGCCTGATCCGGAAATGCGGTATTCCCGCCGGGGCGTCGGACTCTGAAGCAGAAGCACTCGCTGAAGAGGCATATCACATATATCGAGAGAAGGAATGGGAGCCGGACGGGTTACGGGCTACCGCTTTCAAGAAGACATTCAGTTGGCCGGAGATCAAAGTGAAGTTTCTTGGCGTGTGGGATACCGTTGGCGCGCTGGGAGTGCCTGTGCATGGAATTCGATTCAGTTCGGATTATTACCGTTGGCACGACACACAGTTAAGCAGGATGGTGGAGAATGCCTATCATGCGGTGGCCATGGATGAACATCGACCGGATTTTGCCGCAACGATGTGGTCCATCGACAAGAAGCCGTCGCCTGGACAGACCGTAGAGCAACGTTGGTTTTCCGGAGCGCATGCAGACGTCGGCGGTGGCTACAAAAATGGGAAATTGCAACAAATACCGCTAAGGTGGATGCAGAAGAAGGCGGCTGCCTGCGGGCTGGAGTTTACACGTGAGGTTGCCGTGGAGAAAGATGCACACGAGGCTTTGATGCATGATTCGCTTGGGGAATTCGCGTGTGGACTTTATGCCATGCTCCCCTGTGTCTATCCTTACCACCGGCCATTGAATCTTGGAGTGAATGAATCGATTGATGATTCGGTGTGGGACCGAATCGAGTCGGCAGATGGCAGAGACGCGCGCGGAGGGAAATATTCCCCGCTTGCGTTAAGAAGAAATAGCCGAGGGAATCCACCCGTTCCGTTGCCTGTTACAAAAAACGATTGACGAGAGGGGATTTCTCCTATACGGGAGAGAGACGAGAACGGTCCCCGACATAGGCATGCGCCGTTCGTTGCACATCCTTGTGCCGAACGCCGCTATGTCGGGGACTCTACATCCATGTAGGGGGGAATATGGCTCAGCCAGGGCCGAGGAATGAGAGCGTACAGGACATTTTGAATCGTCGGCATGTGGACGAAACGGAAACGATCGCGGCGGCGCCGGACGGGTTTGATCAGGGGCGGGTGGGTGTGCTGGTTCGGTATTCGCGGTTTGTTTCGGTGAGGTGCAAGAATTCGGGCAGTCAGTCGATCGATGTGCAGGTTGAAGGATCGATTGACGGGACAACGTTTGACGTGTCCATTCAACCGGCAGTGGCAGTAGCGGCCGGGAATTCTTTGATTGCGAAAATCGTCAACGAGGTCCACAAGCGGATCCGGGTGCTGGTGAAGAATACGGCGGCGGGGAATTCATCGACGGCGCAGATCAACGTGCTGGGGGCGTAGGTTGTCGCTGAAGACGCAGGTGGTGGATGCGGGTGGGGTGGTGCTGTCGGTGCCGGTCAATACTGTGCCGCTTGGGCCTGATGACACCGTGGAGGCGACCGGGAATGAGACGATCGATGGCGTGAAGACGTTTTTGAAGTCGCCAGTTGTGCCGGCGGGGACGGTCGCGGGTCACGCGGTGCAAAAGGCGCAGAATGATTTGAAGGCGGATGATGCGGTGGCCGTGCATAAGAGCGGGGATGAAACCGTTGCCGGCAACAAGACATTTCCGGGGCAGACGGTGTTCGGCGCGGCGGCGGACGATTTCAAGCTGGATGCGTCGGGCCGAAGCGTGCTGACCGGCAATGCGCGGATTCGGCGGCGGATCGGGCTGGATATTTTTGAGGGCGTGGAAACGGCGAACAATCCGGGGGCGCGGGTGTTGCTCAACAATCCGGATGTGCAGGGCGTGCGGTTCAACGATTCGGCGGACAAGCAAGTGCTGATGATGATTCGCGTGCCGGATGAATTTGA
>JAHFCY010000126.1 GCA_023249255.1 Candidatus Lindowiibacteriota bacterium | reverse complement strand
ATGGTCGTGCCGCAACAGATCCGGCTTGACGCCCTGACGCTCTCCGGCGCCTCGCAAGCCTGGCCGCAGCTTGACGCTTCGAAAGAATCGACGATGATCATCTTCGCCAATCCGGCAACGCTCGCGTCCGCCGTCCGGCTCGGTGTCAGGCCCAGGGAGGTCAACCTCGGCGGATTGCATCAGACGGCCGGCCGGAAACTCTGGATTCACGGCCTCTATGCGTCCGACGCTGAAATCGCGGCCATCCGCGAGATGATGGGATTGGGAATCGATTTTGAAATTCGCCTGATTCCGTCCGCGCGCCGAAAAGAAGTGGAGGTTCACCGCTCGTCATGAATATCGCCGACACCGTCCTGTTCTCGTTTATCGCGGCGCTGCTCTCCATGGACCAGATGGCCTGTTTTCAGATCCTGCTTTCCAGGCCCGTCGTGGCCGCGGCCATTCTCGGAGTCGTCTTCGGAGATCCGACGGAAGCGGTCCTGGTCGGAATCTGCTTCGAATTCTTGTTCTGCCGCGCCATTCCGCTGAAAGAACGGCCCGCGGACCCGATGCTCGCGACCGCCGCCGTCCTGGGCGGCATGTGGAGTCTCTCGCCCGACATTTACGGCCATGCGGTCGCGTCAATCCCTCCCATGGCCGCCGCGCCTTTCGCCGGCGCCATCGGCCTTGCGGCGTCCTTCCTGTCGAAATGGGTTGATCTGCGGATGCGCGACGTCAATACGGCTCTCTACCATCGGATTCACCGCGTCGGATACGTTCAGTTGACCGCCGCCGCCGCCCTCTTCGCCAAATCCTTCGGATTTTATCTTCTGACCGTCCTTGCCGTGCAGGGAAGCTTGCCGAGAATTCTCGTTCTCCTCGGCCCGGCTGCCGTTCCCGCGGCTGTCTTTGCGTGGGTGGTTATGCTGTCGATCTGCCTGGCGTATACCACGTCGGTATTTTTTCATTCCTCGACAGGGCTTCTGTGGGCGGCCGGGCTGGTCATCGGCGTTCTCGTGCTGGTCCTTGCGCGCCTCTACGGCGTGCCTGCATCCGCCGCCTGTTTCATCATGGTCAGCCTCTGCGCCGCGTTTCTCGCTGTCGAAGCGTTCCGCGGCCGGCGGGAAGCGCCTTCCGTATGACATCTCTCGCCGGTCGGCTGGAGATATGCCTGAAATCGTTTTTTGTCCAGGCGGCATGGAATCCCGAGCGCATGCAGAACGTCGGATTTCTCTTTGGCATCCGCTCTGCTCTTAAAAAAATATGGCGGCGCGACTCGAAAGAGTTTGAGACGGCATGCGAACGGGCATCATCGCTGTTCAACACCCATCCTTATTTTGTTCCGGCGATGATGGGCCTGACGATCCACGTCGAAGAAAAAGTGGCGGCCGGGGAACTGCCCGTTTCAGCGGTCGAATACTTGAAGTCGAAAATCGCGGCGCCTCTCAATGCCTTGGGCAGCCTCTGGTTCTGGGATCATCTCCGGCTTCTGGTCTTTCTTCTTGCCGTGCCGTTCCTGCTGATTCCCGATCCGGCCGGCGTCGTCGCCGGCGCTGTTCTCTATTTTGCCGTATTCAATTACTTTCATTTCACAACGCGCTGGCGGGGTCTCAAGTTCGGCCTGACGTATGGCGAGGACATGGTCGGGCACATTTTGAAAATGTTTCCGAGCAGCATGCTGCAGAGCGTTCGCCGGCTCTGCGTCTTTTTCCTCGGAATTCTTGCACCGCTCGTCCTCGCGGCTCTCTTTGAGTCGATTCAGCGCCGCCTGCCCGGACTGCCGGACACGTTCCCCGTCCCGCATGTTTTTTTTCTGCGCCTGCTGATCGCTCTTGCGATTCTGTGCGGATCCGTTGTTCTGCTGCACCGGCGCTGGGTGTCGGTTTATCAGCTCCTTGCGGCCGGCCTGGTTCTGGCGATGGGACTGGCGCGATGGGCATGACGCAGAAGACGGTCCGGATCCAGAATGAGTCCGGCCTGCACGCGCGCGCGGCGGCCAAGCTCGTCCGCCTCTGTGAAAAATTCAAATCGGACGTGAAACTCTTTCGGGGCCGGATGACCGCCAACGCCAAAAGCATCATGGGTGTCATGATGCTCGCCGCCGAGCGCGGCATGAGCCTCCGGATCGTCGTCCGGGGTCCGGACGCCGCCAAAGCCCTGGCCGAGATCGTCCGCCTGATTGACGACAAATTCGGAGAAGGCAAATGACGCCGCCGGCCGGATACCACCGCCAGTCGTTCGTCTTCCAGGGTCATTCCGCCTCGCCGGGTCTTGGCATCGGCGCCGCGTTCTGGTGCATGGAAACACCTGTCGCGACGCTCCGCCGGAAAATCGTTCGTGCCGGCGTGCCGGCCGAGCTGGCCCGTCTCCGAAAGGCTTATCAATCGGCCATCCTTGAACTCTATGAACTGGAAAACAAAAAATCGCCCGGGCCGCAGAGTCTGAAGGACATTCTGGCGGCGCACCGGATGATGCTTGATGATTCCGAAATACGCGCCCAGATCGAATCCCGGATTCGCCGGAATTTGATCTGCGCCGAGTGGGCTGTCGAGGAAACTTACGGCGATGTCGCGCGAGTTTTCGAGCGGATGAAAAATCATCATTTGTCGGCCCGCCGGGAGGATGTGCGGGATGTCATGCGTTTTTTGCTCGACCGCCTCACACCGGGGCTGTCCGATCGGGACTGGCCGACCACGCCTTTTATCGCGGTCGCGCATGAATTTTCTCCGGCTCAGACCGCGGCGCTCTTGTCGAGTAAAGTCGTCGGCATGGTCACGCGCCTCGGCGGCCGCACCTCCCACTCGGCCATTTTGGCCCGGGAAATGGGCATCCCGCTGGTCTTCGGCTTGTCGGTCAAACGGTTGAACCGGATCCGTCCGGCCGACACGCTCCTCGTCGATGGCGCCACGGGCCGTGTCCTGATCAACCCATCCGCCTCCACCATCCGGAATTTCCGGCGGAAAATTTCAGCGCTCGAAAAACTTCAACGCGTCCCGGCGGGACTGCGCCCGGCGCCGGCCCGGACACCCGACGACGCCGAGGTCTTCCTCCGCGCGAATATCGATGTCGAGCGGGAAGTCTCGATGGTCAAAAAATACGGCGCCTGCGGCGTCGGGCTCTTCAGGACGGAATACCTCTACCTCGGCATGACTGTCCCCGACGAAAATACCCTCTACCGCGCCTACCGGCATGTCAGCCGCAAAGTCCTTCCCGATCCGGTGGTCGTCCGGACGATCGACATCGGCGGCGATAAATTCATGTCGCCCATCGATATCTCCGCCGACCTTAATCCCATGCTCGGCATGCGCGCCGTGCGGCTCTGTCTGGCCCAGCCCCAGCTCTTGATGCCCCAGCTTAAGGCGGCCCTTCGCGCAAATACCGCCGGAAACATCCGGCTCTGCCTGCCGCTGATCAGCGCCGTCGAGGAAATCGTCCGAGTCCGGGAGCATCTGGAAGAGGCGCGCCGGGAACTGGCCCGCCGCCGCACGCCCCACAAGATTCCGCCTGTCGGCATCATGGTCGAGGTTCCGTCTGTGGCCATCTGCATCGATCGATTTCTTCCCTTCGCCGATTTCTTTTCCATCGGAACCAATGACCTGGTGCAGTATACGCTGGCCGTCAGCCGGACCCAGGAACAGGTTGCGTATCTCTACCGCCCTCTCCACCCGGCTGTTCTGTCTTTGATCTCGCGCGTCGTCTCGGTCTGCACCGGCGCCGGCAAGGATGTCTCGCTCTGCGGTGAGGAAGCCGCAAACCCCCTGATCATCCCCTTTCTTCTCGGTATCGGCCTTCGAGACCTCTCCATGGCCCTTCCGGCTACCCTTGATATTAAAAAACTGATATCGGGTCTGCGGGTGGCCGACTGTCGATCCATTGCCCACACGATGCTTGAATGTTCCACCACGGATGAAGTAGAACGATATGTTCGCAGGGAGGTTTATCCGATGGTCAAACGAATTATTCCGCTTCACTACACGTATGTCTCGCTCGAAAGCGAATTATAAATATGATTCCGCTGATTCCCGGAAGACTCCATCAAAAAAAGGCCGCGGGAGATACGCTGGTCTTCCGAAGAATCGAGGGGAAACTCAACCGTGTTCAGTCCCTGCCGAATCTCCTCGCCTACATCGGCCCGCATCCGCGCATGCCTCACTTGGCGCTTTTTAAAAGCGAGAAGGATCCGGAGTGGTTCTACTGGGACCTGCCGGAAAATTTCATAGCCCTCGACGAGATGCCTCCGGAAAGTCTCGTTGGCGGATTTCGCGCCACTCGTCCCGCCGATACCCTCTGGGGGAGAAAAGAACGGGATCCTTCCGATTGACCGACCCGCTCGACGTCGAATTCGACGTCGAATTTTCCTTTACAGCACAGGGACATTTACGTAGACTGAAGTCATGGATATGAAGTCCGATGCATCTTCCGTTCTGGCGCCGTACATCATCGTCGCCGATGATGACGATCTGGCCCTTGTCCTGCTTGAGGACGGACTGAAGGGCATGGGATTTCAGCCGATGGCGTGCCGGAGCGGCAAGGAGATGGTTTTGCAGGCGCTCAAGCGCGCGCCCGAGGCAATTCTTCTCGACGACAAAATGCCCGGGTTGGACGCGACGAAGACCATCAAGCTGGTGCGGATCATGGAACCGATCCGGGCCGTGCCGGTCCTGCTGATGGCCGAAAGTCCGGACAAGGATACGGTCGTGCGTGCCATTCAAATGGGCGCCTCCGATTGCGTGTCCAAGGACAGCTCCATTCACGACATCAATCTTCGTCTTCAGCGGGCCATCAAGGCTCCCGTCCGTCGGCTTCCACCTCTCTATGACAACCTTCATTGTTTTTTTCACTTTGACGGTCACACGCTGACCCTCGATGTCGAGGGTGACATCACCACGGACAGCGGCAAAAATCTCGTGGATGCGGTCCGGGGACTCACCAGCCTCATGCCGGTCAAGGTGTCGCTGAATCTGGAAAAAGTCGCGTCCGTCGCCACGAGCGGCATCGGCTATCTGTCGGACGTGAAGGACACAGTCCAGAACTGCGGCGGGACGATCACGATCTTGCGCACCGATTTCAGCCACTATCTGACCGGTGTCCAGAGATTTTTGGAAAAGTACTTCCAGATTGAGACTCCGCAGGCCGTCGCGGAGAAAAGCGCCGTGGACAGCGGCCAGGGAGCCTGAATACCATGCCGGTTTCCACCGCCATGCTGAACAACTTCATCGAGTTCTTGTGCTCGCAGGGCATTATCGAAGAAGAGGCCGCCGGCCGCGCGCGGAACGAGATGGCCCGCCTCGACCTTCGGTTCGGCCGGGTGGCGCTTCTCGAAGGATTCGTCACGCCGGAGGAGATCAACAAGGTTTTGTGGGTCCAGCGCGAGGCGCTCGATAAAAAATTCGGCGAAATTGCGGTGGAGCTTGGGATCATGACGCAGGAGGAAGTCCGCAGATCCCTCGAACTTCAGAACGACGAGATGTTTGCATTCTGCCAGGCGCTGATCCTCGATGGCCAGATCGCGCCCCCGACGCTCTTTGCTGTTCTCAAGGGGTTTCTGGAGAGAAATCTCGAACAGCAGATCGAGCGTCACCGCCTGGAACGCCATAGCCGGATCTCCCAGTCGATCCGGGATGTGCTCAAACGGATCACAGTTCTTGCGCCGATGCCCGGCACCATCGCCAGGCTCTTGCAAATGCTCAACGATCCAAACGTGGACCTCGATGAGGTCGCCAAAGTCATCAGCGTCGACGTCGGGCTCACCGCCATGCTGATTCGACTGGCCAATTCGGCGTTTTACGGATTGAAATCCGCCGTGACGACGGTCAACAAAGCCGTGACCGTGCTCGGCATCAAAAAAATACGCCAGTTGATCCTCTCCGCGGCCGTCATGGAGAACTTCAAAAATCTCCCGCCCCATGACCTCGCCGATTTCTGGCAGCATTCCATGCGGGTCGCCCAGTGGAGCAAGGAAATCGCGACCCATGCGGAGAAAATAGATTCGGATGAATTTTTTCTGGCTGGATTTCTCCACAATATCGGTGAACTGGTGATCTGCCAGCATTTTCGGGCGGAGAGCCGCCAGATCGCGAAGATGAAGTCCGAGATGAAGTCCGGCAAAAATTCGCTGGAGGCGGAACGGGCGGTGATGGGATGTGACCACGCCGATATCGGATCATATCTGCTGAACCTCTGGCAGCTCACCCCGGCGGCCATTCAGGCCGCGATGCTTCACAACCACCCCCGGGTCCATCTTCAGCAAATGTCCGGCATTTCAATGGAGGCGAAGGTCGTCAACATGGCGGTTGCCCTGGATGCCTGCCACAACGAACTGAACCATTTCGGCGAGGGCATGAACATCGGCCAGACGGTGGAGGATTACAAAAGTATCGTCCCCCTGGACGGCCGCCGGATCTCCGATATGCACACCCGAGTCGAGCAGACCGTCAGCCAGCTTATGTCGTTTTTCAAATAAGGTAACAATTCAGCTTCCTTGGGAAATTTATAAGGAAGCCGGGAAGCCAAGAACATAGCTGGTTCTGCGTCCTCCTGCATTCCTGGATTCCTTATGAAATAAGGGCGCTATTGCGTCGGATTTGGCGGGCTCTCCTTCGGTTTCACCTTTCGGGCCAGTTCCGTGTCGTAAGCTTTTTTCATGACCTTTTCAAGCGTTTCCCTGGTGACGGGCTTCAAGAGAAAGTAATACGGCCGCTCGCCGATGCTTGCCGCCTGCTCCTTGGAAAACCGGGAACTTGACAGAATAAAGACGGTGTGGGGTTGGGCGTCGGCGATCAGATGGACCGACTTGGCGTTCCCGCCGTCGGTCTGGTCGATGTCGACGGCGACGAACCGCACCGGTTCCTGCGACAAAAATTCGCACGTTTCCTGCGCGGCCGAAAAATTTCCGAGGACCTTGTAGCCGGCGGTCTCGAGATGGTTTTTTAGAATGTTTCGGAAGAAAGGGGAGGAATCGACGATGACGATCTTTTTGAGATCGACGTCTTCCTCGACGGTTTCCTCCTCCTCGTCCTCCAGCCGCCAGTCTTTGAAATTGTAAAAATCCTCCGTCCCCTCGTTCAGCATGAAAAATTGCTGTTGGCCTTCGTCTTCGAACATCGTCACACCCCGTCGGACTTTGGCGCCGCCGATTTGGCCGCGGCCTTCGCCTTTTCGGCTTCGGCCTCCGCCTCTGCCGTACGCGCCGACATTTCCTTTTCCACATCGCCAAACGCCTTTTTGATGTAACTTAACAGCGGACTCTGCTTGCCGAGTCCCTTTTGCAGAATCTCCATGGATTTTTGAAGCGCCGACCCGGCCTCTTTCAGCTTCCCGATTTGTTTATAGAACATCCCAAGCTCCTTCCAGAGCTCTCCGACCTTGAGATGCTCCTCGCCCAGAACTTTCGAGCGGATCTTGATCGTCCGTTTGATCAGCAATTCGGCCTGTTCGTTCATCCCTAAAATCCGGCAGACGCCCGACAGTTCCGTGTAGGCCGAGAGAAGCCGCGGGTGGTCGGGCCGAAGTTTTTTGTGCCAGATGTCCAGAGACTTTTCGTAGAGTTCACGCGATTCGGGATAGCGGGAGCGGATGCGGTAGAAGGAGCCGAGGTTGTACTTGATTTCTCCGACAAGCGGATGTTCCGGGCCGACTTCCGACTCGGCCTTGCGGTCGTACTGATTGAATCGGAACTCGATATCGCTGTGTTTCTCCAGCTTCATGAAGGAGTCGGCCAGAAGACTCAACGTGAGCGGAATCTGCGGATGGTCGGCCTTGAGGTGCGTCCGCTGAATGTCCAGCGCGCGTTCAAGCGGCGCCATCGCCTCACGCCATTTTGACATCGACACGTACAGCGATCCGAGGCGCGTCAGAAGAGCCGCCGTGTCGGGATGGTTGGGTCCCGCATTCGGGTCTTTTTCCCTCTCCGCGATTTTGCGTTTCAGCTCCTCCTCGTACGCCTTGGCGTCGGCTCGAACGTTCGTGAGCTTGCGTTTTACATCCGTCGGCTGCGTGGGGGCGGCAGGCATCTGATTTTTGCCGATCAGGCCTTTCCGGTAAACGTTGCGATGAGTTGGCCGTAGTGGGATTCGACCGACTCGGCCATGCGCTCCACGGCCGCCGGATCATCCGGCAGTTTCAGAGCGGGGCGATAGCGGTTCCAGAGGGCCTCCAGCTGTTCGGCGTAGGCCAGCGCATCAAGATTGGGGTTCAAATCGGCGATGGAGGCGGCCAGGTGAACGATGTAGACGGCGTCGGACAGGTTCGGCGTGTTTTGCAGAAGAGCGAGATCGTGGTGGTGAAACATCGTGCTCTGAATCGTGTCCTTGGGCATCTGCCATACGTTGAACAAAAATCCGCCAAGATCGGCGTGCGTGCCGCCGAGAACCGTCTTCTCGGCCTCTACCGGTTTTTTACCTTTCTGTACCAGCTCGTCGATCTGGGATACATGCGTGCGGAAATATTGCTGGATCAAAAGCTGCCCGATGTTGTGCAGCAAGCCGCAGACAAACATCTCGTCGATTTCGGCCATGCGCCTGAGTGTGGCGATTTCTTTGGACCACTGCGCCGACCGGACGGCATTTTCCCAGTATTTCTGCGCGAAGGCCGGTGGCACAGATTGAAATTTCTGCATGACGGCCGCCGCGATGACAAGCTGTCGGAGTTTTTTGATTCCAAGGACAATGAGGGCCTTGGTAACGCTCGTGACCTTGTCGCGCAGCCCGTAAAACGCCGAGTTGACGACGCGAAGAAGCGTCGAGGTCAGGCCGGGATCCAGCGTGAGCACCTCGCCTACTTTGTCAAGGTTGACGCCGGGATCGTCCAGCATCACGACTGCGCGCTGGGCCGTCGCCGGCAGCGGCGAAACCTCTTCGATGTTTTTCAGGACAGACCGGATCTGCCGGTCGATCCCGATCTTTTCCTCGGTTGGGGCCGGCTCGGTCTCTTTCGCCAGATCGGGATTGGTGCCGAGAAAGGATTTGATGTGATTGATGACCTTGTCGGTCGTCGTCAGCTTCTGGGTGACCGCCGCCTGGGCGAACAGAAACAGGTCGTCTTTTTGAAGTTTCAAGAGAAGCCCGACCTGCTGCTGCGTCAGGAGATTCATTCGAGCCGCGCACTCGCCGAATAAGCCCCCGCTGCGCGCCTGCTCGAGCAGGACCGTGTTGATCTGCTCGGGCTGAATGAAACCGCGAAACGCCCCGAGTTGCCCCATGCGCCGGTCGAATGTGCTCATCTGCCGGACTGCGCGCAAAACATCCTCCTGCGCCATGATATTGTTGGCACGCAGATACTGAATAAACTTCTGCAACTTGGCCAGACTCATATTCCCCTACCCTATCTCAAACCCGGGGAGAATGGAAATTAAAAAATAGATCGGTCCGGGCCGACAGATTGTATTATGGATGAATTTAATTACGAT
>JAHFCY010000125.1 GCA_023249255.1 Candidatus Lindowiibacteriota bacterium | reverse complement strand
AAGTCCGAGCTGTATCAGGAGCGAATTCAGGATTTCAAAACATGGCTCACGGAACTTCTGGAATTGGCCAAGGAAAGCCAGGAGAAAAAATTAGCGGATATGTTTGCCATCGAGTCCCAGCCTGTGGCCGAGTTTCTCCAGAAGGAATCGGCGGCGCCAAGTCTCTGTCATGTGGCGTATTCGCGGAAGATGTCCAAAGGCGTGAAGTTGACGATCAACGCGGTGACGTCCGAAGCGACGCGGGAGGAGGGGCCGGGAACGTGGAAGGTGGAGGAGGGAAAACTCAAGAAAGATCCTTACGTTGCGGCCGAATACGCGGAGAGCGTGACGCGTCAGTACTGGCGTCCGCCGCCGCCGGTCGAGGCCGCCGCCGATGTCCTGGCGAAGCTTCGCCGGAACGTCGTTCTTTTGAAAAAGGATACGGGGAAAATCGGCATGCTTCGGGCTATTTTGGGCCGCCCACCCGGAGATGATGTGCTGACCCTGCCGGCTGGCAAGACAATGGAGGAGCGTCCGTCGGAACTGTTGCGTGTCGTGTTGAAGGAGGCGGGGGACGCGGCCGATTCACTGAAGCAATTTTTCGACCTGGAGCCGCCTCAGAGGCGGGTGAAGGTAACGTGCGACGAGATACGCAAGGGATTGGAGGCGGCGGAGGAGAAGCTGGGAATTCCGCCGTCGGAACTGGCCTACGATGTGATTCAGGACAAATCGGAAGGCGTGATGGGCCTGAACAAGCGGCCCTACATTCTGGAAATTTATCGAAAGCCGATCAAGCGGGAGGACCTGACAAAACCGACGCTGCCGGCGGTGCGGTCGATGGCAGGCGGCGGCGGCGCCGCGGCCGCGGTGAAGAAGAGCGAGGGGTATTACACGCTGGAGAACACCATGGACGGGTTGTTTTTGACCGTGTATGCGGCGGAAGGCGAGAATGCGAAGGGCGTGGACGTGCGGGTTGTGCTGGCGGATTTGAAGTCGCGCGGATACACGATGGGTCTGTCGGAAGCAGTCGTGCGGACCGTGGTGGAGGAATCCAAAGGCGAGCGGGTGCGCCTGGCCGACCGGCAGCCGGAGGCGAAGCTGGACGGGAAGTTTGACTTTGTCATTGCGCCGGACAAGTTGAAGGCGTTTTTGACGGTGACGCCGCCCAAGGAGGGTGGACTGCCGATCACGGCGGCTGAGGTGATGCGGCGGGTGGCGGAGATGGGGGTTCGGCAGGTGGATGCGGAACAGGTGGCGGCGTACATCGAGCGGGGAAATTATCTGGAGCCGCTTCTCATTGCCGAAGGCACGCCCGGGCAGGATGGTGAGGGCGCGCGGCTCGAATTTTTATTCAAGGGCGAAGATGACAAGGAGCTGAAGGAAGACGATTCGGGCCGGGTGGATTACCGGACGATGTCGGCGTTCAAGAGCGTGAAAGAGGGACAGCTTCTGGTCAAGAAATATCCTCCAACAGACGGGACAGTCGGCGTGAACATATTCGGTGAGGAAACGCGTCCGAAGCCGGGGAAGGACGAGACGCTGAGCGCCGGAAAAAATGTGCAGGTGTCGCCGGACGGAACCGAATTCTATGCCGTCACGAGTGGTCATGTTGTGATGTCCGGCCGCGTCGTCCGGATCGACAACATTCTGGAGCACAAAGGCAGTGTCAATTATGAAATCGGCAACATCAATTTTGACGGCACCGTGATCGTGCGGGGGGCGGTGGACGAGGGATTTGTGGTCCGGGCAACGGGCGATGTTTTTGTGGAGGCGATTTCGCGGGGCTTTGTCGAGTCGGGCGGGAACATCGTGGTGGACAAGGGGATCATCGGGACGCCCGACACGTACGTTCGGGCCGCCGGCGACATCACGGCCAAATTCGTGGAAAACGCGAACCTGTTCGCCGAGGGGAACATTCTGGTGGCCGAGGCGATTCTGCATTCGAATATTTCGGCGCGCCAGCACGTCGTTCTCCGGGACGGCAAGCGAAGCGTCGTGCTGGGCGGCGTGATCCGCGCGGGTGGAAGCGTGGAGGCCAGGACCATTGGTTCGGAGGTGGCGACGAAAACCGTGGTGGAGGTGGGCTACGATCCGACGATCCGAAGCCGGATCAGCGAGATCGAGAAGGAAGTGGACGGCAACCGGAAAAATTTCGAGTCGGTCCGGCAGGGTATCGAGACGCTGAATAAGCTCAAAGAAAAATACGGCGCGTTGCCGGTGGAGAAGGAGGAGCTGTTGAAAAAACTTGTGTCGACCGCCCGCGGCATCGCCGAAAAAATTCGCCAGCTTCAGCGGGAGCTTCTCGATCTCAATCGCCGTCTGTCGGAGGCCAAGCCCGGGGTCGTGTGCGCCCGGGACCGCGTGATGCCGGGCGCCGTCGTGACGATCATGAACTACACGATGCAGATTGACAAGCCTTATTCATTTGTGCGATTTTATCTGGATCAGGATACGGATGACATCAAGTTCAGGGAATTCAAGGAAGTCGACGTTTAAGTCGAGGGTTAACGAAGAACCATTAACAGTGAGCGGCACGAGGGCGAGATGAGCAGATTCAAAGCGATCATATTTCACATTCGGATCAGCATGGGGCATGAGCGTGCAGCCGAGGCTCTATCGGCGGCGTTTGCGCGCCGGCTGGGCGCCGATGCCGAAGTTCATCTGGTTGAGGCGATGGAATTTTCTTCCGGCTGGCTGGCTCCGGCGGTCTGCCGGACGTATCTGTCGATGGTGAAGTACGCGCCGGCGGTGTGGGATTATCTGTACGACGATCCAAAAGCGCCGCGAACGGGAGATCCGTTTCTCAGGCAGGCGGCGCGGTTCTCCCGTAAAAAATTTATGGATTTGATGTCAGACACCCGGCCGGACGCGGTCGTGTGTACGCAGGCGATTCCGGCGTGGATTCTGTCCCATTTAAAATCGCGCGGATACCGGACATCGCCCGGCATGAGCGCGCCGACCTACGCGTCGGTGACGGACTACAGCATTCACCGGTACTGGCCATCGCAGGGGATTGACGGTTATTTTGTTCCGAGCAGCCGGGAGTCGGCGCGGCTGGCGGAGATGGGTGTGCCGGCCGAAAAAATCCGCAGCACCGGTATTCCAATCCATCCGGAGATGGCAGATCCGGTTCCGGCCGCCGAGCTTGAGTCAGCTCGCGCGCGGCTTGGGATGGTATCGGGCCGCCCGACGGTCCTCTTGATGGGCGGCAGCCGTGGGTTTGGGTTGACGGCGAACGTCATGCGTGAACTGGAGCGCCTGCCGATTCCGTTAAACATTCTGGCGCCGGCCGGCACGAACCCCCGGGTCTTTCAGGCGATGCGGCAATGGTCGGCCGAATCGAATCACCGCGTGATCTCGATGGAGTACACGTCGGACATCCGGACGTTGTACGCGCTGTCGGACCTGGCGATCACCAAACCCGGCGGCCTGACGCTTGCGGAGTGTCTCGCGGTGGGCCTGCCGATGGTCATCCAACATGCCCTGCCGGGCCAGGAGCGGCACAATCTCGACTACATCCGCCGCGAAGGACTGGGAGAAATCGGCCTGGACGCAGTCGATGTGGCCGGCCGGGTTCAGGCGTTGCTCATGGACCCTGCGCGCCGCGCGAATCTTCGCGCCCGGATGAAATCCCACGCCCAGCCGGATGCGGCGTTTTCCATCGTTGATCATCTTCTCGGAAATCATCCTTCCCGATCGGACCGGCCTTTTCCACCTGCGGGCGAAAGTCCAGCCCCCGTTTTAATCTCTCGCGGTCACTGAATTTTTCCCTCCTCGGAACGCGCGCCGCGTCCGATGAAGAATCTGTGGCCGGATCCTGCCGAGTTGGGCTGGTATGCCGTGATTCGCCGCATGCGTTCGTGGTCGCGGACGGACTCGGAGGCTGAAGTGATCCGGCGAAGCGTCGAACTGGCGCGGAGACTCGCGTCGGTCTGCGGGCTTCCATCGGCTCCGATGTCGGCGTGTTTTCGAGGCCTGGCCCACACGGTCTATTTTCGGACGCAGGGTCTTTCGATTGTCGACCGGCTGACGGATGCGGGGCTGAGCCGATGGCGCGCGTTTACGGAAGAGATGCGTTCCGTGGACCGCGCGATTTTTATCACGGCGCACGTGGGGCCGTTTCAACTTCAAATGGATTTATTGTCAACTCTGGAAAAAGAGATCACGTTGATTTACCGGTCGTACCGGTGGGGTCCGCTCAAAGCCGAGGTGGAATCGCTCCGGCTGGCATCAGACCGATTTTCGTATGTGGAGACGGTCGCGTCCCGGCGGATCGCCGCGGCGTTTTTATCGGGCCGGTCGCTGGCGTTTTTAGGCGACGTGCCGCGACGTCGGCCGGGCCGGGCGCTTCGGTTGTTTGAGGAGGAAATTCTGGACGACGCGCCGGTGAGACTGGCCCTGCGCCGCGGCGCGCCGATGTTTGTCGGCGGCCTGTATACGGAGGAACACGCCATCGGATCCGGCGGCGACGGATTGCACCGGTTTGGCGTGACGTACACGCGCGTGGATCCGGCGGATGCGGCCGGCACGGCGGCGTCCTACGCGGCGGCGATGGAACGATTTCTGTCGGTCAATCGAAAGGACTGGATTCAACCCCGATAATGGACATTCAAGAGCAGCAGATCGCGGCTGAAAAATTGAACGAGGAGTGCTCGCGCCTGGCCGCGCTGATGAACATTCCGGGCCTCAAGGCCGAGCTTCAGAATCTGGAATCGGAGCTGGCCGATCCGGCGTTCTGGAACAACCGGGAGAAAGCGAAGAGCACGGGGAAGCGCCGCGCCGAGGTGGAGTCGCGGATCAAGGACGTGGCAGCCGCGCAGGCGGCGGTTGCGGATCTGGAGGCGTTACTGGATTTGCTGAAGGAATCTCCGGAGAGCGCGGCCGAGCACGAGACTGAATCATCGCGTCTCATCACGACAGCCAGCCGGCGGATTGAGGCGCTGAGGCATCTCATCTATTTCACCGATCCGCTTTCATCGAACAACGCGATCGTCTCGATTCATCCGGGCGCCGGCGGAACCGAATCGCAGGACTGGGCCGACATGCTGCTTCGGATGTACACGCGCTGGGCCGACCACGAGGGATTTGGAGTGGAGATGCTGGATTATCAGACGGGCGAGGAGGCGGGCATCAAGGGCGCGACGCTTCTGGTGCGCGGCAGACATGCGTTCGGGCTTTTGCGCTGTGAGCGCGGCACGCACCGGCTGGTTCGAATTTCGCCGTTTGACGCGAACCGCCGCCGGCACACGTCCTTCGCCGCCGTCTACGTTCTTCCGGAAATCGACGAGGAGATCAACATCGAAATCCGGCCGGAGGATTTGAAAGTCGACACGTACCGGGCGAGCGGTGCGGGCGGTCAGCACGTGAACAAAACGGACAGCGCCATCCGGATCACGCACCTGCCCAGCGGCGTGATCGTGGCGTGCCAGACCGAGCGGTCCCAGCACAAGAACCGGGAAAACGCCATGCGGATTTTGCGCGCGAAATTATATGATCTCAAAGAGCAGGAGAAACAGAAGGAGCTCGACAAACTGGGCGGTGAAAAAGAGGATATCGCGTGGGGCCGCCAGATTCGCTCGTATGTCCTCGAGCCGTATCAACTGGTGAAAGACCACCGGACAGACCATGAAACGAGCAATGTCAACGCCGTTCTTGATGGCGCGATCAACGGATTCGTCGAGGCCTATCTGGCGTCGGCCGCCCGAACCCGAAGTTCGGGATGAACCGGTTCGACCGCGCGATTCGGATCGCATCGCTTGCCGCGTGCGTGCTGATTCTGGCCGTGCTGGCGGCGTATCAGGCGCCGATTGTGGCGTACTACCGGTACCGTCCTGTGATGCTGTTGTCGGAGGAGGCCGCGCTGACGATCGGGACGCTGAGCGGTCCGGCCCGCGAGCGGACGATGACGCGGTTGAGAACGAAAAATATGCGGGGTGTCATTTTCCGCGAGGAAACGCTGGAGGACCTCGAACAGTCGGGCCGCGCGTTTGTGGCGACGGGCGAGGAGGTGATCCGGCTGTTCAAATTGCAGTCGGTCGTGTCGTACTACGTCTACGAGCAGGTGCGGGACAAGAAGCTGAATCCGCAGGGCTCTTACATTTTTTTTTCGGACGGGCCGGTTTTTGAGCGGGTCTATGCCGAATTAAAATTCCGCCTGCCGCCTGACAGCGTCAAAATATACGAGCGGGGACTTCTGCGGGGCGACGCGAGTTTTCCGGACAATTACATTCTGGAATCAACGCTTTCGCCGTCGGCCCTGAGGTCTGTGCCGCTGGGCTGGCCGTCGGACCACATCCGCGAGACGCTGGCGGCCGTCCGTCCGTCCGAGGGTGACACGATCTGGCCGGTTCTGTGGTCGGATGCGACGTCCACGCCCGCGCGGCGGGTGACGCTGGACACGTCGATTCCGGAGGCGATCGAGCTCAATCCGGCTTATCTCCGATTCCCGTTTAACGCGATCCGGATTATTTACGACCCGATGGAGCTTCTGACAAGCCCCCGCAGTTCCGACGTGATGGATTTACTCTCGTTAAGGCCGCTCAACGCGTCTCTGATTCTGGCGTTGGGAATTCTTCTGATCATCGCGGCCGTCCTGCGATCCGCGCCGCAACCGGTCCTGGGGCTGTTTTGCAGTTCTCTTCTGCTGGTCGTTGTTTTTACGATGCTCCCTTCCCAGAAACTGTGGGTGGCCCAGGGCGTGGTGGGACTTTTGCCCTCGGCGGCGATGATCATGTGGATGTCGTCGGCGAAAACGTTTTGCGCGTCGCCCGCATTTCGCCGGGATGACCGGTCCGCCGCGGGCCTGCTCGGGCGGTTGATGATGCCGGTGTCGTGCGCCGGCTGGCTCTGGGCCGCGCTCGTCTGGCATTTCGGAGAGGCAGAGACAATGCCATGGTCCGAGTACGGCCTGTACGCCGCGCCGGTTTTGTCGGCCGCGTTTTTAATCGGCGTGTGGGCGATCGAAGTGTCGAACCAGCCTGTGTATCCAAAACACATTTTTGCCGGAGTGGAACTTGCGGCGGGACTGGGAATTTTGATTTTCTCGGCGTCCGAGTATGTTCTCGCCGCCGCCGCCGCGGTCGCGTGGGCGCGCTGGCTCGCCATGGCGTTTTCCGGTCCTCGCCTGACCGTGACCGAAACGCCGGGCCAGTACGCCGCATTGTATCTGTCGGCCGCGCTGTGTCTGAAATTGTATTTGACGCTCGCGCCGCTGACCGCGAGCGTCGCCGTCGCCCTCTGCTACGCCGCGGGCTACGCGCTCATGCGCCTCTGGCGCGTCCGCTCGTCGCCGGTCGCGTGAGAGGGATTCCGGCCTCCTGTTTCCATCATTTTCTGCCGAAAAACGAATATGGGGTCATATCGACGCTTTGTGCCGGTGGTGAGTCTGTGGTTTGCGGTTTTCGCCGCCGTGAGTGTGGCGGTGAAAGGGGTGGAATACGAGTCGGAACGATTGTCTGTTCGTCTCCCGATCCTCGTCATTCTGCCGGGCGACACGATGGCGGCGGCGAACATCGAGGCTTTCTCTCGCGCGGCGGCTGAATCGGGCGGGACCGCGGAATTCATTTCAAAAGATGCCGCTCTTGCGATGTTGAAAGGTCAACTGGGTCCCGGCGCCGCGCTGGTGGACAGCGCCGTGCTGAATGACATTCCCGGAAATCCTCTTCCCGACGCATTTCTTCTGCGAACAACCGATATTCGCCGCTACGACGATCTGACCCGGATGGCGGCATCTCTCGTGCCGTCGGCCCGGGTGCTCTACGACGAAGAAGAGATCCATCGGCTGGCGATCGCGACGTCCGCTGTCCGTTGGGCGTCGATGGCGTTTCTGGCCATTTTGTCGGCGTTGATCGTCGTGTCGATCCGCGACCGCTTGAGCGCAGCCGGCTATCCGGATGTCACGGTTTCGGATCTGCGCGGATTCGCAACGATCGTTTCTCATACCGCGCAAACCGCGGGTCTGTCGGCGTTGTCGGCCGTCGCGGCCATTGGAGGAATCGTCTCGGCGCTGGGATTCGCGTCGGCGCATCATCCGGATTACTGGATGAGTCTGTACGTCGCGGCCGTTGCGGGATGGATCCGGACTCTTCCGCTGGGCGGATGGTTCTGGGCCTGTCTTGCGGCCGGATGGATATCGCTGGTTGCGGTGTCCTGTGCAACGCTCGCCTCGTTTCGCGCCCACCCGTCCCGACTTCCGAACGCCTCCTGCATCAACTCCGTCGTGACATGAGGGCGGCCCCGTTGGCGGCCGTTTTTCTGTTTTTGTGGACGGCGGTTTGTCTGCCGGCGTCGCCGGCCGCGCCGATCCCATCGAATCGAGAAACAGAGCTCAAGTCCGTCCATGACGACGTCATGCGGCAGATCCGCGCGCAGGAATCCGAATACGAACGTGCACAGGAAAAATTAAAAGCGACGAAAAAAGGCGCTGCCGATTTGGCGAAGAAGGAGCGCGGGTTGTTGAAACAGCTGGAATCGGCGGAGCGCACGCTGACCAACACGCGCGCAGAACTGACGGCGCTGACGCAGAATCTGGAAATTCTGCAGGCGGACCTCCGATCGACGCAGGGTCGATGGGCGTCCGAGCACGAGTCGCAGGAACACCGCCGCCGGCTTCTGGCGTCGCGTATTCGGGCTATGTATGTGGTATCGGCGCGTGCAGATCCGGCGCGGGACATGGTGATGGTGGGCGACGGATCAAACCGGATCCTGTCGCGCGAGAGTCTCTATCACGTGGCCGGCGCGGACCGAAACCTGATCCGGGAAATCGGCGAGCGCAAAGCCGCTCTGGAAAAAGTCGAAACCCTGTTGGAGGAAAAACAGGTGCGCCTTCGCGCAGTTCAGGACGAGAAACGAGCCGTCGAAAAACGTCAGGAGAAGGAGCGCGCGCGCCGCGAAAGAATTCTGACGGATGTCCGGAGCCGCCGGAGCGGACTGGAAGAGCAGGCGCGCCAGCTTGGGGAGTCCAGCGAAAATTTAAAACGACTCCTGACGGCGCTTCGGGAGCAATCTCTCAAATTGAGGGAACAACTGGCGTATCTTCGGAAGGATTTCGAAGACCGCAAAGGGCTGCTCCAGTGGCCGATGGCATCGTCCACGATCCGGGGCGTTCAGCCGTTCGGCAAAGTCTTCGACGAATCGATTCAGAACTGGCGACTCAACAAGGGAATTGACATATTGACCGAAAACAATCAGAGTGTGCTGGCCGTCAGCAAGGGTGAAGTGGTGTTTGCCGATTTTTTCGGCCGGATGGGCAACCTGGTTATCCTGTCCCACGGTGGAGATTATTTTACGCTGTATGCCCATTTGTCCGAGATCAACGTCAAACTTGGCGACCAGTTGGAGGCCGGCGCGGCGCTGGGCCGGAGCGGCAATACCGGGCTTTTGGAGGACCAGGCGATCCTTCATTTTGAAATTCGTCAGGGCAGTCAGGCAGTTG
>JAHFCY010000314.1:1481-3287 GCA_023249255.1 Candidatus Lindowiibacteriota bacterium | reverse complement strand
TGACCCAGAGCATCACATAGGTGAAGATGAACGCATAAATTGACGCCAGCACGACCGCGATCGTCTGCTTGCAGAAGAACTTCATACCGCCGAGGAGCAGCCCGTCGGCGCCGGCAGGGTTCACGGCTTTGCTCGCAAACACACCAAGCAGAATGATGCCGAGTGTTCCGCCCACGCCATGCACGCCCCAGACATCCAGAGCGTCGTCCCAGCCCTGCTTGTTCTTGATGGACACAGCGATGTAACAGCACAGCCCCGCCGCGACGCCGATGAATGCGGCAACCGGTGTTGAAACGTATCCGGCGGCCGGTGTGATGGTCGCCAATCCGGCCACGGAACCAGTCAGGAGTCCGAGGAATTTCGGTTTTCTCTCCTTCAAGCAGTCAATCAAGAGCCATGCGGCGCCGGCAAATGACGCCGCAACGTCCGTATTCAGAAACGCCAGCCCCGTCACCGCGTCAACCCGAAGTTCACTGCCGGCATTGAATCCGTACCAGCCGAACCACAATAACCCGGTGCCCAGGGCGACGAGCGGGATACTGTGCGGGCCATGGTCCTGAACCGTGCGCTTGCCGACAAAGAAAACCGAAGCCAGCGCGGCCATGCCGGCAATGGCATGCACAACGATCCCGCCGGCGAAATCCAGAACGCCCCACTTCTGCAAAATCCCGCCGCCCCAGACCATGTGCACGAAAGGAAAGTACACGAAGAGCAGCCAGGCGTTGAGGAAGATCATGTAGGCGCCGAATCGAATGCGGTTCGTGAATGCGCCGGTGATGAGAGCGGGCGTGATGATCGCAAACATCATCTGATAGGCCATGAAAACAAGAAGGGGAATCTGGCTGTTGCCGGGGTACGCGTCATTCAATGTGACTCCGCGCATGAAGGCCATGTCGAGGTTGCCGACCACGCCGCCGACGTCTCCGCTGAAACACAGGGAGTATCCGACCGCAAACCAGAGCACAGTCGTCGTGCACATGGATACAAAACTCTGAATCATGATCGCAAGAACATTTTTGCGGCCGACCAGACCTCCATAGAAAAAAGCAAGGCCCGGCGTCATCAGCATCACGAGGCTTGTTGCAACCAGCATGAATCCGGTATTACCGGTGTCGAACGCGGCCATTGATCATCCTCCTGCGACAATTAAATTACGGACACACCCCGAGGCGCTCCGCATTTCAGAACTGATGGACGACTCACACCGTGAGAGGAAATCACGGGCGGCTTCCTAAATCAAGCATATCCGAAAAAGGCTCGTCGGGCTGCCGGTAGGGGGTGGGGGGGACGGTGGGGGGACGGAGATTTACAAATTTACAAACTTAAATTAACTGTATGGGTATGCCAAGAATGGGCAGGATTGATGTAGAGGAACAATGGTATCATGTGATTTGCCGTGGGCAACGTCGAGACCGATTGTTTTTTGACGATGCGGATCGGCTCGTCTATCTCAAGCGACTGAAAGAATCTCTGAGCCGATACCGAGGATTTCTCGGTGCATATTGTCTGATGGACAACCACGTCCATCTGTTGATCTATCGCACGGATCAAACGCTGGGCGCCATTTTTCGGCAGGTTCACGGGGAATATGGTCGATATTTCAATGTACGGCATCGAAAGGTCGGATATGTCTTTCAAGGCCGATTCAAGTCATTTTTTGTTCTGCATGAGCGATATTTGTCGGCGCTGATACGGTATATTCACCTAAATCCGGTTGAGGCCGGAATCGTGAAACTCCCTAGACATTATCAATGGTCATCCGACCGGTTTTACAGGGGCTCGGCTGCGGGGTCAGGGATGAGCGAA
>JAHFCY010000314.1:0-1471 GCA_023249255.1 Candidatus Lindowiibacteriota bacterium | reverse complement strand
CGAGGGCAATAAAGGCACACGCCACTACATCAAACTGATGGAATCAAAAAACATTGAGCATCCCGCGTTTTTCGAGCAATATGTTGGTACGTCGGACGATTTATCCGGCTTGGACAGGCGGCAAAAGAAGCGTAGGCGAACTCTCTTTCGTGAGAGTCGACAACGGCCGAATTTGTCCAACCGCATCAAAGAATTTGTCCGTTCAACAGAGATACTTCTGGTTGAATTGCGGTCTACACGCCGGACGCGGTCCATATCCCGCGCACGGCAAAAAATCATGGCATGCCTGTATTCCGAAGGATACCCTCCGGCTCAGATCGCCAGATATTTTCATCTGACCCCTGCCGCCGTTTTGTTGGCCCATTCCCGTCGCTCAGCAACATCTTCAAGTTTGTAAATTTGTAAATCTCCGTCCCCACATCCACCCACATCCACCCACATCCCGCCCACATCCACCCATCCCCACATCCACCACCCACACTCTTGAAATCGCGCGTGAAATCACCGTGGACGGCCGTATCCGGCGTGTCGCCTGTCATCGGCGCCGCAGGATATGAGGCGCTCCGGCCGCTTCTTCGCGTGTCGTCCTCATCGTTTTTTGTCGAATCTACTGCCACACGAGCCGGTTCCGCTGCGGGTTCGGTCTTCTCGATCCTGCGCCGCTCGTCACAGCGCGTCTACACGGCAGGATTCTGGTCGTGAAAAATTTGTGTTGTAAATACAATTCCTGCATGAGAGATTTCCACCGTGAGCCACGGGGGTGGCGAATGCTGCTGCTGATGATCGGATCGGCTTCCACAGAAGATGCCATTGGACGGAATGCCGATTCTCTGCCCTTGTTCCCGCTTTGTGATCTCCATCACGTGTCAACTATTCCTGCTGAAATTATAAATTTGTATAATCCGCTCAAGGGGTTGTGATCTGGATCACAGCCTTTGTGTGAAATGTTTATTTCTTGAAGGTCTGAAAGATACGTTCGAATCGGAATACGATTGAAAAATTTGCATGGTATTTGCAACTTGTTTCTCCGAACAGCAGTGCTGTTGAAATTGAATAACTTGCTGGAAAGGCAAGGAGGGGTGTGAGGTATGAATGCTCGGCATTTGAGACAGTGGTTGGCTCTCATTATGGTTGGGTTTTTTGGTTGTGTGGTGGCGGTGGGTCATGCAATGGCGCGAGATATCAGCGGAACATGGACAATGCGGGCTCCGATGCCGACAGCACGCACGGGTGTAGATGTCGGTGTGGTCAATAGTCGGCTGTATGTCTTTGGAGGCCACATGACCGCGGCCAATGAATCCTATGACCCAGCGACCGATCGTTGGACCACCAAGGCGTCCATGCCGACGGCAAGAGAGTTTGGATTGGGACGAGAAGCCGCAATGGTCAATGGAAAATTCTATCTCATCGGCGGCTACTATGGTTGGAGCGACGATTGTTCTTCAGCAAATGAAGAGTATGATCCGGCGAG
>JAHFCY010000313.1 GCA_023249255.1 Candidatus Lindowiibacteriota bacterium | reverse complement strand
CCGTCAGAGTATCGCCCGCAGCAACGGCAATGTTATTGCCGGTGGATGATTTTACCCCTTTTTCCCCGGCCGCATAGGAGACCGTTATTCGGGAGACTCCCTGTGTCCTAAGATTAAAATTTGTGACATTATTTAAACTATTCTGGTAGACGTTGACAAAAAAATCCGTTATAGAACCTGTCGCGGGGATTACCAAGGCTGCCTCGGTCTCTGTCGCCGTTATTGAATAGGATAAAAGAAATTGAGATTGTCCGTAATTGTCCGACACTCTTTGATTGCCTGATATTACTGCCTTAGATACTCCCACGGCTGTGCCGTCATTTTTTTCGAATGTGTCCGCCCGGATTGTTCCGGTGACCTGCAATTTCTGAACCGGAGTATCCGTGCCGATGCCCATATTGCCAGCCGTATCAATCATAAGCCGTGTGACACCGACGTTTTCGTCTTCAATCGAAAACGAGCCTTCTCCCTTTGACGACCCCGTGCCGGATGAACGTACGTTCCATTTCCGCCCCCCGGCGGAAGAATTGTTGACTTGTATGAAAACGTCTGCCCCGCTATTCGCTACTGTCAACTGACGCCCCGGACTGGTTGTGCCTATGCCAACATTACCGTTGTCCTTTATGACCAGCACAGTGTCTTTGACCGTAAGCGTGTCAGAAATAATCACGTTACCGGTGACATGAAGTTTCGCGCCCGGATTCGACATGCCGATTCCAACCTTGCCGCTTAGCGTGGCCGTTTCGGCTACCGCGAAGGAGCCGGAAGCAAAGGCCGAACCCGCCAAGAATGCTGCGGTGTCGGCATACAGGGCGTAAGGCGCAGACATCAATTTCCTGCGGGGTGTCATCTCTGCGTCGCTCCCGACAGTGACACCCTGCCAGTATTGCGTGTCGAACGGGAGCGACAATGCTGTCACGCTACCAAGCTCTACGTCAAACACGCCATTGGTCACGGAAACGGATGACTGAGCTTCAGACCACAATGCCGACCCGCCGGATGAGACATTGTAGATTTTGAACGTCATCGAATACGTTCCTGTCAGCCGGGTGCCGATCGAATCTGTAAGTTGGCCCTGAAACGATATAAGCCGGGGTGCGGCGGCTTGCGCCGGACAAATCAGTGCTACCGTTATCAAAAGTCCGGAAAAAAATTTAAAAAATTTTGACATTTTTTCTACCTCCGTTTTCTTTCAGCGTGAAATGACATCCAAGTGTGGATGCCACTCGACTAAGCGTCCGCCGAGAGTCTCCGTGTTCTATCGCACGCACTATTTCTCCTTTTGTGGAAATCTTTCCCACTTAAATCCGAGTCCTTTGAATTTCTGTGTATAGGGAACTAGGAAGAGGAGCACTGATGCTCCGACGAGTCCAAATCGTTCAGTCGTAAGCACGGTGACGCCCATCCGTGCGCAAATGAAATCAGCCATGGCCAACCCAAAGAGAATGGCTGATAGGGTTCGACAATGGAAATCGAAAGATTTTAGGATGGATATTTTCTTGTCCGCAATTTTGATTGAAGCAAGAGCATGGAATGATGGGAACAACCCAAGATTTATGAACTCAAATTCGCCACTTTCGTCAATGACATACAGATTGAATGAATGGGGGTTCACTTCGGCCGTGTCCACGACAACCAAATAGAATTGGAGTCCAGGTTCACCAATAGCGTTTTTATATGCCTGAAGTTGCTGACCCAGATTTCCGCCTTGTTTAGGAAGTCCGCTCTTTATTTCGATGACTGCCAACTTTTCATTCCTTGCAGGATCGATGATCAGAACATCCGGTCGAATGCCGCGGCCCTTTGCCCCATGTACAGCGGGCTCGAAAATGATGGAGTTTTCTGGATATCCACGGCCTCGGAGAAAATTGAAGAACTCTATTGTGAATTCTTTTTCATTCATGTCCATGCCATCCGAGTGAGTCCCAAACTGTGGACGTGACACACCGACCGAGAATCATGGGGTGTCACGACCGTCCGACGTTGAAAAGTCTGTCCCGACGGTAGAATGGTTTGGTCTATATTGGTCTCTTTGAATTCGTTCTATGACTTCGACCTCGACGTCCAAACACCTCCGGACTAGAACAGATGGAAGTTTCTCGGGCTCCTCGTCTGACACGGACATCACACGAAGTCTCGGCAGTTTTTTGAAATCTTCTATCCCACTCTCCACAGCCTCTCGCGGCCCATGAAACCAAACCTTCATTTTTTCCATTTTTGGAACAGGTGTGATCGACTCTTCATTCTCGTTGCGATCTGTCTTGGCCATCAGATGCCTCCACCCGAAGGCCGTTCCCGACAAAGAGGACGGGAACGCCCTTCTGTTCTGAGAGCCACCGACGAAAGTGAACGCACAGGCAGGGTACGCCCCCGTCCTGCAAATTTTACGGAGGACTGGGCATACCTGTACGTTCACAACGTGTGCGGACTGACTTCTCGCACACAGAAAGTCTATATTTCGTCGGTGGCACAACTGCGGCCCAAAGCCGCAACGCCTACATTCTCCCTGAATCGGCGCGGGAGTGCAAGGAAGATTTTGGTTTCGGCCGGGGATGCCTGTCCCGGGCGCATTTTCGGATGCGGGGTTCGGGACATGCCTTCGCCGGTGACAGTTCCGGACGCGATCGCGGTCTATTCCGGAATGCGGGGCGGGAGGGCTACTGATGCGTTGCGATGGGCGGGGCGGAAGCAGATTTCAAATCAGTCTGGGCGACCCAATCGGTGGATGGGTGTGGTTGCTTACCGGTTTCTAAAAACCGATTTTTTTCTTTGGGTGTTCTGGAGGGGCGAGTAGTTGCCGGATGGCGTTGAGGATTACGTGGATTTGCTCGTCATGCTTTTTGAATTTTCTGCCGACCTTCCGTTCAAGCTGGTCGAGTTTTCGGGCGAGTTCTTTATGCGTTGCCATGAGGTCGCCCATTCGACCAAACGCCCGCATAATCCCGATGTTGACCAAGGCCGCACGTTCACTTCGAAGCACACTGGAGAGCATCGAAACCCCATCGCGTGTGAAAACATGGGGCAAGTATTTTCGATGCTGTCCACGACCGGTTTTTAAGATTCCAATTTGGAATCTTAAAGAATCCCACTCTTCCTTCGTGAGTTGGAACAGAAAGTCTTCCGGGAAACGTATTTTGTTCCGTTGAACTGCTTTGTTCAAATTGAACGTCGCAACACCGTAGAGTTTTGCCAAATCGGAATCCAGCATCACCCTCTGTCCACGAACGACGTATATCAAGTGTTCAATCAAGCTGAGCGGCACAACCCCACTCATTGCAGTTCCGTGCG
>JAHFCY010000312.1 GCA_023249255.1 Candidatus Lindowiibacteriota bacterium | reverse complement strand
CATCAGCGTGTATGCCGGCATTAGGCGGCGGGACGACTATTCGTCGGATTTGGTCACAGCGGGCATTGGAAAATTAAACGTGTGGAGCATCCAATGAAGGCAAATCGACTCTGGCCGGCCGCGTGTTGTCTGTTCTTTTTTCTGACCTCCTGCGCCAGTATGCCTCCTCCGGTGCCGGTTGCGGAGGTGGAGACATCGGTCGAAGGAGATATCGCCAATGTGCAAGAACTTCTGTCCAAGTATCGCGACGTCAAGGCGACCAAAGTTTTCATTGTGCATCAGAAGAAGAACGAACCTCGAAATATGTATCTGGAACGTATCGTTTATACGTACCAGCAGCGGCTCGGACAAAAATATCAGGTCTTTCCGGTTTTTGAGCCGAACGTAGGATTTGGCGAATCGTTGTTCGGCGCATCTGGCATGTCCAAGGGTGTGCAGTGGGGGTACATTGCCGCCATCAAAAAGTGGCTGACCGAAAACGAGTCTTTCATTGTTGTTTGTTACGGCGAGGAGGGCGCGGCCTACATGGTTGACGCGCTGTATATGATCCGATCCGAAGGGTTGCCTTACGTTGCCGAAATGTGCGTCACGTTTGGTACCAAAAAGTCCAAAGCCACCAATGCGAGGTATACGTATGATTTTTAGTACGCTCTCCAAATGTGCCGTGAAACACCGGATATTAAGGGCCTTCCTCTCCATATTATATATGGCCGCCCTGTGCGTCCTATGCACCGAGGTGGCGGATGCGAGAAGCGCCAACTACAGAGTGTCACAGGAATCACCCGGAACCCAAGGATCTCCAACTGCGCCCCTGAGGGTTGGCGCGAAAACATGGCGCATTCCAGAAGAGGCCAAAACCATCACCGAGATTCTTCCATCGGCGACCTTCGGCGACGTCATCCGGCTGGGACCCGGAACCTACTTCGAGGACGATCTTGACGTGCCCGTCGGCGTCGAAATTTCCGGCGCGGGGATGGGCAAGACGTTCCTCCGGGCGGTTCGGCCGAGGACTATTCTCAAACTGCAGGGAGCGAATTTCGTCCACGATCTTGCCGTCATCCCCCACGTCTTCTCGCTCAATGCAATCGAAGTCAGCACATCCAGCGGCCCGCCGAGGCTTGAACGGCTGTTCGTTCGCGCCTCCATGGGCGGTAACGCCATTGTCTTCCGATTCCATGCTGACAACACAGGGAGCGCCATCCGAAACTGCGTATTCGTCGGAAAATTCGGCACGGGACTTTCAATGATTTCGGGCACTAACAGCACAAACGGTTCCGTCGACATCGCGAATAACACCATCGTCGGATTCGATCGAGCGTTTTTGTTCACTCCGGGGAACGGCAATGCCCAGCAGGTCAACGTCAAAAACAACCTCTTCGTGGACAATCGCCGCTTCTTTGAGTCCCGGGGATTCGTTCTGTTCGGTTTTGGCAGCGGCTCCGGGGGAACGACACCGTGGCCGGGGACCTATTCCTACAACATGATCAACACCGTAATTGACGAACTCCAAACCGCGTCCGGTCCGGCGCTCGCCTCAACCAACGTCCGTGACACCCCAGTCTTTTTCGCCCGCTCACAAAACGATTATCACCTAAAGCCAACTTCCCCAGGAATCGACGCGGGAGATCCGACCTCAGACTTTTCCGCCGAGCCTTTCCCAAACGGTGGCCGCATCAACCTCGGTGCGTTTGGCGGGACAACCGAGGCCACCAAATCCCAGGCCGCCGATCCGAATCTAACGGCAGTGTTTCGCCCCAAGCGCTTCGCCGCACCGGGGTCGAACATTCTGTCTGTCACGGTGGCCAACACCGGCGAGCAAAGCGCTCTGAAACAAGCACGGATTGACGCCCCGACCAAACAGCCGAATTTCGTGGTATTCACGCCCTCCGCGCCCGTCGACGTCCAACCCGGCGCCTCAGCCAACATTCAAGCGACCTTTCAGGTGACGTCGGGAGTTTCCAACGGCGCCTCGGACGTCATGGACATCCGACTGACGTCGGAAAATTCCGTGACGCGCACAAAGGAAGTCCAGGTGGTGGCCGACGCCCAGCCGCCGGACATCATCATCCAGTACCCATTTTCCGGCGCGACTGTCGGCGGCGTTGTATCAATCCGAACAACGATTACGGACGGCCTCTCCGGCGTCGACACCGAAAGCGTTTCAATCGAGACGGGAACTGACACCTTCGGGGTTTTTTCTTTGCAAGGTTCTGTCGGCGGCGTATCCCTGGATTACCCGCTGATCTTTCGCCGCGCCGGAAGCCAGACCGTGACGATCGTCGCCAAAGACGCGGCCGGGAATTCCGCGCGAAAATCCGTCCCCGTCACCGTCTCGGGTCTTGAAAAAATACGCGTCTTGGGTGTTTCGCCCGTGGACGCCCACCCCCTTGCCGCCATCGCCAATCATCTCTTTCGGGTCAGCCTGACCGGCGCGATGACGCCGCTTTTGTCCGCCCCCGCCGATTCCCTCATTGCCGGCGTCGTTGGACTCATCGACAATGATCGGTCGGATTTCGTGACGGCGCTGAATCAGGCCGGCACGTCCGTCAAAACGATTGCAACGTTCAACAGCAAACAGCCCGGGCGTCCAGCGGTGTTGGAAAGCGTCAGGGGGGTTGTCAGCAATCTGATCCTTGCCCCGGCCAGCGACCAAGTGAGATACGTCGTGTCCGACCCATCTCAAGGACTCGTCCTTCATCTTTATGACATCCATGGCCACACGCTCGACGCCCAGCCGCTCGACGTGGCCGAAACGTTTTCAGACGTCAAACTGGCATCCATCGCAGACAACACCATCGCCGTCTTTACGCTCTCGGTAGTCGATACCGATGGCCGCATCCTCCGAGTCTACGAACGTGACATCACAGCCAAACTCACGCGCAAGATACACGAAACTCGCCTGCCGTCATTCTCGCCCCTGGCCTCATCCATCCGAGCGGCCGAATTCAATCCTGTCGCAGGCTCTTTCCACGCCGTCATGGACAACGAACAGTATGTCGCCCTCTCGGCGGGCCGCGACCCGTTCTTCTTCAAAAACGTCCTCGACCTCGTCTACGGCGATTCTCTCCAAACCATGTTTCTTCTGACACATGACCCGTTGAACAGCCTCATCCTCTCACGCCACGTCGGAAACGTCATCCAAGACCTGCAGGCGATCCTCCCCAAGGCGATATTCGAAGGCAATCTCGTGGTCGATCCGTCCAACAACTTGCGCGGATCTGCCCTGACAAATCTTCTGACCGAACGACAGTTCTTTTCGGTGTCCCTGTCCGCATTCGGAACGTTGAACGCA
>JAHFCY010000124.1 GCA_023249255.1 Candidatus Lindowiibacteriota bacterium | reverse complement strand
CGCGGTCGCGCGTCACCAGAGTCGCCGCCCGGATTTCGGTTGCGTGAGTAAAAATGACTTCCATTCCGGAAATTTTTCGGATGTCTTCCGCCAAGTCGTCGTCGATCCGCTGGCCGGCCACGAGAATGGCGCTTAATTTTTTGGCGCCCTGATCGTCCGATGAGATGACCGGGACGCCCGCAAGCATCACCATGGTCGTGTCGACGATTTGAACACCCCACGCGTCCTTGGCTTTCAGCGACTCCGCGACCACCGGCCACTCACGGATGTTCCGGCCGGAAAATTCCGGCCGGTCGGCCCAGTATTGGACGCGGCCCTCCGGCGAGCACACGATCAGAATGTCGCTGGACAGGGACTCCTTGTTTTCGGCGAAGGACATCTGGATGGTGCCGTAGTCGACGGTCGCGTCTTCAAGCAAAGGCCGGATCTGCGGCGCCCGCGAAATGACCCGCACCTTGTCGACCAGGGTGGTCATCCGAAGCGTCATCAATTTCCAGGCGGCATCCCGGCCCTCTTTGAAATCCAGTTCGAATTTTTTCTCGACGCCCCGCACGGCCTGATTGTACAGGTAGTACCCGGCGACGCCCAGCACCAGCGACAGGATCAGGACGAATGTCAGAAGAAATTTGATTTGAAATGTGATTCTCATCGGCGGATTGGGCGGAAATCGCGCGCTTGGTTATTTCACTTCAGGCAAATTCAAAATGCCGAGCGTCAGGTCGGCGGTGACGGATGCTGCGTCTTTCGGGATATCCACGTCGATGCTCGCCTCCGGAAACCGGTCATGCCACCCGGTCAGCGTGTACTTTCCTTCCGGCACGCCCGGGATTTTGTAACTGCCTTTGGCGTCCGTCACGGCGAAATAGGGATTTTGCAGGACTAAAATGTCGGCCTTCATCGTCCGGTGGATCGAACAGTACATCGTGACCTGCCCGGGTTTCGGGAACGTGATCTGTTTGGATGCGCCGGATTTGTAAAGACCCAGGTCGAAGGGCTTGGTTTTGCTGTAGGAAAACACGTTGTGAAAAATGGCGTCCATGTTCGGAAAATCGACGGTGGTACCGGCCAGAATCGGAAGGACGGCCGGTTGAAACGAGGCGCTCTTTTGAACAATCTTCGGATTCTCCGCCGGCGGCGCAAATGTCCCCGGAACTTCCTCGATGTAGACCACGACGTCGGCCTGTGCCGCCTTGTAGTCCACCCGCTCCGCGCCCATGGTTTTGTACATATCGTCGCTTTTTAGATTCTTCATCTGTTTCTGATAGTCTGCCTCGGAGAGTTTCGGCTGAACGTGAACGACGCCGACAAGATCGGCAGCCTTGGCAAAGGTGGCGAAGCCGAAGATGAGGATCGCCGTGGCGCAGACGCAAAACAGCGGTTCCCAGACAGATTCAATCCGTGATGATGGCATGCGGCTAAAAGATCACATTCCAGGGTTCTGTGTCAATAGAAACCGCTTTCCCGACCGCTTTCACCGTTTTCTGACCGGACGCGCCGCTTGTCTGCCCGCCCCTGCGGTGTTATAGAGCGCTCCATGCGAACTGGACATTTCAGGCCGTTCCGATACGCCATTTTTTTGGTCCTCCCCTCCATATTATGTATAGGCGCCGCCAGCGCATCGCCGATCACCCTCCACTACAACCGGCCGGACGGCGACTACGAAGGCTGGACACTCTGGACCTGGGGAGGCGGTCAGAACCGGGATCATTCCGGTATCGGCAAGGATGAATTCGGGCTGATTTTCGAGATCGAAACTGACAGCTACGGCTCGGAGAAACGAATCGGCGTCCTCCCAAAGTTCCGCGACTGGGAATCCAAGGATGATCCAGACAGATTCTGGACAACTGATCTGGGAGATAAAATATATCTCGTTTCCGCCGACAAAAATCTTTATCCGTCCCTGCCCGACGTTTTCCCCCGCGTTCTCGGGGCGATGGTCGATGACAAAACTGTTCTCCGCATCGTTCTCTCCAAAAGCGTTTCGTCCAAAGACATTTCGGCCGCGGCGATCATGGTCAGGGATGGTCAAGGGGAATCGTATGGCGTCCTCTCCGCCGAAGCAGCCGGCCGGACCGGCGACAAAATAAAAATTATCAACGTGACTCTCAGCCAAGGTCTTCAATTGTCCGCGCTCGCCGGCGGAACCGTCGCCTTCGCCGATTACAAACCCGGCCCGCTTATTCCCGCAAAAATTCTTGACCGCGCCGAATTTTCGAGCGACTCACCCATGGGGGCGCTCTATGATCCCGGTCGGACGGTCTTTCGCGTGTTTGCGCCGACTGCGCTCGGCGTGACAGTGAATCTCTATGATGAAGCCTCGGGCGGGTCGGCGAACCGGACGGAGATGTCGTCCATCGGACGCGGCGTCTGGGAGGCGGATGTAAGCGGAGATTTGAAAAACAAATATTACACGTACACGGCGCGAATGGTTGACGGCGAGTACGAGGCCATCGACCCGTACGCGCGATCTACCACGTCCCACCGCGGCCGAGGCGAGATCATCGACGATCACACGCCGGTGTCGCCGGGCCCCGTCTTTCCGCCGCAGGATGCCGTCCTCTACGAAATGCACCTGCGCGATTTCACCATTGATCCGGCCGGGGGCGTGAGCGATCTCCATCGCGGAAAATACATGGGGCTGACCGAGGAGGGAACAAGGCTGACGGTCGACACGTCGGTCTCCACCGCCGTTGACCATCTCAAGGAACTTGGAGCGAACGTCGTTCAGATCATGCCCTTCCACGACTTTGACAACAACGAGGAAAGCGACGACTACAACTGGGGATATATGCCCGTCCACTATTTTTCGCCCGAGGGCTGGTACGCCACGCGGCGCAACGACGCCACGCGAGTGCGCGAGGTCAAAATGATGATCGACGCCCTGCATCGCGCGGGAATCAAAGTCGTGATGGATGTCGTCTACAATCATACGGCGGAGGGAAATTCCAACGTCCGGTACAGTTTCAATGGCCTCGCCCCGAATTATTACTACCGCTGCAAGGATGACGGGTCGTACTGGAACGGATCCGGATGCGGAAATGAATTCCGGACCGAGTCGCCCATGGGCCGAAAATATATTCTCGATTCGGTCAAATACTGGATGTCTGAATACGGCGTCGACGGATTCCGGTTCGATCTCATGGGACTCATTGATCTTGAGACCGTGAAACAGGTCGTCGCCGAAGTCCGGAAAATCAAACCCGACGCGCTGATCTACGGCGAACCCTGGGCCGGCGGCAACACGCCGATTGACAAGACCGAAAAAGGCGACCAGCGTGGGCTGGGATTTGCCGTCTTCAACGACAACTTCCGTGACGCAATCAAAGGCGGCACGTTCAATAAGGACCCGGGCTTTGTGCAGGATGGCCGGACCGCAGACAAAATCAAACGCGGCATCAAAGGCAGTATCGACGATTTTGCCATGGAGCCGACCGAATCGGTCAACTACATCGAAGCACACGACAACAACACTCTCTGGGACCGTCTCGGCCTCACGACGGGATTGGCCGGCGCGTCTAAAGCCGACCGCATCCGGATGGACGAACTGGCCGCGGCCCTCATCTTCACCTCGCAGGGTATTCCGTTTCTGCAGGCCGGCCAGGAAATGCTCCGCACCAAAAACAACGAGGACAACACCTACAACAAACCCGACACCATCAACGAAATCCACTGGATCTGGAAAAAAGAGAACCATGATGTCTTCGACTATTACCGGGGATTGATTGGGATGCGCCTGCACCATCCGATGTTCCGGATGGCGTCGGCTGACGACGTTCGCTCGAACCTGTTTTTTCTCGACGATGACCTTGGCCTGCCCGTGCCCTCAAAATCCGTCGCGTATGTTCTTCACCGCGGAAACTCCGCCGACGAATGGGCCAACGCGCTCCTCTTGTTCAACGCCTCCGCATCCGACACGGACTTCAGCATCCCACCGTCGGAATGGTTTCCCGCAATGGAATCGCTTGGCCCCGACGTCCGGGCCGATGCCATGCCTGTCACGGCCGGAACGGTTCGCGTCCCGGCCCGCACCGCCGCCGTCTTCTTCAACACCGATGCGGACTTTTATGACAAATATTTGAAGCGGCAAAATCGTCCGGGCCGCTGACGCTGTTGACCTGTTCAACATCAGGGAACTTTGATAAGGGACAGGCTGGAACCTGTTGAAGCACGTCCTTTCGAGCCGAGAAAGGAATAAATTGATCCGCATCGAATCTGGAGGAACGACATGAAAAAATTTCAGAATGTTTTTGTGCTGTTGATTGCAGGCATGCTGATGTGGCGGACGGACGCGGTTGCGAAGAAGATTCCATTCACCGTTGACGCGCCGGATGCCGGCAAGGTGTCGCTGGCCGGATCGTTCAACGGCTGGAAGATGGATCAGTACTTTCTCGACAAAGGCGACGACGGGAAGTGGTCGATCGAATTGGACCTCGATCCGGGCGACTATGAATACAAATTTTTGCAGGATGGCGAGTGGACCAAGCTCAATCCGGACAATCGAAAGATTACGGTGGAGGGAGATACCGCCGCGCTGGCGCCGGCGGATGTATCCACGACATTCAACTACGTCGACGAAAACGCAAAGACGGTGCATCTGGCCGGCGAATTCAATGCCTGGCTGGATAATGTCTCCGGCCGGGTGGCCGGCCATGAGGACTGGATGATGCAGGGCGACACAGCCGGGAATTGGACGATCGTGGTTCCGCTGAAATCGGGTCAATGGAAATACAAGTACGTGATTGATGGGGGCGAGAAATGGGCGAAGGATCCGAACGCGCCGACGTCGGACGATGATAATTCGATCGTCAAAGTTGCGGCCGCAGTGGTCAAGGAGACGGACAGCTCCTCGGAACCCGTCGATGTGACATTTCGATACGCCGACGCGCTCGACGCACAGAAAGTTGGAATCGGCGGCGAGTTCAACAGCTGGAAATGGGAAGAGTCGCTGATGGCCAAAGACACCGACGGCGTCTGGACGTTGACGATGCCGGTGAAACCGGGGGAATACGCCTACAAGATTGTCGTGGATGGCGACTGGCGGCTCGATCCGGCGACTGATCTTAGGAAAACGGTCGGCGGCACCGAGAACTCGATGGTCAGCGTCGCCGCCAAAAGTTCCGATAAATAGTCCGCCGGACCCGGTCGCGCCGAAATAACCGGTGAAATCATGTATCGCGGGCACGGTGCTTGGTGCGGCGCTGATCATATTTCTCCTGATCGGGAGTGCGTCGGCCGGAGAGGTTCTCGTTCATTACAATCGGCCGGACGGCGACTATGACAATTGGACGCTCTGGACGTGGAATCCGGACGAATCAAGCAAGAGTCTGGAAGTCTCAAGCCAGGGCTCGGACGACTTTGGATTGATTTTCCGTTTGAAAATGGAAGGCTACGGAAACGTCAAACGTCTCGGAATCCTTCCCAAATTCAAAAACTGGGAGAAGAAGGATGACCCCGACCGGAACTGGTCGTCGCTGGCGGGGAATGACGTCTATTTGGTTTCCGGCGACAAGAATCTCTACTCGACGCGCCCCAAACTCACGGCAAAAGTAGTCAAGGCGCTGATCGACGACACGGACCGCATCCGTCTTGTTCTCTCCAAAAGCGTTCAGTCGGATCAACTGCGCCCCGACCGGATTTCCATTCTCGACGGAGACGGTCAGTCCCACTCTGTTCGTTCATGGAAACCGGCGGATGGCGGCCAGGGAAAAACAAAAGTGATCGACGCGTATCTCGAATCGCCCTTCCCGATTGATCGCATCACCGGCGCCGCCGCGCTCGTTCTCGATTATGACTCGGGGCCGATTCTCCCCGGAAAAATCATCGATAATCCATCCGTGTTTTACACCGATCTTCCACTTGGGGCGGTCTATGCCCCGGAAGGAACCATCTTTCGCACATTTTCTCCGACCAGCTTGCAGGTGACCCTGCGTCTCTATCAAACCGCAACCGGCGGAACACCCCTGGACTATCCGATGCATCGAACGGATGCGGGCCTGTGGGAACTCCAGGTCGAAGGCGACTGCAACAACTGGTATTACAAGTATCTGGTTCAGTACGTCGACGGCCAATACGAAGTCATCGATCCATACTCGCGATGCAACACGTCTCACAACGGCCGGGGCATGGTTGTCGACGACCATACGCCGGTTGCCGCCGCCCCCGTTTTCCCTCCGCAGGATGCGATCATCTACGAACTTCACGTGCGGGATTTCACCATCGATTCTGCGTCCGGCATTCCGCCGGAGTATCGGGGAAAATATCTGGGACTCACGGAGGTCGGGACGCGATATGCCGATGATGAAAGTGTGTTGACCGGCCTGGACCATCTCAAGGAACTCGGCGTGAACGTCGTCCAGATCATGCCCATCCAGGATTTCGACAACAACGAAGCGTCGAATGACTACAATTGGGGATACATGCCGTATCATTTTTTCAGCCCTGACGGCTGGTATGCGACAAAGCGCGATGACGCGACGCGCGTGAGGGAATTCAAACAGATGATTGACGCCCTGCACCGAAACGGGATCAAAGCGACGATGGACGTTGTCTTCAACCACACCGCCGAAGGCAATCCGAATGTCCGGATGTCTTTCAACGGTCTTGCGCCGAACTATTACTATCGTTGCAAAGACGATGGCTCGTATTGGAACGGTTCCGGATGCGGCAACGAATTTCGCACCGAATCTCCGATGGGTCGAAAATTCATTCTCGATTCAATGAAATACTGGGTGACCGAATGTGGCGTGGATGGATTTCGGTTCGATCTCATGGGGCTCATCGACGTGGAAACGCTCAAGCAGGCCGTAAAAGAACTTCGGGTGGTCAAACCGGACATCCTGATCTATGGCGAACCCTGGGCCGGCGGCGAAACGCCGATCGACAAAACCGAAAAGGGCGATCAGCGGGGACTGGGATTTGGAGTTTTCAATGATAATTTCCGGGATGCGATCAAGGGAAACGTCGGCAACGCGAAGGCTTCGGGATTTGCCCAGGGGTGGCCGGAAGTCTATCGGATCAAAAAGGGAATAAAGGGCAGCATCGGTGATTTTGCGAAAGAACCGACCGAGTCGATCAACTATGTGGAAGCGCACGACAATCATACGCTCTGGGACCGGATCCAGATCAGCACAAACATCGGATATCCAGTGACGCCGGAGGCCCGCGTGAAAATGGATTTGATGGCCGCCGCGCTCATCCTCACGTCCCAGGGCATTCCGTTCCTCCAGTGCGGCCAGGAGATGCTTCGAACCAAGGACGGCGATGACAACAGTTACAACAAGCCTGACAGCGTCAACGAGATTCACTGGAGCTGGAAAAAAGAAAACCACGACGTGTTTGAAACCTACAAGGCCCTGATTCATCTCCGGCGCGATCACCCGATGTTCCGGATGGGATCGGCTGCGGAAATCCAGGGACATCTCTTCTTTCTGGACCAGGACGTGGGACTTCGGGTGCCGTCAAACTCCGTCGGATACATTCTCGATCACGGTGTCACAGAGGATGAATGGGCTGACGCGGCGGTACTCTTCAACGCCAAATCGACGCCGGCGTTGTTTCAATTGCCGCATGCGCGCTGGCTGCCGGTGTCGGTTGGAGCGTTCCGGCCACCCGTTTATGAAAGCGCGGAGGATGGCGCGGATTCCGTGACGGTTCCGGCCCGGACGATGGCTATTTTGTACCAGACGGATGCGACGTTATATGATCGAATCCTCAAACCGGTTTTGGCGGCCAATCAGAAAACCCGTCGGCATGAATTCATCGTTTCCGCGCCGAAGGCCAACCGGGTTTCCGTGGCGGGATCGTTCAACAGTTGGAAAGCCGATGATCTGATGTTGAAAAAACTCCCGAAGGGAAAATGGAGCCTCGAAATGGAACTGGAGCCGGGATCCTACGAATACAAATTCGTCGCCGACGGCGACTGGAAAACGCTCAACGATGGCAATCGCCAGCTGACGATTTATTGATTACTTGATTTTTTTGAGGCTTTCATCCACTCCTCGCACTTGTTGCATCGTCCGCACGGTTTGTCGCCCGCCGGATGCAGACAGGAGAAGCAGATATCGAGCGGCAGGTGCGCGTGGGCGCGGATGAGACGATATTTCGTCCAGCGCCGAAACGGCGCAATCACGCGGATCGGCCGATCCAGCGCTTTCGAAGCGAGCCGCGAAAACGTTGAAAAAAAATCCGGTGTCGCATCCCTGAACGGATTCGCGGATAGTGTTCCGATCGCTATCGTTTCAATTCCTCGCGCCGCGCAATAGACGGAAGCTTTGGACAGAAGCAGAAGATTTCGCCCCGGAATGTAGACGGCCGCGTCCCGGCTCCGCCGGCCCGGAATGCCGCGGCCCGTAAATCCCCAGTGACTCTCGTACAGGTCCCGCACCGGCAATTGAAGGACAACTGCCGGCCGGACGTTCGGTTGTCTCATCGCGCGGATGAACCGGCGCATCGCATTTTTCTCGGCTCTTTCCCATCGAAGTCCGAATGACACATAGATCGGCTGAACCGCTCGCGCCCGCGCCGCGGCCCAGTCGATCAGGCACGCGCTGTCCACCCCCCCGCTCGCCAGTACCGCGACCGTCCCGTGTTTTTTTCGCATTTGCCGATTGCCCATTTTTCCACCCTGCCCTATTGCGAAACCCCCTGTCAATCTGTTAGGGAGGATGGCATCATTGCCTTTTTGTGTTCAGGAGAGGTTGGTGCAAGTGGACATGATTTTTGTGACGGACCTTGAGGGCGTTCTCATTCCGGAGATATGGGTTGAAATTGCCGATAAGACCGGCATCCCGGAGTTTCGGCTGACGACACACGAGGTCGAGGATTTTGAAAAACTGATGGCCATGCGTATCCGGGCGCTGAACAAGCACCGGTTGAGCCTTCCCGATATCGTCCGCATTGCCGAAGACGTCATGCCCTACGCGGGGGCGAACGAGTATCTGTCGTGGCTCCGCAAGAAGGGGCCGGTCCTCATTTTTTCGGATACGTTTGTGGAACTGGCCAATGACATCGTCATGCGTCTCGGCGGGTATCCGCTGTTCGCCAACCGGTTTGAAACCGATCGTCGCGGCCGGATCATCGGCTATCAACTCCGCATCCGCGGACGCAAAGACCGCGTCGTGAGCGCGCTTGCCGACATCGGATTCACGCTCGTCGCGGTCGGTGATGGATTCAACGACCTGTCGATGCTCAACATGGCGCATCATCCGATTTTATTCAATCCGGCAAAAGGACTGGCCAAAAAACTCATGGGCCATCCGCCGATCGTCAAGGATTTTTCAGGCCTTAAAAAAGTCATTGAGAAAATCGCTTTGAAAAAGGAGATGTGAGAAACATGGAGGAGATTCGCAGCACGATCCTCTCGGATTTGAATGTGCCGAAACCCTTTGCGCGGCTTCAGCAGATCGCCTACAATCTCTGGTGGTCCTGGACGCCTTCGGTTCGCCGGC
>JAHFCY010000311.1 GCA_023249255.1 Candidatus Lindowiibacteriota bacterium | reverse complement strand
CATCATGATCTCCGGCAAGTCCCGCGTGCTGGTGACCGATCATGATGGGAACGAAAAAACTCTGGCGGAACTCGGCCCCGGCGAGTATTTCGGCGAGATGGCCCTCCTCAACAAGACCACGCGCGGCGCGAGTGTCCGGTGCATCGAGCCGATGGACGTGTTGTGTCTCAGGAAACAGGAATTCGGCGCCCTCGCAACCCATCTGCCCGATCTGCGCGCCAGCTTCGAAAAGAAAATGCACCAGCGCCTCGGAGGCTCCGCGCCCCCCAGTCAGTAAATCAGGATTTATTCACCAAAGAGGATTTTGAAACCTCCGGACGCTTTTCGATGATGGCGTTCGTCAGCCCGACGAAAATTTCCTGTTCCGACATCCGGCCCGGCGAGGGATGGATTGCCCGGCGGATTTTTTGAGTTACTCCATTCGCGTTGTCCATCGTGCCATTTTTTTCCGCGTGCGCCAGTCCCGGCACGACGATCCGGGCCGAATCGGACACGGCGCTCCGAAGATAATCGATGACAATCGAATCATCAACTTTCGCGGCCGCCAGGGTCAGCCGAGAAAGCAGTTCCGCGCCGTTTGGAGATTTTAAGACACTCGACGGATAAACCAGAACCAGCGCGTCCAGCTCGCCCCGTTCGGCCATCTCGACAATCTTCAGTCCGTTGAATCCATATCCGGAGCCCCCGGCGATGCGCCGAACGCCCGCCGAATTCGGATACCTGTCCCGGCTGCGCAGAAAATCGAGTTTGCCCTCCTCCGGCGCGACAAGTCCGTAGGCGATGTGCGGCGTTCCCAGAACTTTTTCGGCAAGCCGGCGGAATTCAAACAATTCTTCATTTGTGGCGTCCGGCGTGATGATCAGGCCGATCCGCTCCTTCGCGGCACGCGCCAACCGGTCGATCACTCGCTCGACCGCGGTTGACGTTTCGCAGACGATCTCCGATCCGTCCTCCCATACCGAGGCCTCCTGAATGCGCCGGTCGCTGTTGATGTAGGGATAATTCGTCCGGCCAAAATCGCAAATCCAGTGGTCGTTGACCTCCTTGTTGATCCGCGGCGTGATCCGCTGGACGACCTGGTCCTTGCTCTCCATATATACATTGCAGCCGGTGGCGCAGGACGTGCAGATGGTCTCGGTTTTTTTCAGATGCCAGACGCGGGCTTTGAACAGAAAATCCTTCGAAACGAGCGCGCCGACCGGACAGAGCTCCGCAATATTGATCGCGTATTCATTCACAACGGGGCTGCCGAAAATCGAAATGTCGGTATGATTGCCGCGCTGAAAGACGCTCAGATTGTCGTCTCCCACGATTTCCTCGCAGAACCGGACACACCGCAGACAGTGCACACACCGGTCCATGTCCCGGTAAAGCTTCGGCCCGAGGTCCTCGTAATTGTACCGGCGCTTCTCTCCGTCACGAAACCGCGATTTCTGACGGGCATAGGCGAAGGTGTAATCCTGAAGCTGGCACTCCCCGGCTTTGTCGCAGATGGGACAGTCCAGCGGATGGTTGAGCAGATAAAATTCGAGAACGTCCTGCCGGGCCTGCTGAACCCGCGGGGACGCCGTGTGAATTTTCATTCCTTCCGAAACGGGCGTCGTGCAGGAGGCCTGAAGTTTCGGCATGCCTTCGACTTCGACCAGGCACATGCGGCACAGGCCCGCGGGTTTCAGAGCCGGGTGATAGCAGAAATACGGAACCGGCGCGCCGTGATCCAGCGCCGCGCGAATCACCATTGTTCCATCCGGAACCGTGACGGGCCGGCCGTCAACCTGGATCGTCACCATTTTTGGAGCCGTCTGTGGTGAATCTGCCATTTTCACACCGCTCCCACAGTTTGTTTTTTGAACGGACATCCGTGGCTGTCGATGTGCGTGCGAAACTCCGATTCGAAATTGCGGATGAAACTTGCAATCGGCCACGCGGTGGCTTCGCCCAGAGCGCAGATGGTGTTGCCGTCAATCCCCTTGGCAATCGCCCGGAGGGTGTCGAGATCCTCCAGCGTTCCGCCGCCGGCCTCGAGTCGGTACAAAATCTTTCGGGCCCAAGCCGATCCTTCGCGGCACGGCGTGCACTGGCCGCAAGATTCGTGCTCGTAAAATTTGATCAGACGGGCCAGAAATTCGACGAGACAGACGCTGTCGTCCATCACAATGATCCCGCCCGATCCGGCGTAGCTCTTCCCGACCTCCATGAGAGACTCGGTGGAGAGACCGGCTTTCATCGCCATGTCGGCCGTGATGACCGGCATCGATGAACCGCCCGGAATGACGGCCTTGAGTTTGTTGCCGTTTCGAATGCCGCCGCACCAGTCGTAAATCAACTCCCGCATCGGCGTGCCGTTCGGAAGTTCGTACAGGCCGGGCTTGTTGACGCACCCGCTCACGCAAAACACGCGCGTACCCGGAGATTTTTCCGTGCCGCGCTTTCGAAACCACGCCGCGCCGTTCTGCACGATCGCGGGAACCATCGAGAGCGTCTCGACGTTGTTGATGATCGTCGGACAGCCGAACAGCCCTTTGACGGCCGGAAACGGCGGCTTGATCCGCGGCTCGCCCCGTTTGCCCTCCAGCGATTCGAGCAGGGCTGTTTCCTCGCCGCAGATGTACGCGCCCGCGCCGGGATGCACAGTCACGTCCAGATTGGCGCCACTTCCGAGAATGTTTTTCCCGATGTAACCCTTCGCGCAGGCTTCATCGACCGCTTCCTGCATCACCTTCAACGGCTCGGTGAATTCGCCCCGGATGTAGATGTAGGCGTGCGTCGCGCGGATCGCGTGTCCCGCGATCACAACGCCCTCGATCAGGCGATGCGGCAGACGCCGCATGATCTCGCGGTCTTTGAACGTGCCCGGCTCGCCTTCGTCGGCGTTGACGCAGAGATAAACCGGGCCCGTGTAATTTTTCGGCAAAAATTTCCATTTTCGGCCCGCCGGAAATCCCGCCCCGCCCAGCCCCTTCAGACCCGACGCGTCGACCTCGTTTGCCACGTCTTCGGGTTTCATCGCGAGCGCCTTCCGAAGCGCCTGATATCCGCCGTACTGCTCGTATCGCGCAATCGGCGCCAGATTGTGTTCGATGTCCTTGTAGACGACGCGATCCGGTGTCAGCTCGATGTGGACGCTTGGCGTGGGAGCGGGAGTCTTGCCGGAAAACAACTGATCGAGCACGCCGTCCAGTTTGTCGGCCGTCATGTGCTCGTAATAGTCTTTGTTGATCTGCACGCACGGACCCGATCCGCAGGAGGCCAGACACTCGACCTCCGACACCGTCACGCTGCCGTCCGCGCTCGTCTGGCCGGG
>JAHFCY010000123.1 GCA_023249255.1 Candidatus Lindowiibacteriota bacterium | reverse complement strand
TTTGCAGATGACGGGATTTTCGCCCTCGGAAATTTTGAATCAGAAGCTCGATGACACATATGTCGAGGCTGACCGGGAACGCGTCTGGAACACATTTTTGGGCGTCAAGAAAATGGGCTCGACCGTCGGCACCGTCGAGGTCAGGATTCTCCGCAAGGGCGGCGATCCGCTCATGGTGAGTTTGAAGGCGATCTTGATCCGAAACGCGGCGAAGGAGCCGATCGGGGCGCTGGGCATTTTCCGCGACGTCACAAAAATGGAGCGGATCCTGGCGGAGCCGATGGAACTGCTCAGCCTGTCCGGATCGCCCGTCGAAATTCTGCGCCAGCTTCCGGTCCGGCTCGCGTCTTATTTTCCGGGCCGGTCGTGGGTCATGATCAATTTGGTCGAGGGCGATTATCTGCGGTTCGCCTATTCGATCAACGTGCCGACGGAGGTCGTGGCGCTTGGCGGCGAGCCTCTGGCCGGTTCCATCTGCGCCATTCCCATCGCCAGTGGCCAGCCTCTGGTCATCGCCGACATGACGGAAGACGAGCGCGTGCGGCAGGACGTCTGCGTGACGCAATACGGATGCCGGGGATATCTCGGCTATCCGATCATTCATTCCTCCGGCAGAGTGCTGGGTACTCTTTGCGTCCTGCGGAACAACCGTGGCGGATTCGGCGAATACGATCATCGCCTGCTTGAGATGACGGCCCGCCGTGCCGCGTCGCAACTTGAACAGCTTGAATTCGAAACCCGCCTTCAGGAGGCGGAAAAAGATCTGCTGGATCTGGTCAAGCACGCGCCGCTCATGATCTGGCGGATTTTTTCGGACGGACGCATTGAGATGATGTCGGCCAAGGGCCGAAAGGATCTGGGTCTTGCGGTTGACGAAAAAATGAAGGAGACGCTCTTCGATCACACCCACCCGGAGGATATTCCGGAGTTCAGATCCCGCATCGAATCGATGTCCGGGTTGAAAAACGGATCGAAGGCCGCCTCGATGCAGATTCGATTTCGAAAGGCGGATCAATCGTACGGAATTTTTTTTCTCTCCCTCAGGCCCGTCTATGACGCGCTGGATCGTCTCAAGCTGATCGAAGGAATCGGATTCGAAATTTCGTCTGAAAATTAGGCCCTTCCAAAAAAAATTCCGACCGCTGCCGCCATTTCGCCGGCGGCCGCGTTGACGGCTTCGCGCGTGGACGCGCCAAGATGCGGCGTCAGGACCAAATTTCCGCGCCGGCTTGCGTACGCGCGCAGGGGATGGCCGGGCGGCAGGGGCTCTTGAGAAAACACGTCCAGCGCAGCGCCGGCGATCCGTCCGGCCCGAAGCGCCCCGAGGAGCGCGATTTCGTCGACGATTTCTCCCCGCGCGGTGTTGATCAAAATCGCGCATGGTTTGAATTGCCGCAATCGCGCCGCACCGATCATCCCGCGCGTTTCGTCAGTCAGCGCCGCGTGGATCGAAACGATGTCCGAGCGGCGAAGAAGCGCGGAAAGGTTGGTGACGCGCCGCGCGGATTTGAATCGAGCCGGCGGAACGTATGGGTCGTAGGCGAGAACGTCAAGTCCGAGGGCCCGACCGAGCCGCGCGGCCCGCGAACCGATTCGTCCGAGCCCGATAATCCCCATCGTTTTTCCGTGCGCCTGCGCGCCGATCCACCGCGCGCGGTCCCACTTTCCGGTCCGCATCAGTTCCTGAACTTCGGCGATCCGCCGAAGAAGCGCCAGCATGAGGGCGATCGTGTGTTCGGCCGTCGGAATTGTGTGGATGCCGTGAAGATTCACCATGCGGATGCCGCGCCGCCGCGCCTCGCCTGTGTCCACGTGGTTCATGCCGGTCGTGGCGCTTGCGATGAGTTTCAGACGCGCCGCCCGCCGCAGAATTTTTCCGTCAAGGCGCGTTTCGACACGGATGACGGCTGCATCCACGCGCGGCAGCGTCCGCAGAAGATAGGCGCGATCCGGTTTCCCCCGGATGACGTGTCCGATCCGTCTGAGACGTCCCATCACGTTTTCGAAATAGGCCGGCTCGGTGACGAGAATGACCGGCCGGGAATTTGACGATCGCATGGAGGGAGATTACACGCCTGATACGGGCCGGCGCAAGGTCAATTCGCGTCAATTCGAGCTTTTGAGTTGACCACCCGTTGGAAGCAGAGTATAAGACATCGGGTTACGGGTTCACGGGGAGGTGCTCCAGTGGACAACGAGAGCAGACTGTAAATCTGCCGCCCTTCGGGCTACGGAGGTTCGAATCCTCCCCTCCCCAATTTTCGAGTCATGAGTCACGAGTCATGAGTCACGAGCGCCAATGACAAACATAACGCATGACCCATGACTCATGACCCATGACATCGGATTGATCGAAACCTTTCTCTGCGCCGGTACGCGGGCGCCGTTCTGGAAAAATCACTGGAGGCGGCTTCGGCGGTCGGCGAGAAAAATCGAACTGAATCTCAAACCGGATCTTGGGCGGTCCGTGTCCGCGCAAATTCGGCGATTGAAACCGCACGTTCACCGCGCCAGGCTCTCCGTTTCCGCGCGGGGTTTCGACCATCTCACATTCGCGGGATATGACGCGCGATGGATGGAAGCCGGTTCGGCCCCGGGCGAACGATTGATTTGTCTGGCGGCGCCCGCCGATTACCCGGGGCCGTGGGCGGGAATGAAAACGACGGCCCGCGTGGAATTGGAAAAATTGTTCCGGGTTGCCGCGGAGCGCGGCGCGGCCGACGCGATTTTGCACCAGTCCGGAATTCTCTGTGAAACAACGCGCGGAAATATTTTTTGGATCAAAAACGGCGTCGTCCACACGCCGAGCCTCGCCGTCGGATGCCTGCCCGGTGTGATGCGCGCCTGGGTGATCCGGCGGCTTCGGGCGTGGAAAATTCCCGTCCAGCAGGGGCGATATGAGCGATTCGTCCTCAAGAAGACCAACGCCGTCTTTCGAACCAACGCGCTGATCGGCGTGTCGTGGGTCAACCGCGTTGACGGCATTGGATCGTGGCGGCGTCCCCATCCGCTCGTCGACCGTCTTCGCCGGGAATTGAAAGTGCTTTTTCGTCCACGGTCTTGATCGTCCGCCGTCCGTTCCGTACGATCCGGTCATGACATTGATGGCTGTCGATTATGGGACGAAACGAATCGGAATCGCCGTTACGGACAGGGCGGAAAAAATTGCGTTGCCGCTGGCCGTGATGCCGGTGCGGTCGATCGAGGACGGAATCGAAAAAATCGGGACGATCGTGCGGGAACGGGAAGTCCGCAAGATCATCGTCGGCCTGCCGCTCGCGCATGACGGCGGGGAAACCGACATGAGCCGCCAGGTTCGATCCTTCGCCGAGAAACTTCACGCCGACGTCCATGTGCCGGTCACGCTGGAGGATGAGCGCCACACGACGCAAGCGGCGGAAGCGCCCTTGATCGAGGCCGGCATGTCGGGCCGCAAGCGCCGGGGCCGTGTCGACGCGGGGGCCGCATCGGTTCTGCTCCAGTATTATCTCCGTTCGCATCCGAAATCGTCCGAATGAATATTCCGATCCGCTCGCGCCTGATTCTCCGGCTGACGCAGGTCACGGCCGCGGCCCTGACTGTTGCCGCGATCGCCTGCGCGCTGACCCGTCCCCGTCCGGATCTGGCGCAGGGCGTGGTGCTGATCCAGCGCGGGATCGGCCCGCCCGGGATTGCACGCGCCCTGTTTCCCGGATCTGTGAAGGATCGGCAGATGTTCAAAGCATACGTGCGGTTGACCCGCGCCAGCCGCCGGCTCAAGTCCGGCGAGTACCGGCTCGACCGCGATTCGATCCGGAGTATCGCAGAGAAAATGATTGCCGGTGATGTCATCCGGTATCGAGTGACGATTCCCGAGGGCGAATGGGCGGATGACATCGCGTCGAGTCTCGAATCCGCGGGAATTGGCCGGCGGGACCGCTATCTCGCGTTGATCCATGACACGGCATTCGTCCGCGAGATCGCGGGTGTTGACGCGCCGAGCCTGGAGGGATTTCTGTTTCCCGAAACGTATTTTTTTTCGAAGGACTGTTCCGAGGAGGACGTTCTGCGGGCGTTTGTATCGCGGTTTCGGCAGAGTGCAGAGCCGGTTCTCAACCGCGCGTCTTTGCCGGCGCTCGAAACGCTGACACTCGCTTCGATGGTCGAACGGGAGGCGGCTGTGGACGATGAGCGGCCGGTGATCGCGGGCGTGTTCAGGAACCGGCTGAACAAACGGATGCCGCTTGAATCGTGCGTGACCGTTGAATACGCCCTCGGCATGAAAAAAAAGCGCCTGCTGGATGACGACCTCGAAGTGGAGTCGCCCTACAATACCTACCGCCACATGGGTCTTCCGCCGGGTCCGGTCGCCAATCCGGGTCTTGCCTCGATTCGGGCCGCGGCCGGGCCGGCCGAGACCGAATATCTGTTTTTCGTTGCGCGGGGTGACGGGCGGCATGAATTCTCCAGAACGTGGGTAGAGCACAAAAAATCCAAGCGGAGATTTGCGGCCGCGCGAAACGGGGGCGGCTGATCTGTTCCGATTTATGTCAACCGGTGTTCCTGTCGATAGACTTTATAGTATAGGGATGCGTGTGCGTTCCTTCATCCGCGGGCCGGATGAAACAGAATAAGGTGAACATGGGGTAGCGCAATCATGAAAAAGGGCAACGTTGGGTGGCTGGTATTGGCCGGATTTATTTTGTTGGCGCCGGTTGCATCCGAGGCTAAAATGATGGACGGATTTTATATTGAGGGCACGTCGACCCTGAATCGGGACGCGTGGAATTTAAAATCCTATCTGGAATTCGGCAGCGGGGCGGAAGCCATGACCGTCGGCAGCGGCGTGTCGGCCGGCGGGTCGAGCGTGACGGCCAAAGTCGATTCGATCCGCCTGCCCATCGAGATTCGCTACGGCCTGTCTGACCAGCTCGAGGTCGGCGGCGACCTTGCCTTTGAAACAGATGACGGCACACCGGACGGATCAGCGAATTATTTCGACGGCAGCGGACTTCAGCGGTTCCGGCTCTACGGCAAATGGAATTTCTGGAATGACGTGGCCGGCATGGCCGAACTTTCCTTTCTGGGCGATAAATCGCTCTACTACAGTTCGGGCAGTCTCGATTTTGGTTTGAAATTCATCTATGGCCCGCAACTTGGCCAGGGCAACCTGAACCTCAATCTTGGAGTTCTGTTCAAAAACGGCACGGCCGATTTCGCCACAGGCAACCCCAAAATCACCAATTCGATGCGCAACTACGCCACCGTCTTCAGCTACGGCATCGGCTATGTCTATCCCTACAGCGACAGATTCACCGGCGTGTTCGAAGTCGCCGGATCGAGTTCTTCGTTCAGCGGAGGATCGGGCATCGATTTCAACGATCTGCTGGGTTTCACCATGGGCGGCCGGTACGCGTTGACGGACCGGTTCGGATTCGAAGGGGGACTGGGCATCGGATTGGGTGACGGCAGTCCGGGGTTTCTGTTGAAAGTCGGCATGGACATCATGTGGGGAACGGTGGAAGAGTACACGTCGTCGGGTTCGTCATCGTCGATGCGTACAGAGCCATCCCGTTCCGAGCCGGCCCAGACGACCAGACCCGCAAGGACGTCGACAACCGAGACGCCTGCGCAGGCGGCGAAAAAATCGGCCGACGCCGGCGGATACTACGAGCCCCCGCCCAGCCGTTCGGCGCCCACAGCGCCCGCGACAACTTCGGCGCCCGCGGTTGCTCCGGCGCAGGCCGAACCGTCAGGTCAGTCCGCGGAGGAGATGCTCGGCCAGTATGTCACGGACGCGTCTGCGGCGTTTCAGCGCGGGGATTACGTTTCCGCTGTCGCGAATTATCAGAGCGCGATCCGGCTGAAGTCCGACGATCCTGTTCTTCACTATAATATTGCGACGGCGTATTTCCAGCAGAAGCAGTATTCCGACGCCAAGACCTACTACAAGAACGCGGTCACGTTGAATCCGTCGGATGTCGACAGCCACCTCTATCTCGGATACACGTACTATTACCTTCAGGACCAGACCGGCGCGGCCCGCGAGTGGAAAAAAGTTCTCGATCTGGATCCCTCAAACACGCTGGCCAAAGACAATCTTCAGTCGCTCGGGGGCGAGTAGACGGCGGAGAAGTCGTGTCAGGGAATTCGGCGCCGGCGGCGGGCCGAATTCCACGCTCGATGTGTAAATCCGGCGATTGATTTTAGGCCGAAGATATACGATAACCACCAAATCATGACAGACTGGAAGCAATGTATTCGGATGATTCTGGCCGCGGCGATGACGGCGGTTCTGCCGATGTATGCGTCGGCCAGGATGATGGACGGGGCTTTTCTCGAAAGCGCGTCCACCGTTGGCCGCGGCGCGTGGAATTTGCGTTCGGTTCTGGAATATGGCAGCAAGGCCAAGCCGATGATCACGAACGTATCCGGGGCGAATGTCGAATTGAAAGTCGGATACGTCCTGTTTCCGATCGAGATTCGATACGGCCTGAACGACCGGTGGGAAATCGGCGGCGACGCCGGATTTGAGCTGGACAAGGGCGGCGTCAACGTCACGGGCGGCGGTTCATTTCTGAACGGCAATGGCCTCCGGCGGCTTCGGCTGTTCGGCAAATGGAATTTCATGCCTGATATGGCGGCCATGGCCGATCTTGCTTTTGCCGGCGACAACACTCTCTACAACAGCCTCGACAGTTTTGATTTCGGCCTCAAATTCCTGTACGGCCCGCAGATCGGCGGCGGCGCGCTGAATCTCAATCTTGGATTTCTGTTCAAAAGCGGCGATGTGAACCTTGGGAAGACATTCCAAGTCGACTATAAATCTGTCATCAGTTACGGGATTGGCTATGTCCGGCCGTTTTCAAACAGGTTTACAGGAATTGTGGAACTGGCCGGCGCGACCTCGCCCTACAAGGGGAAAGTCGGCGTCAGTTCGACAACCGGCAGGCTCGACCTGTTGTTTGGCGGCCGGCTGGCGATGTCCGACCGGATGAACCTCGAGGGCGCTCTTGGGAAAGGATTTCAGAAGGGTAGTCCGTCGTTCACGCTGAGAGGCGGAATCGATATCATGTGGGGACAAGTTTCGAAACGGGCAGCGTCATCCGATCGATGGACGCCGAAGGATGCGAAGCAGTCCGAACAAAAACCGGCTGCCGGAACTGCGACTCAAGCAACGAAACCGGCCGAAGAAAAACCGAGCGGTCCCGTGTTTGAGCCTCCGGCGCAGTATGAGACGCCGAAACCCCCCTCGCAGGCCCCGCCGGCCGGGCCGACCGTGGAGGAGCGGGTGCAGAAGAGCATTGCGGACGCATCCGACGCGTTCAATCGCGGCGATTACGCGTCAGCAGCCACGAACTACGAAGCGGCGATCAAACTCAAAGACAACGACCCGCTTCTCCATTACAATCTGGCCACCGCTTATTTCCAGCAGAAAAAATATGCCGACGCCAAAAAATATTTCAAAAACGCGATGCTTCTCAATCCCGTCGATGCTGACAGCCACCTCTATCTCGGCTACACGTACTATTATCTGCAGGACCAGGCCGGGGCGATTCGGGAATGGCAGAAAGTGCTGGAGATCGATCCGTCGAATGAAACGGCCCGGGAAAATCTCAAGGCGCTTGGCGTGGAATGACCCGGCAGAATTTTTCCCGCATTTCAATCGTGGCGCTCGTGGCGTGCGGCATTGTGTTGGCCGCGTGGAGTGCGGCCCATGCCGGCGTGTATCTGTATCGGGATGATGCTTCCAACCGTGTTGTGCTGTCGGATGTTCCGACTTCTCCCGGCGCCGCGCGGCTGATTGGCGATCCCAAAGAGGAGGAGAGCATTCAGCAGTTCGTGCCCGACCGCGAACGCGTGGCGCTCTATGCCGGTCTCATCCGCCAGTATGCCCGCACGTATAATCTGCCCGAACCGCTTGTCAAAGCGATTATTCAGGCCGAGTCTGCGTTCAATCCGACCGCAGTATCATCCAAAGGCGCGGTCGGACTCATGCAGGTCATGCCGTCGACCGCCAAATCCATCGGCATCGCCGGAGATCTTCGGGATCCGAACGTGAACATGGACGCCGGTTGCCGGTATCTGGCGATGATGTTGAGCCGGTTCAAAGGCCAGATGCCGCTCGCTCTCGCCGCTTACAACGCCGGCCCGGAGAACGTTGAGCAGGCGGGCAACAAGATCCCGGATTTCCCCGAAACAAAATCTTACGTCGCCACCGTCATGGAAACCATGAGCCGATTCAGCAACAAGGGCAGTGTCTACGTCGTCGAAATTTCCCAGGGACGGTTTTTGCTGACAAATTATTAGTTGCCTTGAACGCCGCTCCGGCGTTATGTTACAAGAAGCCATGATCGACTCAAATCGAAAACAGAGATTGATTCGCCTGGCGGAAGCTGTCCGTGGAGACCATCCCCTGCACCCCATCGAAGGCGCTTCGGTTGCGGGCGTGGATCTGGGCACGGCCGACATTGTGTTTGTCGTGCTGGACGAATCGGGCGAGCCCGTCGGCGGGTATCTCGAGTGGGCCGAAGTCGTCCGGGATGGAGTGGTTGTCGATTTTGTCGGCGCGCGAAACATTTTGCAGAGAATGGTGAAGAACGCCGAAGAGGCGCTGGGCCGGCCGATTGAGCGCTGTTCGACGGGATATCCCCCGGGGACCGATCCGGATTTGAGCGAGCATGTCGTGCGGGACGTCGGGCTGGAGATCGGCGCGGTGCTGGACGAGCCGACAGCGGCCGCGAAGGCGCTGGGCGTGTCGGACGGGATCGTCGTCGACATCGGCGGCGGCACGACCGGCATTTCCGTGCTGGAGTCGGGCAAGGTCGTCTACTCCGCCGACGAGGCGACGGGCGGACGGCATCTGTCGCTGGTGATCGCCGGCGCGCACAAAATTCCGTATGCCGAAGCGGAGCGGCGAAAGCGCTTGGAAGGCGGCCGGCAATTTTTGAACGTGGTGCGGCCGGTGATTGAAAAAATGGCGTCGATTGTGAAATCTCATGTTGCCGGCGTTTCGCAATCCCAACCGTGCGTTCTGGTCGGCGGCACGCCCCAGCTTGAGGGATTTCAGGAAATCTTCGAGGAAGAACTTGGCCGCCGCGTCGAAATTCCGCCGGAACCTCTCTTTGCCACGCCTCTTGGGATCGCGCTGGCCGGTCTTGAACTGCGCCGGTCGCCGGGTCCGCGAACGGGCGCGGGCCGGTCCACGCCCGCGGTGAGTCTGCGATGATCACGGTGGACGATGCGGAGGTTCAGTCAGCCGTGGAGCGAGTGGTGCGGCGGATCATCCGCGCAGTGCCTGCAGGGGGGGGCGGCGCCGTCACGGTCCATCGCGTCGTTCCGATCGGCGTTTCGAGCCGGCATCTGCATCTTCAGCCGGACCATGTGGTGGCGCTGTTTGGCCGGGGACACAAACTGACAAAAATGCGGGACCTCATTCAACCCGACCAGTTCGCGTGCAAAGAGACCGTGACGTTGATCGGACCGAAAGGTAAGATCGACGCCGTTCG
>JAHFCY010000122.1 GCA_023249255.1 Candidatus Lindowiibacteriota bacterium | reverse complement strand
ACGTTAGTGGCCAGAGCGGATGGGCAGACGACAATTCCTGTCCCGACCGTTCCCTCCGTCCGGGCCGCGCGGCCCAGCGCCTGAAGCATATCGGATGCCGAGAGAAAAACCATGTCGTTATCCTTGTGCTTGAGCGGCGGATCGATGATGCATACATCGGCGGGGAGATTGACACCGGCCGAAAGCGTGGATGTGGCGGAGACGACCTGAATGGAACCGTCCCGGTATTCGTTCTCGATGAATCTGCGGACACGGGGCGTCAGGCCGGCATGATGATAGGCGGTGCGATGCAGGATGAGGGAGTCGAGACTGGCGGGTTTTTCTGTCGCGGGCAAGTCTATTTTTTTGTAGCGCTCCAGGAGATCCGGATCCTCGGGCATTCGGAGCGCGACGTTGCGCGCCGTCTCCAGCGCTTTCTTCCGCGTGGGTTTGAATACGAGAACATACTTTCCTTCGCGCGCATATCGGGCAGCTAGGTCGACGCTGTCTGCATCCATTTCAAGGCGAAGTTTCAGCGTCGAACGGCGGTATTCGTTTCCGTATTCGTGCAGTCCGGCATCCAAAAAAGACGCGAGTTCACCGGCGTTGCCGACTGTGGCGCTGAGATAGAGAGTGATTCGAGGGACCGATTTCTGGAGAGCGGTCAGTCGGGCAAGAAGTGATTCAAGGCGCCGCCCACGGTCGGTGTCAACCATCATGTGCGCTTCATCGATAACGATTCGGGCAAACCGCGAAATCTGGAGCAAGTCTTCACACCGGCTCATGGCATCCAGTTTTTCGTATGTGCAAATAAGAAGCAGGGGTTTGTGAATGTTACCCAGCGGGATCGGCTCGTAGTCGCCTGTTTGCACGCCGACCACGCAGTCCAACCCCGGGCATTTCTCATGCACGAGCTTGCTGAGGCTTTCCGCCACCTCGGCTCCGAGCGCTTTGTACGGCACGGCAAAGACGCCGCTTTCGCCGCGAGACAGCCCATCGACAAGGAATTTCTTTGCGTAATGGCTTTTCCCCGAACCGGTCGGAGCGCAAATCAAGTGCCTGGACGGCATGGTTGTGTCGATTTCGCGGGCAAGGGCATCCACAAGTTTTCGTCTGTCTCGATGAGAAGGTTCTGGACGGTCGTCTTCCAAAAATCTTTCTGACTGCCGCGGGTGGATTTTCCTGTTCAAACACGCAATTCCCCGCTTTCGCGCCTCGGCGATCAGTCCATATTCGATCTTCTCCAGGAAGGTGTCCTGAAAGCATCGAAAAGATATCAGGACGTCTTCTTTGAGGGTGATGCAGCGTCCTTCTGTGCATTCGTGATCCGGCAAATCAAACCATGCGGGTATCCAGTGCGAGTGGTCCTGGTCATCATCCTTTTTTGTATGCAGGAGTTCATGGGCAAGCGTACCCAGATGATAATAATGACTTCGTTTCCATCGGCCCCCTGTCTGATTGGATTTTCCGACATAAATATTGTTCCTCGATTTCTGATACGCGATATAAATGTGGGGACTATCCGCCATGCTCTGGTACTGCTCCTTTGCCGGTTCACTTAGAAAAAATCCTTTCGAGTCGAAAAACGCTCGTCCCGGGTGTTGATGGCAGGGGAGAAACAGGGGGACCCCTTGGTTCAGCATGTCGTCGATGATTTCACAGACGCTCGGAATCGGTTCGGAATCAGGGATTGGTCTATTGTCGTGTCGTAGACCTTCGGCAATCGGCTTGACCGGGCGGGGATTTTCCGAAACCGGCGAAGGCTGTCCGACTTTATGCGCCTTGAGCGTCAGGATTGTTCCCATCGCATTGACGGAATATTCAACTTGGTATTTTTTCGAAAGATAGGAAAAAACTGCCTGAAATGATTTGCCGTGTGCCATACTGTCTTTTTGTTTCTGGGCGGGGATGATTCCCTTCGTACACCAGCTCTGCCTTCCGTTCTGGCTGCATTTTTTAATCGCGGAGATATCGAGGATTTCGCCCGTACCGCAATCGGCCGACTTCACCACTGCACTATCCACCGCCGTCTTCATACCCATCCAGAACGGATCGTACTGGCTTGTCATGAGGGCGTTTTGGAAATGACCTCAATGGTCAGCGTTGTGCCGGAATTATTGATCGAGTATCGGAAGGGAAGGCGTGCGGCCAGATAGTCGAAAAATCTCTGAAACGAGCGGCCGTGCGCCATCCCATCTTGCTTACCGGGAACCGGAGGGACTTTACCGCAGGCATTCCATTTCCCGCGCACGCCGAATTTTTTGATATCGGTTACGTCCACGTGGACCGGCCCGCCGGTTTGCGCGGACTCTTCGACGGCGGATTCCACCTGCTGTTTGATTTTCTCCCAGAAGGAGTCGTACCGGCTACGGGATACCGAGACGACTTCAGATTCCTCACACTCCCTTGAGACTGATACGGAACGCGGAATGCAGGATACCGCGTCGAAAGCCTCTTTAAGGGTGCCGACATATCGCGTGATGCGAGCCAAGGCCGGATATTTGGCGAGTTCCGTTGAAACTGCGTTTTCATTCGGTTTGGGCAGGAAAAAACATTTGATCTCTTGAAGAGCCGGCGATTTCGCCAGCCCCGCAATTTTGATTATGAGATCATCGAGTTTGACGGACTTGACCTTGCCGGTGATTTCGAGGTCGCCGACGGCGATGATGCCGGGGAGAGGAAGATCAACTCCGGCGGAAAGAATGCAGAGGCTGGCGGCCAGTGTCAGCGAGCGGCCCTCGATATCGGCAGGCATATTCTCAGTTTCGCCCCATGGAACAGTATAAAAATCGGTGTGACCGCCCGCTCGTGCGCCCTTGATTTTTTCCAAAGTCAGGTTCGCGGCGGTCAACGCGGCGTTCAATCCCTGTTTGGTGTTCCGCGCCCACTCCGTCGACGGTTGAGCGCCTTTTTCGTAGACCAGCCGCTGAATGTGCAAATCACCGGCGCGGTCCAGAGTCAAAATCCCGACCACCCCGGCCATCCGGCTGAATTCGTCCGACTCCTCCGCAGAGATCGCCGAGCCGGCGGCCGTGTCGGTGGTGGCCGCGAGTTGAAGCACCTCTCCATCTCGTTCTTGCTCGACCCGCAACGTACTCACAAACGCACGTTCCTGCTCTTGAAAGCGGATCCTCACGTCTCCGGGATATCGGATGGGGAGGCCGACTCGGCCAATGGCGGGATTCGTGATGATTTCCTGCGTGTGTGCGGCGGATATGCGTTTGATTTCGAATAGAACGTGGTCAGGCAGTGTGCCGAGACAGTGGGAAAGAAATCGCGGGTGGACTTCCAGACGATTCCAGCATTCGACCATGATGGGCATGTCGATGTCGGACTCGTCTTCGGACAGAATCAGGTCGCGGTCGGTTGCCATCTGCGCCGATCCCTTTTCGGCTAATTTGAGGGCAGCCGTCGCGTTCCCCGATATTTTTCCAATGAGACACACGACCGGATTCGGCATTCCGGCTTCCTCGGTGAGGGCCCATATCTGGCCTGGTTTGGGTTCCGGCCTTTGTTTGCCTTCATTCAGCTTTCCAAAATAATCCAAAATGCGCTGTTTCCTTTCCTTACGACGATCAGATTTTGCCGAATCATGCGCGGACCCATCCCGGCTATCGCTGTTCATCTGGCCCTCCTTCCCTGATAAACGGAAATTCAGTCCCCGGTTCCAATTGTCGGATCATTTCATCCACAAAATTCCTTCGGTCGGCCTTGTCCCTCCAAATAAACTCAAACAACGCATCCAGTTTTTTAACCTTCACGTAAACCGTCGACTCACCCATTTTTTCCGTTGCCATCAGTTTTTGGATCAACTCCTTTTTATGGGTCAGGCCGCTTTGGATCAGGCGCAAAGCCGCGGCGAAGAATTCGCGGTCGCGATGCAGGCCAGTCATGCGGATAAAATCCGCGGCGCAGATTTGAAGGGTTGGGGTTTGAGGTTGATCAACCAGACAATCAGCGGGCATGTCCGACTCGGGAATGACCGACGACCCCGCGAAATCGACGGCCTCTTCATCGTGCGTGGCATCCTCCGCGATGGAAAGAGGCGGTTCATCTCTAAGAATTCCCGTTTTTTCCGAAATCATCTCTTGCAATTCCGCCACGGCAGCCGGTTCCCCCACCGCTTTAAGAATATCGATCACCATCGGCCGGACGGTTTTTTCGGTAATTTTTGCCAATGTCGTCGGCGCAACGTCTTCACACCTTTTTCTGAATACGTATAGCCGGTCGCCCTGGGTCATGGTTGTCGGAGTCCCATGGTTCAATATCCAAATGCTGTCCCACCAATTGTTGGCTTTTCGGATATTTTTGAACGTTTGCGGATCGGCCGACAACACTTTATGGATCCTCATTCCAAGTCTGCCGTAGTCTGACGACTCGTTTTTCTTCCGGCATACATCACCGATCCACCAGTCGATTCTTTGTTTCAGACGCGTTCGGAGCGATGCGTCGCCATGACAGACCTTGATCTGATCTACGAAATCATTCCGCAGGGGAAGCCCGTCATCGGACTCGGATTTATCCGGAAAAATACGGTCCTCAAAAAACTGTTCGGCAAGAGTGAAATAGAAATCAGCGTAGAATTGTTTATAGAATTTGGCTCGCTCTTCGGAATCGGAACCGGTCGGTGGATCGCCCAGTGTCGGATCGGCGATCCGGTCAAAAACGGCCGGCGCGTATACAGGCATCCATGGCAGATCGGGTGATTCATGGCCGCCGTCATCGGCACCTTCGGCATGGCGCGGGGACACCCGGCTAAAAGGGATTTTTTCACGAAGGCGGCCGACTGCCCAATCGAGGAGGGCTTCGTAGGCGTCGGTCGGAATATTCCGGGTGGCTTTTTCGCGAGCATGATCCGCCAGCCATCGCCGGAGTGTATTTACGATTATATTGCCGTCTCCACTATTCGGAAAATTTTGCCGCTTGTCCAACCCATCACCTCGTTACCCCCGAAGTTTTTTACCATGAGGCACTCCATCTCACAATAAACTTTTCGATCAATGCTGGAAAACAGGAGATTTTTTCCGTTTAGATAGGACAGTCGTACGGCCGACAAAAATCCGGAAAGGTGGTGGTGGTGATGTTGACCATTTGTCCGAACTGCAAGTCATGTGTGTATCCGTCTGATTTGTATATTTGTGATCGTTGCGGGCACGTTATGTGCCGGGGATGCCGCTCTATCAATTGTCGGAAGCCCGGCTGTTCCGGGCGGATGGAACCGAGATAGGACTACCCGGACTATTACGACAAAGATCAGACCGTGATGAAATAATTTCCACAGTGTTCAAACACGATTTTGAGACAGCCATTGAGGACCTCAAACTTCATCTGGAGAAAAAGGTCTCCAGCGCCGAGTTCACCCAAAGAACCTAGGTTTCTTGGGTAGATAGTCAGGGGGCTGGAGGAGTGAAAAACACATGGGAAAATTTTGCATGAAAATCTGAAAAAATGGCAAAACTCCCGTTTAGTATTATCAGGGCAGGCCAATAGGATGTTCGCCCCGTCACAAAACTGATCAGGAGGATAAAATGTCCCAAATCATCATGAAAATGGATATACCGCGGAAAAGAGACGGCAGGAATATGATGGATGTGTTCATAGTCATGAGGCATCTGGCCTCGTACCAGATGTGGGGAACTCTGTTCTGGCATCTTGTGAACGTTGTCGACTGCTCGTTTATGGAGATATTGCACCATCGAAGCGTTTTGGCTTTTTCGAGCAATAATTTGTTTGTCGTTCAATCGAGTTTATTGGATTTCGAACGGATGACCCGTGATTACCTCCGGAAATGCGCCAACACGATCGTGACACTTGGGTTTTACACGGTAACCCCCAAGGACGGGTGTTTGGACCAGGCGCCGAAACTCATGGCGCTGTCCGGTTCAAGCGCCGGGTTTGCCGGTGTTGTCTGGCCGCTTGGCGCCGGGGATAAATTGATGGACCACGTCGCTTGGATTGAGGGGATACCGCTTGGCCAAACCATTCCGGCCGAGTGGGTGGAGGATGAACGTTTCAAGGGCATTTCATTAGGAGAACTATTCAAAAAACATATGCCGGAGACGATGGCCAGGCGTTTATTTCCAGTGAAAGCAAGCGATAAAGAAAATGTGGCATGAAAGCCGGAATTTCACTCACAGTGCCCGCTTATTGAGAGTGACGGGGGCGAAGTCCGTCACACAACTGAATGGGGATGCGCGGAGATGGAAGACGGATTTTTCATGCTCATAAACAATCTTTCGAATAAATTTTCGACACGCGGCCCTCGACGAGCATTTTTGGGCGCATTGGCCTGGGTCATTGTGTCGTTGCTCGCCTTGCTGCACCGTCGGTCGGTGACAGCCGTAGATAGTATGACGTCTTTGTCGCGGAAGTGGCTCAAGCGGCGATTGAAGGAAGAAATCGGGAATTTGCCCGTGGTAAACCAACAGGTCATTCTTTTGCGATGTTATTGCGATTTTACGCCGCACGAGATTTCGGAGGTCTTGAGCGCTGGAGCGGTTGTTCAAATGACCGAAGGCGATGTGACCGGTATATTGACTCAAACCTATGCCACGTTGAGTCGGGCTTTTTGATCACGAAAATGATATCCAACAGTTCGAGAAAATATGTCCGGATTCTGCCGAACACTCGGAAGTGGCGCAAATTCTCTAAACAAAACAGGGTGCCCGAATATTACGTCCGAGACGGGACATTTGTTTCCACCCTGCGCCCACCTGTCGAGGTATATAGGCAGCCGAGCCTGAAGGAGGTTCCCTCTGATCTTTTAAACAACTTTTTCGAAGCCATGATATTTATAACTCGGTGGTTTCACAGCTACCGCTGGCCGATCCCTCCTAAAATCCGGCTTTTCCTCGCAAAATGGCAAGTGCCGGAATCCATTTTTCCGGCGTGGGCAAGTCCTCTGGCGGAGGAGGATGAAAAATCCGAGTCGTCGGAAGCGCATGTGAGTGGATTCAGCCCCATCGTATACATGAATATCCATCCTGCACACTGGGAAAAATATTCGAACAAAAACGCTGCGGTCCATGAACTGGCCCATTGTTTTTGGGCGCATAAGGCAGTCCATAATTATCCAAACTGGCTCGCCGAGGGCTTGGCCTGCTGGGTCCAGGAAGAATGGGAGAAACTGCAGTATCGACGCACCCACAAGTCCTATCAAAGGAATCAACGCGTCATGACGACAGAGTTTAACGCCCGTCTCCGACTTATTGCAAAGAAATGTTTTTGGCGTTTTCGCAAAAAGGGAGCGGCACATCTGCTATATGAAAGTTCGCGAGTTGGGGTGACCTATCTCAATAGTCTCGGCCCCGGCAGATTTCACCGATTTGTTCGGAGCGTGCTGATCGAGCATAAAGGCGCCGAAAAAATGCTGAAATCTCTTTATGGGGTAGGTAGGCCCGCGCTTCAACAAAGGCTTCGGACGCTCGCGAGGCGGGGACGACTCTGGGACATCGTCCCGGAGGCGCCGCTTGTCATGGATGTGGCCATGACCGACTCCAAAAAGAGTATTCTGATTGGGCTGGCCTACGACGGTGACAAAATCAATGCGCCTGTTGTTACCGTCAAAATCGAAGGGGCAGCAGTGCAGAGAGTCTTGGAAACCATCAAGGGACAATGCACACCCATTTTTGAAAATGATCGGCTGGCTCGCGGCCTCTTCAAGATCTATGTCGGGTGGGAGATTCCGCCGAAATATTACCACGATGTCGCAACTGCGCTAACCCATAATGAACGATTTAAGAACGGAGACAGATCCCAAGCGATTATCCCCCTCGGCTCGTCAAATAAGGTGACAGCGCGACGCGCCGGCGATATCCAGACATTGCCCGACGATCTGGAAATTACGCTCGGCGATAATCTTCTGTCTATCATCGGGCAACGGGGATCCAAACTTATCCGTGAAATTGGAGAATTAAGAACATCAATGCTGAAAATCAACAGGATTCGCCTGCCGAGAGTCAGGATCAGAAACTGGTCGGCATTAAGCCCCAATGAATACCAGATTCTGATCAAAGACTGCAAAATCGCGTCATTTGAGTTTATGCCGAACAGACTGCTGGCACGGCAATCCGACAGCGACCCGAACCCCGTTCCAGGGTGGCTCGTCAAAGAGCCGACATCGGGCGATGTGGCATTGTGGATCAGGCCGAGGGACGCGAAACTTGCGACGGAGAGTGGATTCACCGTAGCGGATCCAATAGAAGTTATGCTTTCTCATTTGAAAGCGGCGACTATTCAGCATTCGTCCATGCTGTTTGACAAAAAGAAAATGAAATTTCCGGCGAAAACGGTCTGCCGTGTGTCAACGTGAAATGCAAAGAGCGAGTCCGTAAGAGCGTCGCCGCCTGACCATGAAATCGGGTCATGAAACGGGCGCCGTTGTCATCAACGGCAAGACGTACTGGGGGCATGTGGTGGAGCTGGCGAAGTTCTATCGAAAAATGAAAAGAGAGGCAAAAAGCCGGGATGAAGAAAAAAGAATCGATGAAAAGATCAAACGGAGCTGTAAGATGTACCGGTCATTGGGAGAAGTGCTCTCGTACGGGGAGATCCTGGACGGAATCCTACTGTGAAAACCGGAAGCCGCGAAATTCTTGGGAAAAAAACCGGCTTTCCATAATCATTTACGAAAGCTTTACATAAATGATTGACACCCGCTGCGCCCGGCGGTATCCTCGTGGCGTCATGTATACGCCTCAATTTGAGATATCTGCGGACCTGTTGCGGCTCGTCGCGCAGGCTTCCGAGATCAAGAGCTGGATAGGTCAGGCGGTCGTGGATGTGCCGTGGCTGCCGATTCTGCAGAGGGATACGGCCGCGCGGCTTGCGCATTCTTCGACGTCGATCGAGGGCAATCCTCTTTCCTTGCCGGAGGTGGAAGCGCTGGCGCGAGGGGAGGAGATTGGCGCGCAGGCGTCTGCCAAGCGGGAGGTTTTGAACTATCTGGCGGCAATGAGATGGATATGGGCAAAAAAGACCGGGAAGCCGATTGACGAAGCGGCGGTTCTGCGGCTCCATCACCTTCTGACCCGGGGTATCCTGCCGGAGGAAAAGGTTGGACACTACAAGCGTCGGCCCAATCGGGTCGTGGATTCCAAGGGCCGGACGATCTACACACCGCCCGCGCCCAAATTTGCCCGGCCCCTAACATGCGAGCTTTTATCTTGGATCAACGGAAATCGAGCGAAGTCGATTCATCCGATCGTTGTCAGCGCGGTCGCACATCATCGGCTGGTGTCCATTCACCCGTTTTCGGATGGAAATGGCCGTGCGGCCCGGGGATTGGCGGTGTGGATTCTGTATACCCGTGACTTTGACACGCACCATTTGTTCGCGCTGGACGAATTTTTTGAGGAGGATCGTGCTCGGTACTACCAAAATATCCGGCAGGCCAGGGAACTTGATGATGATTTGACGTATTGGCTGGAGTACGTGGCCGAGGGTGTAGTTGAAACCCTGAACCGGACGAAGGACCGGATTCAGTCGTTGCGGGTATCTTCCACGGCGGCGCGAATGG
>JAHFCY010000310.1 GCA_023249255.1 Candidatus Lindowiibacteriota bacterium | reverse complement strand
CCATGCCACCCTGTTTAAAAATCGTATGACGAATCTCTATCGTCCCTGCGTCTTCAACTGCTCGACCTCGGTCTTGAGCGCGTCGATTTGCGCCTGCTGTTCCTGCACGACCTTCGTCAGCACCGCGACAATGTCCATGGAACTAAGACCTTTCCGGTCTTTGGTCGCGACCAGGTCCGGCACGTCCTCCGCGATGAATCCGACGTGGGGCTCGTTGTCTCTCTTGTATTTGAACGTGACGGGCTGAAGATTCTTGAGCGTGTCCATCGCCGTGTCCGTCTCAAGCGGCGCGATGTCTTTCTTATACTCGCGGCTCGACGCGTTGGTCCAGGTGCCACCGGAAGAGACATAAGCGCCGCTTGCCATTTCTAAAGGATTAGTAGGCGCCGTCATGTTGATGCCTACGTTGCCGCTTTTAAAGGTCATCACGTTTGAGCTGCCATCCCAGAATCGGACGCTTGGGTCGCCGGCTGCATTGCCCGCTATAATGTTTAATTGAGTCCCGCCGGCGGCGCCATTCTGAATTTCCAACCCGACATCATTGGCATTCCCGGGGTCCTTATAAACATGCAACTCTCGCCCCGGCGTGGATGTGCCGATGCCGACGTTGCCGCTTTCTTTGACAACCAACGCCGTGTCCTGCACCGCAAACGTGTCCTTCACGATCACGTTGCCTGCAACCTGCAACTTGCCCCCCGGAGTCGTCGTGCCGATGCCGACGTTGCCATTCTTTAAAACAACAAAACTATCGCCCGCCGCGCCGCCCACCGCAAACGAATCCGATATGTGCGCTCCTCCCGATACATCCAACTTACTCCCGGGGGTATCGATCCCGAGGCCGACGTTGCCGGCGTTGTCGATTCGCATTCGTTGGACCGGGCTCGTCGTCCCCGAAGGCGTGGTCGACATAACAATGCGACCGGGCATACTCCCCGCTCCGGGTGTGCCGTCCACCTGCATGTCGATCTTGGCACCCCATCGGAAGGCGGAACCGTCATATCCATAGGCGCCGTAGCCGCCGATGTTGTCGCCATCCGCCACGATCGTCGGCGCCGCCTGCGTACCGCGCGCCCGCCGTGTGTGTATGGAGGGGAAGATCGGATTGCCGAAGTTGGAGAGCTGGATGTGTGAGCTGGCGGGGGCTTCCGAAGAAACGTCGAGGATCTGATTGGGTGTCGTCTCCCCGATGCCGACGTTGCCATTCTTTAAAACAACAAAACTATCGCCCGCCGCGCCGCCCACCGCAAACGAATCCGATATGTGCGCTCCTCCCGAGACATCCAACTTACTCCCGGGGGTATCGATCCCGATGCCGACGTTGCCGGCGTTGTCGATCCGCATTCTCTCGACCAGCGTGGTGCTGCCTGACGGGGTCGTCAGGAACGATATCTTCCCGGGCATGCTTCCCCCGGCCGGAGTTCCGTCCGCTCCCAGTCCGAACGACGCGGCGGGCTGAAATGCGGAGCCGTCGTAGCCCCACGCTCTGATTCCGGCGATGGACGCGTTGGCGCCCAAGATAGTGGGTGATGCCTCCGTGCCGCCGGCCCGGCGGATGTGGAACGAGGGAGGTCCACCGGACGAGGTGTATGCCGTGGATCTAAAATGAGAGAATGCCGGGTCCTCTGAGACCACGTCGAGGATTTGCCCGGGCGTTGCTGTCCCGATACCGACGTTGCCGTTCTTTAAAACGACCAACCGCGTATCCCCCACCACAAGCGAATCCGTCACGTTGACGCTGCCCGTCAGTTTTGCGCTGGTCACCGCGCCGGCGGCGATGCTGTCGCTCGCGATCGCCGACGTCAAATTCGCCGGAGATACGCCTGACACCGTCACGCCCGTCAACCCCGCGCCGCTTCCCGAAAATGATGTGGCCGTCACGACCCCGTTCACGTCCAGCGCCGTCGCCGGCGCCGTCGTCCCGATGCCGACATTGCCGGACAGATGGTAGATGTCTGTGGGCGTGGATGTGACCCAGTCGGTATCGGCGCCGCCGACGGATATGCCGGTCAGGCCCGCGCCGTTTCCGACGAACGCTTTTGCCGTCACCGTTTCCGTCACCGCCAACGAACCGAACCCCTTTGCGTTGGTGTCGAGGTACAATGCGGTGTACGCGTATGGCGATGTCGTCAGCCGGATCCTCGGGGACATTTCGGCGTCCGATCCCACCGTCACGCCTATCCAGTACTGCGTGTCGAACGGCATATCGATCCCGCCCGCCGTCGCGCTTCCGATCGTCGCGCTCAAGATTCCGTCGCTCGGGGTTACAGTTTGGGCTTCCGACCACAAAATGGACCCGCCGCTTGAGGCCTTGTAGAGTTTGAATATCACCGATACGGAGGAATTGATCGGGGCGCCGACAGAGTCTGTCAGTTCTCCCTGAAACGATATGGTTTTGGGCACGTCGGCCCGGGCTGCGTCCATCGTCAATAGCGGCAAAATTCCGACCGCCAGCACTGCGACCATCAATCCGAGGATTATCTTTTTCATTGTCATACCTCCGTAAGGGTCAGGTTTTGAGTATCCATTCATCTATCGGGCTGACGCCCGTCTCATCCGGCGGCATAACCGACGCCGGCATTTGCTTGAAATGTGCAACAATAAACCATCTATGGGATGGATTGCTCGAGAAAGTCATCGAACAATCGCCACTTTGTCGATAAGTTTCGTTCCGCCGGACTCGAGTTTGTAGATATACACGCCCGATCCGACCTTCTGTCCGAATTTGTTTGTCCCGTCCCACGCATAGGTGTTTGACCCGATTGTTCCGGTGAGTTTGAAGTCGCGGATGAGTTTGCCGCCGGCGTCGAAGATCTTGAGCGATACAGGATCGGCTGAATTGAGGTTGAATTTGAAAGTGATGTTCCCTGTCGCGTCCGGCCCGGGGTTCGGATATGCGAATGTCTGTTCTTTCGAGAATGTCGGCGCCAGAAAAGCTCCGAGGAATTGCGGCAATCCCACCACCAATTGCGGCGATGTTCCGGCCGAGTGCAAATCAACCGATGACGATGTCCGCAAATCGACCGTCCCGCCCGGCGCGCCGATGAGATAGGCCGCGTATTCTCCCGGAATGCCTCTTGCGTCCCACGACAGCGTCACATCGGCCGGCGGGTTTGAATTCACCGCGACGATCCACGTCCGCACCGTCTCCACCGGCGGCACCATGCTCGCCGCCAGAATCGGTCCGGCCGAATTGTTCCCGGCTACCGTTCCCTCCCGAAATCCGATTTGCACGAACTGCCCGATGGCCGGCGCCTTGAATGCGTCATACCCGTCGAGTCCCTCTTTCGCGTCCGGCGCCACGCCGACGTAATTGAAGTCGTCCACCTCGC
>JAHFCY010000019.1:18847-25717 GCA_023249255.1 Candidatus Lindowiibacteriota bacterium | reverse complement strand
TGGGATTGCCGGCCCGTCCGGACACGCTGTATTTTCGCGCAAATTTCATCTCGGTGAAGAACGGGCGGATCGCCGATTACAGCGCGGGACACATCGATACCAAAGACGCGCAGAAACTTCTCGTGTCGGTCAACCGGGAAGTATTGAACGGAAGTCTTCAGGGCAGTCAGGCGCGTCTCTATCCGGGCGTCGGGTATCGGCACATTCTGGCGTGGCGCGCTCCGGCGCCGTACCGATCGCGGCTCATGTCGCTCCATCTGAGCGGTCCGCATGATCTGATCGGCCAGAAGGTTGACGACCTGTTAAAGCCGTACGAGGCGATCCCGCAGATCATGGTCATGAAAAAATCCCACGACGTTTTGATCGGCCATCCGTTCAATCGAGGCCGAAAAAATCCCGCGAACATGGTGTGGCTGTGGGCGCAGGGCGAGGGCAAGCGTCTGCCGACCTTGAGGGAACGGTTTGGTCTTTCGGGATCGGTCGTGGCCGGCGTGGACCTCATCCGGGGGTTGGGCAAGCTGGTCGGATTTTCGGTCGTGAAATTGCGCCGCGCAACGGGCTATTACGACACCGATTTTGACGAGAAGCGCCAGGCCGTGATCAAGGAGCTTCGGCAGAAGGAGGTTGTGTATCTGCATATCGAAGCGACGGACGAGGCGGGGCACGAAAAGAACGCGTCGATGAAGAAAAAAATGATCGAGATGATCGACCAGAAAATCATCATGCCTCTGCTCGCCGAAGTATCGAAGTGGCCGGACCGGGTGAGGATTCTGGCGATGCCGGACCATCCGACGCCGGTGGCGACCGGCATGCACACGAGCGATCCGGTTCCGTACGTGATCTGGGATTCGAAGACTCTGCGGAAGGGGCCATCGCGGTTTTCGGAGCGCCTGGCCGCCAAGACGTCCCGGCCGGTCATGGCCCACACGATTTTGAGGGACAAATTCATTCAGGCGCGGGAGAATCTCTGACGTGAATCCGCCGCCGCTGGTGGTCATGAAATTCGGCGGGAGTTCCGTGGCGAGTCCCGACCGGATGAAAAATGTTGCGCGCCGGATCGTCGCGAAGAAACACGAGGGAAACCGGTGCGTGGTGGTGGTGTCGGCGATGGGCGACACGACCGACGACCTCATCGATCTTTCAAAAAAAATAAATCCGGACCCGACCGAACGCGAAATGGATCTTCTGATGAGCGCCGGCGAACAGATCTCCAGCGCTCTTCTGGCGATGGCGCTTCAGGCCGAGGGCGAAAAGGCCGCCGCCTTTTTCGCGCCGCAGTTGGGGATCCGCACGGACAGCGTTCACACGAAGGCGCGGATCGTCGATATCGACGGCAGTCGCCTGCAGAAGGAAGTCGGAAACGGCTCCATTGCCGTCTGCGCGGGCTTTCAGGGACTGGATTCCGAAAATGACATCACGACGCTGGGCCGCGGCGGTTCCGACACCACCGCCGTCGCGCTGGCCGTGGCGCTTCGGGCCGATGTCTGCGAAATTTACACCGACGTGGACGGCATCTACACCTCGGATCCCCGGATCGTGCCCGACGCCAGAAAAATCGATCGGATTTATTTTGACGAGATGCTGGAGCTGGCGAGTCTTGGGGCGAAGGTGATGATGAACCGTTCCATCGAAGTAGCGAAAAAATACAACGTGCCGTTGCACGTCCGATCCAGTCTCAACAACAATTCCGGAAGCATGATCGTCCCGGAGGAGGAAAATCCCATGATGGAACGTCCCGCGGTCCGGGCGGTGGCCGTCGACAAAGACCAGGCCCGGATCACCGCCACGGACCTGCCCGACAAGCCGGGTGTGGCCGCCAAAATTTTCGGCTCGCTGGCTGACGCAAACATCAACGTCGACATGATTGTCCAGTCGTCGTCCGAGCAGAGCGCCGGAAAGAACGACATCTCGTTCACCGTCGGCTCGACCGACCTCAAGAAGGCCGTTGACAGGCTGAAAGCCGTGGCTGTGGAGTTGGGCGGCGGCCATGTGGTATCGGGCGACGACGTTGCGAAGGTGTCCATCGTGGGCGTCGGAATGCGCTCGCACGCGGGCGTGGCGGCGCGGATGTTTCAGGCGCTGGCTGAAGCCGGCATCAACATCGAGATGATTTCAACGAGCGAGATCAAGGTCAGTTGCATCATCGACCGCAAGCAGGCCGACGAAGCGATGCGCCGGATCCACGCCGTGTTTGAGATGGGCCAGCCTGCCTTCGTTGCCGCGCGTTAGACCGGGCTTGCCGCGCTAATCGATTTTCCCTCTTCCCTGAAAATTCGCCTCGGCCGGATAAATGGCGCGGGCGTTCAGAAGATCGCCCGTGGTTTTGAGGCTGTGTGCGAGAAGATATCGGAGCATCGTGTTTCGGGGTGTTTCGGGGTATTTTTCCCGGTACAGCGGAACATCCCGTTCGACCGATGCATAATCCTGTTCGTAATACGCGTTTAAAATCATGAAATAGTCCCGCTCTTCGGCGAACCGGGGATCGCTTTCTCCGGTGTCATTTTTCAGACTCTCAAAAAGTTTTCCCGCCTGATCATAATGTCCCAGGATCTGTTCCAGGCGCGCTTCGCGGATTTTTGCCATGAACGGAAGTTTCTTCCGTTTATAAGTTCGAAACGCCCCCTCATAATAGTAGCCGCGGATCCAGAACGGCATCTCCCAGCGGGTCAGTGAAACCTCGTCCGGCATCATCTGGACCGCGTATGACCGGGACATGAGCCCGACGTACTGGTCAGCCTTGCCCGGATTGGTGGTCTCGCCGTATTCGTCCGACAGATACGCGTAGACCGTTTTTTTCACGTCCACGAACAATTCGAGATCCGCAATGTATGACCGGCAGATCATGTCGGCGATTTTCATGACAGGCAGATAGGCCAGGGGCGGCACGTGATTCGGAAAAATCCACGATCTTTTAAAATAATCGCCTTCCCGTGAGAGCTGGAGGACGCTTTTATCGTAGATGATGTTGTTGAATGGATCGACGGCCTGCCAGCCCCGATCGGTTCGGATCTCGGTGACCGTATGCCAGGATGCCCGATTTTCCTCTCCGGGTTTATGGAGGTAGACCACGTGAGCGGACATGCCGGCGCGATCCGCCAGCCGGCACAGCACCCAGGCGCTCCGGTCGCAGTCGCCCATGCCGCGGAGCATGTAGCCAAGAGGCCGGTCGTTGTAGTCCGCGAAATCTTCGAACCCGGGCGCCTGCCGGACGAAATGATTGGAGACGTTGACGAAGACCCAGTCCATGAGGGCCTCGATTTTTTCACGGCTCGAACGGTTGCGTCCGCCGATCGCGGCGCGAGCGATGTCCCGGACGGTCATGGCCAACTCGATGTACTGGACCGCCTCGTCCGACAGAAATCTACGCATAAATCCGGTGTCGGAAAATCCGTGCATTTTTTGGATGTATTCGTTCTCATCGAGATGCCCCGATGTGTCGGCGCTGAGGCTTGAAATCATCGTGTGGATGAATCGTTCCTGTACCGCGCTCGTCCGGACGTTGGTCGAAAAACTGTAATTTAATTTCAGAATATCCTCGCAGGCCGGATCAAAATCGTTTCGGATCTGGATGACACCCGGCGCCGGATTATCGAGCCGGCAGACAATGTTGACGATGTCGCTCATACCCGTCCGGGCTGAAACGTAATCGACGACAGCCGAAATCTGCCGCGAAATGATCTGTGCGCGTTCGGCGTAGGGCAGGGCGAGAAATTCGGCCGGCGGCATGCGGACTGTGATCCGGTCGCCGTCGAACTGAAGTTGCGTCCGGGCATCGAACCCGGGCGGCGGCATGGAAACTGTTGTGTGCTGTGTCGGAGAATTCGGGGAGGTCGAAGATTCGACCTCTGGTCCGGCTGCACCAAGACCCGTGCGGATCGTGTCCATCGACGATGCAGACGTAAAGATAATATAGACCGCGACACACGCGACCACCGTACCCAGTCCCGCCCACATGAGCCGGTTTGTCTTCAATAGAACATCTCCTTAAACGAGTTGACCAACGCCATCGCCGCTCGCCCGGCGTCCAAGCCGCCCGATATAGAGACTATTGCACATTTTTCCGGAAAATCAAATTTTTTTCGGAATTGTTCAGCCTCCTTCGAAAAATTATAAGGAAGCCAGGAAACCATGAACATATCCAGTTTTTTGCTTTCTCCGGCATTCATGGATTCCTTATGAAATTTTCAACGGCCTACCCGAATCCTTACTTTTTTTCGCAATGATTCCCACTTCCCACTCCTCACCATTTGCACCGCCCACCCGAAATGATACTCTTGCGAGTATGACGAACAGACGCAGTGTATCCACCAAAGTCCTTCTTTATGACACGACGCTTCGGGACGGGTCGCAGGCGGAGAAAATCTCGTTTTCGCTCGAGGACAAGCTGCGGATTGCGGCGAAACTCGACGAATTCGGCTTCGACTACATCGAGGGCGGCTGGCCGGGATCGAACCCGAAAGACATGGAATTTTTCAACCTGATTCGCGGGGTGCCGCTCCGGCACGCGAAGATTTGCGCGTTCGGGTCGACCGCGCACCCCAAGCATCATCCGTCCACCGACCCGAATCTCCGTGCGCTGATCGCCACCGGCACGGCCGTTGTGACGATTTTCGGCAAAAGCTGGGACCTGCATGTGCGGGAGGCGCTCCGGGTCGAGTTGTCGGCGAATCTCAAGCAGATCGAGGATTCAGTGCGGTGGCTCAAGAAACACAAGCGGGAAGTCATCTACGACGCCGAGCATTTTTTTGACGCGTACTTTGCGAATCCCGACTACGCGCTGGCGACCGTGCGTGCGGCCGCCGAGGGCGGCGCGGACTGCATTGTGCTGTGCGAGACGAACGGCGGCCGATTGCCGCACGAAGTCAGCGCAGTCGTCGAAGTCGTCCGGCGGGAGATTTCGACGCCGCTGGGCATTCACGCGCACAACGATGCGGACACCGGCGTTGCCAATTCCATCGCGGCGATCCAGTCGGGTTGTGTGCACGTGCAGGGGACGATCAACGGCATCGGCGAGCGATGCGGCAACGCCAATCTGTGCTCGATCATTCCCGCGCTTGTGTTGAAGATGGGATATGCGACGAATCTCGATACTGCCCGGATGAAAAAACTGACCGACCTGTCGCATTTCATTTCCGAAATCGCGAACCTGTCGCCGAACCACCGCCAGCCTTACGTCGGCGCGAGCGCGTTTGCGCACAAGGGCGGGATCCACGTCTCGGCCGTCCAGAGAAATCCGCGGACCTACGAGCACATCCGGCCCGACGCGGTCGGCAACCGCAGGCGGATCCTGGTGTCGGAGCTCTCTGGCCGGAGCAACATTTTTGAAAAGGCGAAGGAGCTGGGATACACGATCAAGAAGGACAACCCGGCGGTGAAAGCCGTCCTCGACCGCATCAAATCGCTCGAGAGCGCGGGATTCGAGTTTGAGGCCGCCGACGCGAGTTTCGAGCTTCTGCTGGAGAAACACCTCGGCCGACACGAGCCGTATTTTGAAGTTCTCGGATTTCGGACGATCAACGAGCGCGAGAAAAACGGCGGCGTCCGGTGCGAGGCGACGATCAAGGTGCGGGTGGGTGACAGGGAGGAACACACCGCGGCGGACGGCAAAGGTCCGATCAATGCCATGGACAACGCGCTCCGCAAGGCGCTTGAGAAATTTTATCCCGAGCTTAAAGAGGTCCATCTCACCGATTTCAAAGTCCGCGTGCTGGACGCGACGGCGGGCACGGGCGCGGCGGTCCGCGTGCTGATCGAATTTTCGGATGGCCGCACGACCTGGAACGTCGTCGGCGCGTCGGAAAACGTGATTGAAGCCTCCTGGCAGGCGATCTTGGACGGCGTGGAGTACAAGTTGATGCAATCGCGCCATCGGATCCATAAACGCCCTCGCCCGGTTTAGAGAATACAAGAAAATAATCATAGCTACGCTTTTGTGGCATAAGAAATATTTTTTGATTTTTTATCTTCTATTCATTTGCATTTTTGTGCCATACATTCAATCTGCAAACGCCGCTCCCTCGTATGAAAAAAAAATATTTGAAACATTCGATACGGATGTAATCAAGAATCATGAATCATATGACTCATTCCACAGCGACTTGGTGGACGATGGCCGGACCAAGATCGTGTGTGAGTCCGGGGTGTTAAAAGTCGGCGCGAATGAAATAATGGGAAGTGGTCATTATTCCATTCTGAGTTGTAAGGTCCCGTTCGAGATATCACTGAACGACACATATCATTTTAATTTGGGAATGTTTGAAGTCGAATCAAACTGGTTTGGTTACGGAGTGGGCATTACGTATTTGAATCAGAGTGAATCCGCCCCGCAAGATATGTTTGCGTCTCCCACTCAACGCCGGGGATACTACGTCGAGATTCTTAATCACAGTCAAAGTCTGCCGGACATCCAAGTGTATCGATTCGACACGCAAGGATGGTCTCGCATATTTCAAAAACTTCTGGACGGAGCGAGTCCGACGGATTTAAAAAATCTATCCATTCAAGTCACAGGCAACGGAATGCACCAAATCGTTCTACGGTATATGCCATGGCAGCTTAAAACACTGGGAAGGACGGAAGACACGTTGATTTTTACAGACGGCACGTGGACGAATAAAAATTCCAGAATTGAAATTTGGGCGCATGAGGCTCAGTCGGGCCCCACTATTTATTGCGATACTCTGTCAATTTGGATCGAAAGAAACCAACGCTTTGGAGATCGGCTTGTTCCCACACTTCCCCATCAGAAACAGCGTTGAGTTTCTCGACGTTCGGAAACGAAGATGGCCGTTGACTTTGTCGGTTGATGAATCGTAGTGTGCATTGTGCCCTGTTGGCGAGGGATTTTGTCGTTCTGAAAATATGTTTAAT
>JAHFCY010000019.1:0-18837 GCA_023249255.1 Candidatus Lindowiibacteriota bacterium | reverse complement strand
GAAACGAAGTGGTATTGGAGGGAAACCCCAATGGGGAAAAAGACAATTCTAAAAGTGGTTGGTGGGTTGGCATTCCTTATTTTTATTAACTCGTCCACGGCTTGGGCGGATCAAGAAGTGGCCTATTTTAGTTGTCCCTACGTTCAGAGCAAAATTGATGATAGATTTTACCCGTCTTTTCTCGTCCACACCGATGCGAAATATGATTCGTTTGTGGCAATCAAGCCTGTCGGATATGATACGGCGGTGGTCTGCGTATTGGCCAGTTCCGCAGACATGTTATTGATTGAAAAAGATACACATACCATGAGGCTTTCCGGCAGAACTGCGGCACTGAATTATGCGAAAGCCCTGTATAAGGACAGGTTTCCATCGAAGGCGCCATTCTGATGGTCTACATCGTTGCCATTGTATTTTTTCTCTTTTTTCAAGGGGATTCATACGCCGATTTCAAGGGATTCTAGTTTGCCTCACATCAGGTTCGAAACGGACGAATTCCTTTCCCAGACAACCTCTTTGGATACAGGTGTGGTAAAGAGGTTCTACACGGCCGAGGATGAATATATTTGGCTTTATACGGTGGACACAGAGCAAATCAGATATACGCGAATCTATGTTGAGGAGAGTATGGCGGCGAAAGATCGTGCCCAAAAATGGATTTCAGCAGGTGCGCTAAAAGTCGAAGACGTCGACCACATCCGTGGTCAGTGAGATGATCCTGTACAAAAGGCACACAATATAGAATCGGCGGGTTTGTAATTTCAGAATGCTTGACCCCGATCTGCTTCCCAAAAGTTACGAGCCGGCGACCGTCGAGCCCGATGTTCGGCGCCGGTGGGAGGAGGGAGACCTCTTTCGCGCCAACGCGCGGTCTGACCGGCCCGCGTACAGCATGGTGATTCCGCCGCCGAACGTCACCGGAAGCCTTCACATGGGTCACGCCCTGAACAACACCCTTCAGGACATTCTTGCGCGCTACAAGCGGATGGATGGATTCGAAGTTCTGTGGCTGCCGGGGACGGACCACGCGGGCATCGCGACGCAGAACGTCGTCGAACGGGATCTTGCGAAGGAAGGCCGGACGCGCCATGATTTGGGCCGCGAAAAATTTCTCGAACGTGTGTGGAAGTGGAAGGAGACATACGGCGGGCGGATTCTGGAACAACTCCGGCGGCTTGGATGTTCGTGCGATTTTTCCCGGACACGGTTTACGATGGACGAGGGATTGTCGGCCGCCGTGCGTGAAGTATTCGTGCGGCTGTGGGAGGACGGCCTGCTCTATCGGGGGGACTATATCGTCAACTGGTGCCCGCGGTGCGGGACGGCGTTGTCGGACATCGAAGTCGTCTACAAGGAAATCGACGGCGCGTTTTATCATATTCGATATCCGTTCGTGGATGGAGAGGGATCCATTGTTGTTGCGACGACGCGGCCGGAGACGATGTTGGGCGACACGGCTGTCGCGGTCCATCCGGACGACGAACGGCATCGGGCGGTGGTCGGGAAAAAATTGCGGCTGCCGATTGTCGGGCGCGAGATTCCGATCGTCGCCGATTCTTATGTCGATCCATCGTTTGGCACGGGTTTGGTCAAGATCACGCCGGCGCACGATCCGAACGACTTTTTGATCGGGCAACGGCACAGCCTGCCGCTTGTCAACATTCTCAACGCCGACGCGACGCTGAACGAAAACGCCGGAGAATTTCGCGGACAGGACCGGTTCGAGGCACGGAAGGGGGTGGTGGCCCGTCTGGAGGCGGAAGGGTTTCTCATCAAAGTCGAGCCGCACAAACACAATGTCGGACATTGCTACCGCTGTTCGACGCAGATCGAGCCGTACGTGTCGAAGCAATGGTTCATCCGCATGAAACCTCTTGCCGAGCCGGCGATTGCGGCCGTCACGCGCGGCCATATCCGCCTGCATCCCGAGCGTTGGAAAAACGATTATCTGCAATGGATGGAAAACATCCGCGACTGGTGCGTGAGCCGCCAGATCTGGTGGGGGCACAGGATTCCAGCGTGGTACTGTGAAAGTTGTCAGGCAACAGCGAGCAAAGATATCCAGGGGATTGTTGTGGCAAGGGAAGAGCCGAGACAATGTCCGGTGTGCGGGTCGGCGGAACTCAGGCAGGACGAGGACGTGCTGGACACGTGGTTTTCGTCGGCGTTGTGGCCGTTTTCGACGATGGGCTGGCCGGCCGAAACGGATGACCTGAAGAAATTTTATCCCACGAGCGTGTTGTCGACGGGATTTGACATTCTGACATTCTGGGTTTCGCGGATGATCGTGATGGGATTGAAATTTCGCGGGCCGAAAAAACCGTGGATGGATTGGTCCGACGACGACTGGGCGCGGGCGATCCCGTTCCGCGACGTGCCGATCCACGCGCTGATCCGGACCGAAACGGGCGAAAAGATGAGCAAGTCGAAAGGCAACGTGATCGATCCGCTTGTGATGATGGACAAATTCGGCACGGATGCCGTGCGGTTCACGCTGGCCGCGCTGGCCGCGCAGGGGCGGGACATCCGTCTGTCCGAGCAGAGATTCGAGGGATACCGGCATTTTGCGAACAAACTCTGGAACGCGTCACGGTTTGTTCTGATGAACGTTGACGATTCCGGGCCGTCGCGCCCCGCCGGGGGGCGATCGGGCGATGCGCTCTGCGACATGTGCAACGCGTGGATTTTGGGCCGGCTGGATGAAACGGTCGCGACGCTCCGCTCCGCTTTGGACGCATACGAATTCGACGCGGCCGCGCGAAAACTCTACGATTTTATCTGGGGAGAATTTTGCGACTGGTATATCGAGATTTCAAAAATATTTCTGACGGGTTCCAACGCACAGGCCAAAGACGAAACGAAAGCGTGTCTTTTACACGTGCTGACAGAAAGTTTGAAATTATTGCATCCATTCATGCCGTTTATCACGGAAGAGTTGTGGGAGCGTCTTCCGCCGACGTCCCGTCCCGGTTCGCGGCCGCTCGCAGTCACGGCGTATTCCCGCGTATCGGGCGCAAGTTGGGCTGCTGCGGAACAGACCGGGCGGGTTTCGTCAGTGATCGAGATCATCCGCCAAATCCGGAATGTCCGCACTCTGTATCGAATCCCGCCGAACCGTCCGGTCGACGGGGTGATCCGGCGCGTTAACGGCCGGATTGAAGGCCACCCGTGGATTCAGGACGCGTTCCCGCTTATTGAGCGGCTGGCCAAATGCGTGTGCCGGTTCGAAGAGGCCGTGCCGGATCGGGCGTCCTCCGTGCCGTGCGTTTTCGCGGAATTCACGGTCCATGTTCAGCTCAGCGAAGTGGTGGACCTCGATCAGGAGCGCAACCGCATCCGGCAGCGCCTGGAGGAACTCGGCGGACTCATCGAGAAAAACGAGCGGAGGCTCAAGGACGCCGAGTTTTTGAACAACGCGCCGGATGAAGTGGTCGAGACGATGCGCGACAAGACTGAAGGCTATCGTCAGGAAAAAGATCAACTGGCCATGCACCTTGCCTGATTTTTCCGACCTCGATTTTCTGGATGGGATGCAAAATCCCATTCTGACCGTGGAGGGCCGGGCGATTTATTATTTTTGCGTGCCCGGCGAGCCGATTCCGAAAGCGAGGACGACGCAGAGGGGCAAGTGGCTCGACGTAAAAGTCCGCCGGTCGCTGGATTATCAGGACAAGGTCGCCCAATACGCGCGGCTGGTGTGGAGGGTTCCCGCGTTTGCTCCGAAGACGGCGGTCGAAATCAAATGTTTTTTTTATCGAAAAGATTTTCATGCCGTCGACCGGGACAATCTGATGAAGGCGGTCCAGGACGGGATCGAGCGATCGGGGATCGTGCGGCGCGATGACGCCATTGTGCGCGGAAGCGACTATCTCGTGACGCGATTTCCCACGCCGCACGCGAAAGTGTTTTTGTGCGAAGCCGATCCTGCCGGCAGTGTTCTGGCGCTGATTGGGGAGCCTCCGTCGGCTCCGGCATCCGGGGTCTCTCGCGCCTTTTGGCGGGCCTTCGGGCGATTGACAGCCCGCCGTCGCGCCAATTAGCATGGGGTAATTTGTCATGGCCAAGTCAATGGAGGTTGGACGCTTGCCGGGCGGCGGAATGCGCGCCGCTTGGGACGGCGTGATTGAACATTCCTGGACACTGCCGGTTTGCGGCGTGGTGGCGGCTGTCAGCCTGGGGGCGCTTGTGAATCAGATTCTGGCCCTGCGGCTGGACATGAAATTCCTGCCGTCCTTGCCGGAGGTTTCGGCGCCCGCGGGGCCGGCCTCAAACGCGCCACAGATGTCGCCGGGCGGATTCGTCCCGCTTGCCGCGCGGACCGCTCCCGTGGTTTCCATCCCGGTCTCTTCGCCGTCCGGCGCGCCCGCAAAAAGTTCCCTGCCGATCGATCTGCTTGGAACGATGTTCGTGACCGACCGGATGAAGGAAATCCCGCGAAGTCCATGGATGGGCGGGAGCGGGATGACGTTCCGGGATCAAAGACCGGGATTGAAATCCGTTGCGCTCCTTCAGTTGACGACCGGGTCGCGGGACATCGACGCCGTGCATGTCGGAGAAAAGTGGCAGGGAATCGAGCTTCTGGCTGTGGAGCGAAATCGGGTGCTTGTCCGAAACATGTCGACCGGCGCGCAGGAGTACATTACGAGCGACGCGCTCCAGGGTGCGGGCCCCGTTTCCAGAACCGGCCGGCCGTCGTCGAATTCATCGGCCGCGTCCGGAAAAATCATTCTGTCGCGATCGGAAGTCAACAGGGCGATCGACAACAATTCAAACGTCATTTTTTCGTGGGCTGATGTTCAACCTTACGCGGCTGCCGGAGAAGTCCAGGGATTTCAGTTGAGCAACATCAAACCGCGCGGCAAACCTTTTTTCAATCTGCTCGGATTTCGCGAGGGGGACATCATCAAGCGCGTGAACGGCGTGAAGATGGACAGCGTCGACAAGGCCGTGGGGCTCTGGCAGGAGATTCACGGAAAAGATCAGGTGACGTTTTCGATCCAGCGCCAGGGCGTCGATCAGGAGATCAACATTGGCTTCAAACCGTAAAGTTTTCTTTCTGTCGTTGCTGATGATCGTGTGGGCGACGGCTGTCCAGGCTGCCGACACGGCGCAGTTGATCAGGCAGGGGAAAACGAATTATGAAAAAGGGCGGGTTGCCGAGGCGTTGAAGTCGTTCGACGCGGCCGGACATGATCCGGAGGCGTTGTACAACCGGTTCCGGATATATCTTGTGGATTTGAAAGACACGGTGACGGCTCGAAAGATCGGCGAAACGATGGCCCATGATTTTCCGCAATGGACGCCGGAACCAGGCGAGGACATGCAGGACCAGCGCGCGCAGGCCGTTTTGGCGGCGTTGATGGCGGCGGCGCGTCAACCGGCTCCGTCGCCCGTCACACGGGATACGACATCGAGGTCTCCAGCGCCCATGAAAGCGGCGACGGCCGTTTCTGTCCAACCCAAACCACCGGTGACATCCGCCCCGAACCCGTCGCCGCCGAAAGAAAAAGCGGAATCGACGACTGCCGCCGCGCCGAAGAATCCGGTCAAACCGAAATTGCCGGAAGAGGCGTCGAAGCCTCCGGAAAAAAATCCGCCGGAGGAAAAATCGAAAGCCGAGCCGAAGCCCGCGGTGGAAATGAAGGCATCCGCCGAATCGAACGCCGCGGCCGAAACTCTGAAACCACCGGTTCCGTCCGTACCGTTGTTGCCGGCGATACCGCCGAAAGAATCCGAGCCGACGGTACAGGTGAATCTGACGGCGGACCTCAAGGATTTTCTGAAAGGCGTGAGCGAGCTGACGGGCGAAAACATTTTGTATGATCAAAACGTGGGCGGCCAGGTTGTGATGTCCGGGCCGGCGGATCTGCCGCTGTCGCAGGTGCTGGACCTGGCGCAGCAGGTTCTGGCGATGCGCGGGTTCGTGCTGGTCAAGATGGATCAGGGCTGGAAAGTCATGCCGTCGTCGACGGCGCTTCGCGCGAACGTGCCGATGTACGATACCCAGAGCCGCGGGATGACGCAGGAATTTATCACGCAGATCATCCGGGTGGATCCCCGCATTTCGCTCAACGAAATTCGAAATATCCTCTCGACCTATCTCAGCCCGAACAACAACTTCCAGGTCCTCCCGCGCCTGAACCTGATTCTTCTCACGGACACCCGGGAGAACGTCGAGAAAATTTTAGAGCTGATCCGCAGGCTGGAGGACATGCAGGGGCGGATGATCCACAAATATTACACGCTAAAATTCGTGAAGTCGCAGGATCTGAAGGCGCGGCTTGACGCGATGCTGTCATCGTATCTGGGCAAGACCGATTATTTCACTCTGCCGATCATCGAAATGAACATGTTGTGGGTGGCGGCCCTGCCTGAAGACATTCAGCGGATTGATGCCCTGATTCAGGAGATGGATACCGACTTTTCCTATGACGTTCAGATGACGGTGATTCCGCTGAAATACTCATCGGAAGATCAGGTGGCGAAGCTGGTGGGAGATTTGCTTCAGGTCGGCACGGCCAAGTACGCGGTGGACAATTTCAAAATCATTCCGGACGTGCGCCGGCGATCGGTGATCCTCTCGACCGTTTCGCCGAAAATTCTCGCGCTGGTGACCAAGCTGATTAATGAAATCGACCAGCCGGATGTCCGGCGCGCGGAGAACATCCACATCTACAAAGTCGGAAACGCCGACGCGCTGAAAATAGCCGACAAATTGACGTCGCTCTACAAGGACCAGTCCGCCGCGGACCGGATCGGCATTGTGGCCGACGAGCAGTCGAATTCGCTGATTATCACAGCCAACGCCCAGCGCTACTCCGAACTGGAGGACATCATCAAGAAACTGGATCTCAGCCGCGCCCAGGTGTGGCTGGAAGTCTACGTGGTTGAGGTGTCGGGCGAGTTGACCAAGAAAATCGGGATCCAGTGGTTTGCCGAGACGAATCGGAACTTCCGGGGCGGCAGTTACACCGGCGGCGCCGGAATCGTGACGGGAACCACGCCGGGCGAGGAGGGGCTGACCATCGGCATCACAAAAGCGGGGACTGTTCTGCCGTCCGCGTTCAACGCGTTTCTGGACAACAAGGATTTCGACGTGTTGAGCACGCCGCACATTCTTGTCAAGGACAACGAGCAGGCGAAAATTTCCGTGGGAGACGTTGTCCCGATCCTGCAGAACAGCCAGGTCACGCCCACCGGATCGGTGACCCGGTCGTTCAGTTTTGAAAACGTCGGAACGAACCTCGCGATCACGCCGCACGTGAACCGCCCGCGCGTCACGATGGATTTTTCGATCGCGATTCAGGAGGTCAAGTCGGTCGCCGAGATCGGCGCGCCGACCCGGACCAACCGCAACCTCCAGACGACCATCGCCGTCGAAAGCGGCCAGACAGTGGTTCTGGGGGGGCTCATGGGCCGGCGCAAGACGCAGGGCAGAAGCGGCGTGCCGGTGCTGTCGAAGATTCCGGTGGTGGGTGCGCTCTTCCGCAAGGACGTCTACGAAAACAAAAATACAAATTTGCTCGTTTTTATCACGCCGCAGGTCATCGACTCGGCCGAAGATCTGGAACGCATGTCGAGGGAAAAAAAGGTGGAGCGGATGCAGCAGGAGGATCAGGACATGATGAACGAGACGCAGACAAAATTTCCCCTGCCGGCAAAATTACAGTCGCCATGACGGAAGTTTCGCACGTCCGGCAGTTGTTCGACCGGGTGAATTTTTCTTTTCTGAAAGAGCATCGTCTTCTACCGCTGGAGTCCGGCCCGCCGGTGAGGGTCGGCGTGGTCAACCCGCCTGATGCCGAAGTTTTGAGCCATCTGCAGATCCTGTATCAGTCGCCGGTTGAGTGCGTTCAACTTGCGGCCGGCGTGGTCGACGAAGGACTGGAGCGCGCGTCGCAGGCGATTGCGTCGGGCGAAAAACAGTTCGACCTCGGGATGGATCCGGAGGAACTCTCGAAAATGGAGCAGGAGGTCTCGGACGAGCGGTCGGACCTGGACGTGACGGTTCAGGCGCCGGTGATCCGGATGGTGAACGCGCTGATTGCCGACGCGCTGGGAAAACGCGCGAGCGATATTCATTATGAGCCGGGCGAAGAGGAAGTGACCGTGCGATTTCGCGTGGACGGCATTTTGCATCCGGTCCGGTCTTATGCCCGGACGCTTCATCCGGCGGTCGTGTCGCGGGTAAAGGTGATGGCGAAACTGGACATCGCCGAAAAACTTCTGCCGCAGGACGGCCGGATCAATCTTCGGAGCGGCGGCCGGGACATCGACGTGCGGGTGAGCGTGGTGCCGACGGCGCACGGTGAACGCGTCGTGTTGAGGCTTTTGGACAAGGGCCGGCTTCTGACCTTGTCCGAGCTTGGGCTGTCTGACGCGCAGAAGGAAATATTGTCCGAAATGCTTCGCCGGCCGAACGGAATACTTCTGCTGACCGGCCCGACCGGCAGCGGAAAATCGACGACGCTCTATTCGTTTCTTCAGCTGTTGAACGATCCCGGCACGAACATCATCACGCTCGAGGACCCGGTCGAATACAAACTTGCCGGCATCAGTCAAATTGAAGTCAAGCCGCGGATCGGATTCACGTTTGCGACCGGTCTTCGATCGATCCTCCGGCAGGACCCCGACACGATTTCGGTGGGCGAAATCCGCGACACCGAAACGGCCGATCTCGCCGTGCATGCCGCCCTGACGGGCCACCGCGTGCTGTCGACTCTGCACACGAATGACTCCATCGGCGCGATTTCCCGCCTGATCGATCTTGGCATTCAGCCGTTTTTGATCGCGTCATCGCTGGTGGGCGTCGTGGCCCAGCGGCTGGTCCGCAGGCTCTGCACGTGCGCGCAGAGCGGCGAGCCGGCTCCGGCGTTTTTCGCGGTTTTTCCGGAAGCGCGCGGGCATGTCACGCAGGTGAGCATGCCCAAAGGCTGTGAGGCGTGTTTCAACACCGGATATCGGGGCCGGACCGGCGTGTTTGAAATCCTGATGATGTCGGCCGCGCTCCAGCAGGAAATCGCGCGTGGATTTGACGAGTCACGGTTCAGACAGATTGCGGTTTCCGAGGGATTCCGGCCGCTTCGGGCGTCCGCGCTGGAAAAAATTTCGGCCGGCGATACGACGGTCGAAGAGATTTTGAAAATTTTATGAGTCCATTTTTTCAATACGAGGCAGTGTCGAAAGCGGGGAGCGTGGAGCGGGGGACTGTCATGGCTTCGGACATGGTCGACGCGCGGACGAAGTTGCGGCAGACGGGCCTGGCGTCTGTCCTCACGGTCGAGCCGGCCGGCTCGATTCAGCGCCGCCGGATTTCTCCGGCGCGTCTTCAGGAGACGCTCGGCAGTCTCGCGATTCTGCTTCAGAGCGGCATGCCGATCCTTGCAGCGATCCAGTCCGTCTCCAAGCGCACCCGGTCGGGCGCCATTCGTTCGGCGCTTCTGTCGATGTACGGCGCGGTCGAGAGCGGCCAGTCGATGACGGACGCCGCGGCCGCCACCGGAATTTTTCCGGCCCATCTTCTGGCTGGAATCCGCGTCGGCGAGGAATCGGGCAAACTGGCCGATGCCCTCCAGCGCGCGGCCGCGACGCTGGAGCGGGAGAACGCGTTCCGCCGCCGCATGGAGGGAATTCTCCTCTACCCGCTGGTGGTTTTCACATTTTCAATGTTTGTCATCGGATTTCTGATCACCTTTGTCGTACCCCGCCTCACCGAAATTTTTGAAGGATCGCCGGTAAAACTCCCGTTGACCACCCGCGCGCTTCTGGCTGTTTCGGGATTCATCCATGCGGCCGGCCCGGCAATCGCGGTTGTTCTCGCGGCGGCGGCGGCCGCGGGATGGATGTTTTTGACGACCGACCGCGGGATTCTGTTCCGGGAGCAGGCGTTGTTCCGCGTGGAGGTCGTTCGAAAAATTTATGTCTCTCGATGGCTTGCCTCGCTCGGAACGCTTCTGGAAAGCGGCCTGGATCTCGTGCGGGCGCTGGAGGTGTGCAAGGACGCGGCTGGATCGCGTCTTTTGGCGGTCGAGATGGACGCGCTCCGTGACGGCCTGCGGCGAGGCCGGTCGTTCAGCGTGATGGTGGAGGAGCGGCCGGCGTTCGACGTGGTGCCGGCGGAGCTGATGGCCTCGGGGGAGTCGGGCGGAAAATTGAGGATGGTGTGTGCGGCGGCGTCGAAGGCGCTTGAGGAGGAAGCGGCGCGGCAGCTTGAGCGGTTCGCTGTGATTCTGGAACCGGTGTTGATTTTATCGCTCGGAATTTTTTGCGGCATCATCGTCGTGTCGGTTCTTCTGCCGATTATCGACCTGTCGAAGGCGGTCCAGTGAAAGCGAAGCGGCAACAGGCAACGGGCAACAGGCAACAGGGTGTCAAGGGATTCACCCTGATCGAAATTCTGATTGTCGTGTCGATTATCGGTCTTCTGGCGGTGTTGATCGCGCCCCGGCTGATTGGCCATCTTGGGCAGGCCAAGCGGATCAAAGCGTCGGCGGACATTCAGACATTGTCATCCGCGATCGAATTGTACGCCGTCGACAACAACAAGCCTCCCACGACGGAGCAGGGGCTTCGCGCGCTCGTCGAAAACCCGCAGACCGATCCTAAACCGCCGAAGTGGCGTGAGGGCGGGTATCTCAAGCAAAAAGCCGTTCCGAAAGATCCATGGGCGCACGACTACGTTTACCTGTCGCCGGGCTTGCACGATCCCGATTTTGACATCCTCTGCTACGGATCGGATGGCGCGGAAGGGGGCACCGGCGACGCTGCGGACATCGAAAGTTGGAACCTTCAGGGGTCGCCTTGATTGGCCGACAACAATCCGCATTCACCCTGATCGAATTGTTGATTGTCGTGGCGATCATGGGGCTGGTCCTGACGATGGCCGCGCCCCGCCTCTCCGCTTTTCTATACACGCCCGAGGACCGCGATTTTCGGGGGCTCGAACATTTCATCGAACGCGGCGCCCGCAGGGCTGTCCGGGAACCCCTCGTGCCGCACAACCGGCCGGACGCCCGCCCCCTTCGAATTCGCATCACGCAGCCCTCGACATTCACACTTCTTCGCGCTGATACGTCCCTTGCCAGATTCGATCTGTCCACGTTTCGAATCGAAGGCATCGAGGAAAACGGCCGGCCGCTATCATCGATGGAACCCGAATTCGATTTTAACGAGCTGGGGACGTTCCCGCCATTTTCGATTCATCTTGTGGCCGCGCAGGAAGACCGGCGCATCTGGCGGATCGACAGGCTTGGCGCAATCCGGGTGGAGCGGGAAGAATGAAATCCGAACGGCAAACGGCAAACGGCAAACGGCAAACGGGATTCACCCTGATCGAGATTCTGGTCGCTCTTGCGTTTGTTTCGATTGCGATGGTGTCTCTTCTGGCCGTGATCCGCTCCGATCTGCGGTTGGTGCGGACGGCAAGCGCATCCGCGTCCGCCGCGCAGGCGGCGATGATCCCGGAATCGGCGATGAAAAAATTCGGGATGGAGTCGCGGGAAATTTCGTCCGAGGATGTCGAGCTGGGTCCGATCCGGGTTCAACGCGTGGTGACGGAATTCCGCCGCAGGGACGAAAAAGACGGAATTCGCCTGACGCTCTATAGATGAACAAACGCGGATTTACCCTGATCGAATTGCTTCTGGCCGTGTCGCTCATGGCCCTTCTGGCGGGACTTCTCGGAAGCGTGTTGTCAAACGGCCGCCGGATCGCCGCCGCGGCGACGGCGGAGACGGAACACGTCCGAAAAGAATGGCTTCTGCAGGAAACCATTCAATCCGAGCTGGACCTGAGCGTTTCGGCTCTCACGATGGAAATTCAAAACAATCGCGCCGCCGGATTTTCATTTTTGACCTACGGCCGGCCCGGCGGGAAACTGCTCCGAGAGCGCGTCCGGTACGTTTTCGAACTGGATCCGGATCGTCCAGTCTACCATCTGGCGAGATATTCGATCGCGGATGGCATCGGCCTGCGCGAGTCGAAGGAAATTCTGCTCGAACTGATCGATGCCCCGCGGATAGATATTTATTCGAACACGGCCGGAGAATTCGTTCCGGTCGATCAGACACCGGAAATGCCGTCGATGATTTACATAACATTTCACCTCCTCCCGTCAGCGCCCCGGTCGCCCGACGATCTCAAAATTCTGCCTTTCGATCCGTTCCGGCTTGTGGTGAAAAATGGCCATATCCCGGTCTGACCGCGGCGCCGCTCTGCCGCTCGCTCTTGTCGTGACCCTGACCCTGGTCGCGCTTGTCACGGACGTGGACCTGCGATCCAGACTTTCGTTTGACCGGGCGCGCCGGGCCGCGCAGATGGCCGAGGCGCGGAGTCTTCTCAGCAAACTTGAAATGGCTCTTGGCGCGGCGTCATCGGATCAACTCGATGCGCTGGCCGGCGGCGCGCAGGAATTTGATCTGGATGAATTCAAGGTGACAATCCGGATGTCGCCGCCCGAGGCGAAACTCAACGTCAACCGGCTGAACGACCTGATCGTCGGCGAGCCGATCCAACGGCTTGTTGCGGCCCTGCTGAAACACGAGCGCTTTGAGCAACGCGCCCTGTCGTGCGCCCTGGATTGGGTTGACGCGGACGACGATCCGCGTCCGAGCGGCGCGGAGCGGCTCGACTATTCCGGTGAAGACGTATCGCCGAGGAACGGGCCGTTTGAAACCGTGGATGAACTGAGTTTCGTGCGCGGATTTCGAGACGAGTCGGCGTTTGGCCGCATCCGCCCGCTGATCACGACGTTCGGCAGCGGGAAAATTTATCTGCCCGCCGCCGACCCCGAGCTGATCGACATGATTACGGATGCTTACGGCCCGGCTGTCCGAAATTACATCGACGATCTTCGGCGAAATCCCGACAGGTCGATTCAGATACCGTCCACCGTCATGCCGGAAAAAGATCTCCAGTCTCTTCAGTCAATTCTCACGCCGAAACCGACCGCATGGATGGTGACCATCGACATTGAGACGCGAAATTTTCACACGCGCGCGGATTACGTCCTGAATCTGGACGAGTCTGTGGCGGCAAATCACAGGATTGTTCGGATCGGGTGACGTGCCCATGAATTTTGTATTTCAGGATACCGGTGTGACGGTTGAATTGCCGACGGGCGGCCGGTCTGCCCCGCCGTCGGGCGACTGCGAGGTTACGCCCAGCCGGATATCGTTTCTGGTTCCGGTTGTTCTTCCGGCGAGTCTCATGCGAAAGATGAGCGAGTCACAGATTCGGGCGATGGCCTTCGACCGCCTGCCGACTCCTCCGGACACTGTCCGGACGTGGCTGATTCTTCCGCGGATCGGATGGTTTTCGAGGAGAACTGCGACGGCCTGGGTCATCGCACAGCCGTCGTCGCACATCAAATCATCCGGCGATTTGTGCGTTTCGGAAGACGCGCTTCTGGCGGCGCTGACGTTCGACAGACGATTTGACCGCGGCGGCGTTCTCGCCTTCGACGGGTCCGGCATGTTGACTCTGATCGGCGTTGCTCAGGGTCGAAAAAATGCGATGGTGTTGAAACAGTTTTTGGGATCGGGATCCGCGCCGGTTGAACTTCCGCCGGGCATGTCGGCCTGCCTCGGAAAAGGATCATCGTTTGTTTATTTGAACGGCGGCGGAACCGCGCGTGATGCGCTGTCCCGATTTGGCGCGATGGTCGAGCAGGACGCGGCCGCGCAATTCGCCGATGCGCTGAAGACGGTCATTGCGCCCCGGCGGTTTCGGATGGTTCCGGCGGTCGTCCCTGTGCCGAAGAGTCCATCGGCCGCCGATCCATCCGGCCTGATGCGCCGCGGACTGCATGTTCTTCGCGCGGCGTTCGTCGTCCTGTCCCTGCTTCTCCCGTTCATCGCTCTGGGAACGGCCCGATCACGGCACATTCGAATGATGGAAACCATCGACCGCGTGATGTCCGACGCCTACGAAAAACGATTCGGCGCCCGCGTGCCGGACCCCGTGATGGCGCTCCGGGCGAAAGCCCGCCAGGCATCCGAGCAGACTCACGCCGCGGTTTTGCCGCTGTCGATATGGATCACGGCGCTGAACCGTCTCGGCGGACAGGCGGAATCCGGCGGATTGCGGCTGGACGTGGCGTCTCTGGACGGCGCGCGCATAGAAATTCGCGGCTCGGCCGACGATTTGAAATCGGTGGCGCAGTGGGTGTCCAATCTTGCCGACGATCCGGATCTGACGGAGGCGTCGCTGATCTCGTCGGAGACGCGCGTTTCGGATAAACGCACGGTATTTTTGGTCCGGGCGAAACTGCGCAGTGCGGCGGAGCGTCGAGGATGACCGACCGGATGGACATGAGCGGGATGAAATCCGGCGGCAAACTCTGGGTGTTGGCGGCCGCTGCTCTCTACGTCATCACGCTGATCATCGTTTTGATGGACGTCAGACAGCGCGCGGATATTCGGACCCGGCGCATGGCTGACTACCGGACTTTTTCGACGCTCATCCAGCAGACCCCGCCGCCGTCTTCCGAACCGGCGTATTCGGAGCCGCTTCTGGTCCGGCTCCAGCGAAGTGTCGATCAGATGGGATTGAAAGATCGCGCGCCGAAATTGTCCGCCGGTCCCGCGTCGCCCGGCCAGCCGGCCTCGGTGTCGGTCAGCATTGAGGGCGCGCCGTTTGACCGCATCGCGGAACTGCTCGAACGGATTTCTTCGGACGCCGCGGTGGCATCGCCGCAGTTCAGGCTGGAACGATCCGGCGCGTCGGACGAGCGGTTTGATTTTTCCGCCACCTTTGTTGAAATCCGGGGCGGCCCGGCTGAATGAATTGGAAACCGATTCTTCTTGCCGCAGTTGCGTTCATCCTCACCCTCGTTCTTTTTTTCCCCTATGATTCCGTCATCCGATATCGTCTCGAGCAAGTCGCCCCGGCGCTCCACTACGACGATGTGACCGCATCGCCTTGGGCGGGAATTCGGCTCACCGGCGTCCGGTATGACTTCACTGCGTATTTTTCCCTGACGGTCGACGAAATTCACATTCGTCCGTCCGGCATATTTCCGTTGAAATGGAAAATCAGCCTTGTCCGCGGTGACGGCCGCATGGAGGCGATCGCGGCAGGATCGCCCGAACGCCTGACGTTTGACGCGAGGGCGACGCATTGCGACGTTTCGCAGTGGATCCCGGCGATCGGTCACGATCTGAAACTCGAAGTCGATGCCCGGTCCGCCGGCGCCGTGGGACTTCGGCCTTTTCAAATTTTCGACGGCGCGACATTCGTGGTGGAACGGATGACGGGAGAAATTCCGCCGACCTCGCGATTGGCCAAAGCCGGCGAGCAGGCGCTTGGCATGCCCGGTTGGGCGTCGATGTGGGGAAGCACCATCAAAGAGGGCCGCGCGGCGATGGAATCGTCCGGCGGCGGGATCAACATCAACACGCTGACTATCCGGACCGACGGAGAGTTTGCCGGCTCGGGTGAAATCCGTCCCCTGTGGCCTCTTTCGGCCGCCCGCCTCCATCTGGAGGGCCGGGCCACGCTGAGCGGAAAAAGCATTGAGATCGACAATACGGTTCTGATCGGGGGAATGCTGGGCGCCGGATCAACGTCATGAAAACCGCATTTTACATTTCAAAGGCGTTTTTCGAACACGACACCGGACCGGGCCATCCGGAGCGTCCGGCGCGGCTGGAGGCCATTGTCAACGCATTGAGGTCGGCGCCGTTTTCTCTCTGGAATGAACTCGATATTGAGACTCCGACCCCTGCGCCCGAATCGCGCCTGCGATCGGTCCACACCGCCGGGCATATCGAGCGCGTTCGCGCGGCCTGCGCTGACGGCCTGCCGCTCGATCCCGACACGCCGACCTCGAGAGGATCGTGGAACGCCGCGCTTCTGGCCGCCGGCTCGGGATGCAATGCCGTCGATTTTGTCCTGAACGAATCCGTCGACGCGGCCGCGTTCTGCGCCGTTCGCCCGCCCGGCCATCACGCCGAGCCGGACCGCGCGATGGGATTCTGCCTGTTCAACAACACCGCCATCGCCGCGCGATACGCAGTTGATCATCCCGCTCTGAAGAATAACCCGCGGGCGTTTATTCTCGACTGGGATGTCCATCATGGCAACGGAACGCAGGCCGCGTTTTACGATTCGAATCAGGTCTTCTATTGCTCGATCCATCAGTATCCGTTTTATCCAGGCGGCGGCGACTCCGGCGATCGCGGCGCGGGCGAGGGCCGGGGATTCACGTTGAATTGTCCGCAGTCGGCCGAATCGGGTGACGTCGAAGTCCTGTCCGACCTGAACGACCGGATTCTTCCGGCGATCCGAAAATTCGATCCGGCGATCCTTCTGATTTCCGCCGGATTCGACGCCCATGCGGCCGATCCGCTCGCGATGCTCGAACTCACGAGCGAGTGCTACGCCGAAATGACGCGCCGTGTCATAGGGACGTTGAGCGATCTCGACCGTCCCGTCAAAATCGTTTCGATGTTGGAAGGAGGCTACGATCTCGGCGCGGTCGGCGAGAGCGCCGCCCTGCACATTCAAGCCCTTCTGGAATCCTGACTTTCTGCCGAAACTCTAAGTATGAAACGCCCGTGGTCTGTCTGGGTCTGCCTTGGCCTCGCCTTCGTGTCGCTGGCCGTTTTGCGTCTCAATGCATCCAGCCTTGAAGTGTGGATCGGCAAGCCGGAAGGCGCGGCAACGCTTTCGAATCTGCGGTTTCTGCCGTACATCCTTTTCGGCCTTGCGGCGATGTGGTCGGCGCGGATCGCCAACACGCCGGTTTACATTCTAAGCCTGCTTCTGATTCCGGCGCATTATTTTTTTTCCGGCGGATGGGCCCCGGCGTGGGGCGGCGGCGACCAGCTCAAATTCACCCTGTTCTTGCTTGTGCCGGTTTACGTCGCGGCCGCATCGGTTGTGTCTCACCGGACTCTCGCGTGTACGTTTGCGTGCGGGATAATCGTCCTCGCCCTCGGATTTTTGACTCCACCGCTGATCACCGGCCTTTTTGGCCGCCGGCTGTCCATGTGGATCGGCGAACACCGATGGGCTGGCGCAGAATTTTTCGGCGCGCCATCCGGTCCGGCCATATACTATCTGTCCGTGTTGCTTCTGATTTTGCTCTGGCCGCATGCCGGCCGGGAAGGCCAGATGAAAAAGATTCTTGCGGCGATGATGCCGTGCTATTACTTTTCGGGCGTGTTTCGTCCCGTCTACTCAAGCGGGCCGATGATGCCGCCTGCCGTCGAGCCGGCCGCATTTGCCGCGTTTTCGGCGCTTGCGGCAGCCTTTGCAGTGTACGCGAACGGATTTTTGTCCTGGTCCAAAGCCTACATCGACGACCTCACGCAGGTTCTCGGCCGCCGCGCGCTCAATGAATCCCTGGCGCATCTCTCCGGCGCCTACGCCATCGCGATGGTCGACGTCGACCATTTCAAAAAATTCAACGATACGTACGGCCACGAGGCGGGCGACGTCGTTCTGCGGCGCGTTGCGGGCATTCTCAACGATCACAGCGGCGGGCGGGTCTACCGGTACGGAGGCGAGGAATTCTCCGTCATCTTCCCGAACCTTGACGTGGCCGCCGCCGCCGAACAGGTCAACGCCGCGCGCCAGATTCTCGCGGAAACCAAAATCCCTCTAAACGGCGCGCTCCGTGCCGGGGGTAAATCGGCGCGAAAGCGCGACAAATCCGTCACTGTCCACATCAGCGCCGGCGTGTCGCAGAGCACCGAACGCATCGCCGCGCCGGAGGATGTCCTCCGCGCCGCTGATCGCGCGCTCTACCGCGCGAAAGAAAAAGGCCGAAACCGCGTCGAACTCGGTTGACCGCGCCGGTCACTCCTCCGGCCACGTGCGGGATTTGATCAAAAACCAGGTGAGATAAAGCACCAGCGTCGCCGCCACCGCGCCCATGGACAAGCTGGTGTAAAATTCGCTTTTTTGTCCTTCGCGAAGATAAACCTGCCGCTCCGCCCGGGCCAGCCACGCGCTGATGAAAATCGCCGCCGTAATGAAAAACTTGTGAAACGCTTTGAGAGACATATCGCCTGCGGTGTATCACGGAGATTGGGTGGATTCAATCAGGCTCCCTTGTTCGCCGCCCCGTTCATTGACCCTCGCACGGAGCGGATGTAGGGTGGGCGCCGTCTGCATCATGACTAACTTGCCGGCCGGGTCCGGCGGGACGCAAAGAGGGGATGATTTCGATGATCGTCACGACGAAACAGTTGTTCAAGCACGCGTACGGAAAATATGCGGTTGGGGCGTACAACATCAACAATGCCGAACAGCTCATGGGACTCTTTCGGGGATGCGCGGAGAGTAAGGCGCCGTTTATCATCCAGATTTCAAAAGGCGCGCGGTCGTACACCGACAAGCGGATTCTCGAAGCGATGATTCGCGCTTCTGAAACTATTTTCCCCGACGCAATTTTCGCCGTTCACCTCGATCATGGTGACGAGGAATCCTGCATGGACTGCATCAAGAGCGGATTTTACAGTTCGGTGATGATCGACGCGAGCGGCGACCCGTTTGACAAAAACATTGAGACCACCAAACGCGTGACGGACGCAGCCCACGCCAAGGGTATCTCGGTTGAGGCCGAGCTTGGGATGTTGGGCGGCGTCGAGGAGCACGTGTCGGTTGACGAGGCGCACGCGTGTCTCACCAATCCTGATCAGGCCGTCGAATTCATCACGCGATCCGGATGTGACAGTCTTGCCTGCGCCATCGGCACGAGCCACGGCGCCTACAAATTTTCGGGATCGCAGGGAATCAAGTTCGAAATCATCGAACGCATCACCAAACTCCGCCCCGGATTTCCGCTCGTCATGCACGGTTCCAGCTCCGTGCCGCAGGACGAAGTCGCCC
>JAHFCY010000121.1 GCA_023249255.1 Candidatus Lindowiibacteriota bacterium | reverse complement strand
AGCCTGCATGCTATGTTTCAGCCTTCCGTGCGTCAAGGTTGGCCATTGACTCAACCGTGCCGCTGTCCTACGATGCATCCTAATGAGAAATCTCGTCCGCAGACTGTGGCGTGACGGGGGGGAAACGTCATGTGGGATTTCGCTGGACGGCGGAGAGGTCAGTGCCGTTTTGGTTCGGCCTCTCTCCGGCGGTCGGAGTCGCATTGAGTGCGTTGCGCCGCCAGAAGCTTCCGCTTGGATTACCGTCCGAAAAGACCTTTCATTTGTGGTTCGACACTCCAGAGTTCCCGTCGATTTTGAGGGGTCCCTCTACAACTACATCCGGGCTTACTCGGCGGATATTTTCAGCAGCAAACCCGAGGAACTTATTTTGGTCCGAACGGACGGGATTCGTGATCCGGACGGCGTGGTGTTCATGCACGGTATCATGGAGGCGCGATACCGGAACATTCTCAAGGAGATTGCCGAGGCCGGAATCGATCCTCGAAAGGCCCATGGGCTATTGCCGCCGGCCGCAACATTGCACCGGGCGGTTGAGATTTTGGAGCAGAGGGTGTTTCCGCGGTTCTACCTGATTTTTCATCAGGGTCAGACGGGCGTGGACATCGTCGGCGTTCGGGACGGCCGGCCCGTGTTTCATCGATCGTTGCCGTCGCAATTATCAAAGGCCGCCGGCCAAGAAACACCGAGGCAATGGAATCTGTTCCAACAAATCGTGACGACGGTCAGATATATCGAAAACCACGAACATTTCGGCGTGCCGGAGGAGGTCGTGCTGACGGGACTCTGGCCGGACATGCCCGAGATTCCGGACGAGATTGCCGCGCTCTTTCCAAGAAGCTTGGTGCATCAACTCACGGTTTGTGACAAAGTCGTCAGCGAAACTCTGACGCCGGAAACCCTGAGGACGAGCGTCATGGCGATCGGAGCGGCCGTGGTGGGTGCAGAACGGGAGTTGGCAGAACGAATCAATTTTCTAGCCGAGCCTGTAGAAACACTGCCGGCAGGTGGGCATCGGTCTCGGGAATCGGTCTACGATAAAATCATATTCGCCTGCGGGGCGGCGATGGCGGCGCTCGCGTTTGTAACGGCCAACGCGTTCTTTTTGGATGCCACAAAAGTCCGGATGGACAAAATCGTTGAAAATCAAAAGGCCATCGAAAGTCTACGGTCGGAACTGCGAAAGCTTGAACCCGATCTCGCATCCGCCAAGCAACTTCTCAACGCCGCCGCCGTTCGCTTCGATCTGCTTCGCTCCAACACTTTTTCGATCCCTGTTTCGATTTCGAAACTGCTATCGACTATCGGGGCCGCCGCGCCGGAAGGGATCACTCTCGATAAACTCGAATCCGGAGTCGGCCTTAGCGCCGACCAGGGGCGGTATTCAAACTATTTTTCGGATGGAGAATCGGCCTCCGTCCTGTTGTCAGGGAGAGCCAACCTGCCCGAGGATGTCATCTTTTTCCAAGATGCCTTGCGCGATAAATTGGGCGTGTCGGTCGACATCGTGAGCATGACGCGCGAAGGCGACGTCTGGGCCAGAAAGCCCGTCAATTTCGTTGTTGCCCTTCGAGGGCCCATCCGCCGTGTTTAGACATCTTCGCAATATACCTCGACTCGGTGCGCTTCTTTTCGTAGTCCTCGTCCTGTTTGGGGGCATCTATTTTTCAAAAAAGGTCGGCGCGGTTCGCGAACTCGCGCATACAATCGAACTTCAGACGGAGGAAATCACAGGGCTGAAATCGTCGATTGAGCGAATCGAGACCCTGAAATCGCTTCAAGTCGATCTGCGACTGAAGTTGTTCGGCAACCAAGAAGGCGCCGGAGCAAGCGGCGGATCGACGCGTGCGGCCTATCACGGAATTTCCGGAGACCTGCTTGCCCTCGCCCGACGATCGAACGTCGAATTCGCGTCATTTGATCCTTCCACAGGCGGAATGACCATCCGCTTTTGGGGCCGCTATACCGACGTTACGCGTTTTCTCTCGCTGGCCGAGTCGTCTTTCCCAAGGATCGATCACGTCTTGATCGAAACTTCCAAAAACGGCGGCGTCCTGCTTAGCCTGACCGTGCCCGCGACACGTTCATGACCGCCAAATCCGCCATCGCCGTTGTCATGATTCTCGTGACCTGCGGATGGGCCGCTTGGCTGTTCGGTTCCGTCGACTGGGCCAGCGCCCAGCGCGAGAGTATCGCTCTGACCCATTCTTCGGACACCGCCGTCCTGTCTCTGTCCGCGCAGGCGGAATCGGCCGAGAAATCGATCCGCGCTTGTTTGCAAGATGCGGACCGGCTGGCACAAGCCCACAGCTCCGGTGGAGAAAGTTCGGCCGCGCCACGAACCCGTGATCTTTTCTCGCGCAGGCAAAACTCCGGAGGATCGACAAATACTGACGACCTCGAAATCATCAATGTCGAATCGCCGCAAATTGCGGAGAAACTCAAACTGATGTTCCCAGCGGATCGCTACAAACTCACCGGCGTCATGCTAGGGCCGGAGCCGAGGGCGTTTGTCCGCGATACAATTGAAGGTAAGACGCTGGCACTTCGGCTCAATGGCAATCTACTGGACGGGACGGTCGCGTCGATTTCGTTGAATGAGGTTGTGGTTACGGGGAATTTTGGCAGGGCTGTGATTGCGAGGTCGAGATGAGCTCGGGGAATAATCTGGCCTACGAGACTTCATCAGGAGGTCTGCAGGACTCATCCCCCGTCAACAGTTCCAGCCACTCAAACTCATGGGAAATCCAACCGATTCCAAAAATTGGCACACATATCTTCTCTGATATCCGCCATGGCTGCCATGGCCTCGTGCTTGGTGGGGTTGGAGCGTGGCGTAGATATGACATGGCATTAAAAGAGTCGTTAATAAAACCGCGCATTAATGCTGGGTTATCCGTAAAAATAATCGAAGGAACTATTTCGTGGGAAAGGAGAATGATATGTCAGGGGATGTGGCCGCTCTGGGAGGACAAAACATTTTAGGAGAGCCACCGCGAGTCGTGATGAGTGAACAAGTTGAGTGTGCTCTCCTCTCCGTAAAAATTACTGGTGGCACGGGTGTCTCAAGGGCGACTCATCAAAATCTAAAGTGCTCGTTGGCGCAAGCCATGAATATCGAAGGTATAACGTCTGTCGCCAAAACTAAGGATTGTCTAGTATTCAAGCTAATCGCCAATCCCAGATGTATTGCTGGCGCGATCGAAAAGGTTGTTGCCTTCCAGCAAGGGATTTCCCATGACATTCCCACGAAGGTTCACATCGGTCTCTTGGGGCATCAGCTTGTCTTTACCCCCAAGTTTCAAAAAGGATTGGTCTACAAAATAAAAAGTGTAGTACCTCACCTTATAAAAGGACGGGTTTGGCCGCTACGGCTACCGCGTGGGCTTGGGGTGGTACCTGTGAATTCGATGCTGGATATCAACGAATTGGTCGAGCCGGGGAAACTGTTGATGACGGAGGATATTTTTCAGTTGGTGGGAAATTTTTTTAACGCCAAACGTGTGGGTAATAAGAAAATTGAGGGAATCGTAGACATAATTGAAGTTTATGAGGCAGCACTCTCCATAGAGGATTTCGAAAATAAAGGTGTATGGCCAAGGGATGCCACGACCGGAATACCATCCATTGCGGAGCTGCCAAGCGGACCATTAAACGTGATGCAAGGGGATGCCTCACTGGTTTCCCCTAATGAAAGGCCGGACGAATTATTACCCCCCGTGTTACCACATGTCACACTAGTTCTCGACGCGGATTCTCCAGATAGTGGTGGAGCTGGTGCGACGCTAGGTGCAGCGGCTGATATGCAACCGATGCAAAATCGAACGCGGCCTCATGGGGGCCGGGTACAATCATCCCTTCCTCCAACAAAGCCGCCTCAACGTTTTCTTCAAGGCCGAATGCCGCAACAGGTAAAATCGGGTGATCGAGTTGCTCTACAGATTCGGGTATCCCTGCAACCGGGGAATGGACCAAGTGTGGAGCTTAAACAATTGCCCCTTGAGTGTGACATTCGGATTGTTGTGCATTGTCCCGGATTTGAGCTTCGTTCCCCCAACATTCAGTCGCTCCATGTTCCGGCACGTGAGGATTCGGAGTGGCGTTTTTTTGAGCTTGAGGCCAAACAGCCGGGTGTTCACAGTATTGAGGTGACTGCATTTCATGGGGGCACTTATATAGGCGTCCTCACCTTGGAGGTTATTGTCGCTCGCGAAGTTACTACCAGCCGACAAATGGACCTCTTGGCTGCTGTGTCACATCGCACACGTCAGCCCGGGGAAATGAGTTTGATCATCCATTTTAGCGAAGCTCAAAACGTTTACCGCTACCAGCTGATCGATGACAGTGTCGGTTGCCCAGACGAAACACAATCAGAACCGCTCAAGAGGACTCCTCAGGAGGCAATCGAAGACTTGGTCACTCAACTAAACGAGGTCGCACGGGGAGGGGTTCCGTATAATGCAGAACAGACGCGACGATGGTTAAAAGGCAAAGGAATCGAATTGTGGGATGAATTTATTCCCAAGTCGCTGCAACAACAATTTTGGGAACGGCAGAATAAAATCGCGCGAATGATGATTCTGACTTCTGGAGACCCGGTGCCTTGGGAGTTGCTCTATCCATTTGAATCCGATGGCAATCGGGACGCCGGATTTCTGGCAGAGCAATTTCCAGTGGCACGCTGGATGATTGGAGGGCCACCGCCCAGCGAGTTGAATCTCTCCAGTGCAGCTTTTGTGTTGCCGGATGATTCTCTTGAGTCGGCAAAGGCTGAGACCAATACATTACGCCAACTAGTCGAGTCCAACGGTATTTTAACAGATGTGGCAATTAGCGATATCGACCGGTTGATACAGCTTCTGGATAATGCGGACTTCGACCTCCTGCATTTTGCCTGCCACAACACCTTCAAGCCAAAATCGCCAGCCTCTTCCGGAATCATGATGGGTGAGGTGCCATTTCAGCTGTCTTTACTCACAGGGTTGCCCAAACAATTTCACTTCCCCCTCGTTTTTATGAATTCATGTCGAAGCGATGGGCAGGCGCCGATCTACACTCGGCATACAGGATGGGCCATCCGTTTCTTGGCTGCAGGAGCGGGCGCTTTCGTGGGAACTCTTTGGGAAGTCAGGGATCAGTCCGCTCATATATTTGCCAAAGAGTTTTACAAGGCTATACTGGCGGACCAGAATCTCGGTGACTCTCTGAAGGCAGCACGTAATGCCATCAAGGACGAGCCGGGAGATCCGACGTGGCTTGCCTACACTCTCTACGGCGATCCTGCCGCAAAAGTCAAAAAAGGAGAATATTTTGGCTGAACCTAAACCCGTACTGGTCATCCATGGCGTCGGATGCCGGAACAGTAGCGAATTCAAAGAACGGGTAGACGAATTAAATAAACTCGTGGGCGACGCATGGAAATTTATTCCGGTATTTTGGGGGGACTTGGGTGCGGAAGTTAAGGGTATCGAGGATACTATCCCACATGTGCCGACAGATAGAGTTAGGGGCATAATTTCTCAACCGGTCATGCCACTTGCTATGAATCTGTTAAAACAATACACCCCTCCTCAGGGCAGGGGGGTACGGGCCTCCTCCCTTCTCGTAGAGAAGATCGAGATCGTTTCCCGCGCGGCGATCATGGCAAGTGGACTTCCAGTACCAAGCAAGGTTCGTGGAGAGAAAGCATCCAAAACGCTTCGAGATACCATCAAAGAACGCTTGGGTGAAACGCGCTGTCTAAAGTTAATTGAAGATAAGGCCCTGCTTGAAGCGATTGGGCAAACCCTCGGTGTTGCCCTACAGAGTGCCTCGCCAAAAAGACTTGGACAAGCCGAAACCCGTGGTTTCGTGGCAGACGTGAAAGGCGTAGTGAATCGGATGTTCTTCGAGCTAGACGCCTTTGTAGAAGCGATGATTGTGCAAGTGCTAGCCAATTTCAACCAATTTTTGCGGGTGCAATATGGACCGGATATTGTACACTTTTTGGGCGACATTTTTGTTTACCAACGACATAGAGCAGAAATTCATAGTCGACTCAGAGAAGCGATAAGCCAATCCGCGAGGGAATTCGGTACTTGTGAAAACCCGATCCATGTCATAGCTCATAGTCTTGGGGGGCTGATCGCTTTCGACGCGGCAGTAGATACACAAATGCCACTATACATAAACGGGTTCGTAACTTTTGGAAGTCAGCCGGCATTTTTCCACGTGGTCGACCCTCGAACGAGCCTATCCAAGTATCAAAGAAGGCCGGTAAAACTTCCACCTACGATACTAAAGTGGACAAATCTGTGGGATTCGTTAGACCCTCTGGCTTTCCTCGCCGGCAAAATTTTCCACTTGTCTTCCAGTGAGTGCCCTAAGGATATAGAAGTTGCACACATGCCATCCTCTGGTCTATGGACACATTCCACCTATTGGAAGCATCACACGCTGGTCGAGACTATACGAACCTCCCTCGCGTAGCACGTCAAGGTGAGCACACGGCAGACGTGGCAGTTGCCCGTACTAATTTCTGCATGGTCACTTACCCTGTTTTTCTTTTTCCCTCATTTTTTCGCCTTGCGCCTCGTAGTAAATAGCCTCCATCTCGCGGCCCAATTTTCTTAGGGATTTGGCTAGGTTGACGTAGGTGTTGGCGAGGCCGGCGGAGTTGTTGGATTTTTCGGCCATTGCGATGGATCGTCTGTAGGTTTCTTCTGCTTCCCGATCATGGCCTTGCTGGGCGTAGGCGACGCCGAGGTTGTTGTAGTCTGTGCTGAGATTCGGGTTGTCGAGTCCGAAGGCTTTGCCACGGATGGCGATGGCGCGGAGGTAGCAGGATTCGGCGTCTTTGTATTTACCCTGTTTGAGGTAGACGCTTGCGAGGTTTGCGAGCGCTTCGGAAATTTCTATGTGATCCGGGCCGATCTCTCTAGTCCAAAGATATATTGACTTTTTGTACCATTCTTCCGCTTCCGCATAGCGGGCTTGATTAAAGTAGACCATGCCGAGGTTGTGCATGCGGCGGGCCGTGTAGGTGAAATGGCGGCCGCCAAATTTCGGGACGAGGTCGATCAGGCGTTTGTAGACTGGTTCCAGCGCGGCATAATTCGTTTGCTTTTCGTATATGGTTTCTATCTGCTGGATGACGGGGAGGATTTCACGACTGTTTGTGCCGTAGGTGTTTTCTCCGATGGCCAATGCGCGCCGAAATATTTTTTCCGCATCAGAATATCGTTTCTGCCGATGCAGATAAAGAGCGCCAAGATCGTTCAGGATCGGGAAAAGGTCGACATTGTCCAGGCCGGACAAGTGTTCCTGAATCGCTAGGGCCGTAAGAAGATTTTGTTCGGCGCGACCATAATTATACTTGCTGTAGAGCCTTGCCAAATCCCGGAGGCCTTCGACGACTCTGGGATGGTCTTTCCCATACCATTTTTCCAGAAATGCCAGCGACTGGACGTAGAGTTTTTCGGCATCCGAAGGACTTCGGTCAATGTACATGTCCGCCAGATGCGAAAGGCTTTCCGCGAGTTTCCCGTGTTCCGGACCGCTTCGGCGCTGTCGAATCTCCAGCGCCTCGCTGAAATGCCGGAAGGCATCGGAAAATTGTTCCGTCGAATTTTCAGTCAGACCCAACAGGTCAAGCGCGTCGGCGTTCGACGTATCCGTATACAGAATCGACAAACATGCATCCTGTGCCGACGCAAAATCTCCTGAATCATATGCCTGTTTAGCCATGGCCAGTTCTGTGGTGATATCCGCAGATCGGAGTTTGGACCTGGACTCTGTCAGACTGCGTTTGGAATCGTCCTCAATGTTTTTCATATCCTCGTGGGACAGAGGAAAATCCTCGACGATCCAAGAATCCGTCAATATCCGGATTGTCTCGTCTACAACAGCACTCTTTCCCTTGCCGCTGATTTGCAGTCCCCGGCAGACATTGCCGGGGGGATACCGGTCATCCTCAAAGGAAAACGTCCGGGAGAACAATCCTCCGCTGTCAAAGACGGCATCGATTCGATGCTCACCGGTTCTTTTATGGCGGATAACCAGTTTTCGGAGCGAGGTTGTGGGATTGACGCCCAGCGGGTGATAGATCTGGATGAGGTTGGTCCATCCGGAGTCATTTCTCAAAAGCAGGATAGCCGCCGAGCCGTCACCCCGCTGTTGAAATTGAACGATATATCCCGTGCGCGTGTTTTTTACATTGCCTCCCTCGGCCCAGCCGAACGAAGGAAGGCACAATCCATCACCGGGGCCGACGGCGTAACTGATGTAGACCGACTGGGAGAGGGTTGCGCCGCCGCCAAGGAATCTCAATTCGATTCGGCGTTCGCCCGGGTCAACGGGTACCGCCGGCAGGGAGAAGGAAAACCCGCCTGGGGTTGCCTCATTTTTTACGGGATAGGATATGACCAGCTGGCCGCTTTGGATATCCGAGTTGCCCATCGTTGTATCGTAGACGAAAGAGCTGGAGACGGCTTGTCGAGTATCAAAGAATTCTTTTAATATGACGGCGGCCTGAGATTCGGATATTTGTCCGAGAAGAAGGCAGGCCACCCATACCGTTTGACGCCACATGTCCATTCAATTGCCCAATCTCCCCTCGCAGGTTAGTACGATTTTGTCGAGGATGTCCTGAATTTCCTCCAAGTCTTGTGACGGCGGGATAATCAACATGAGCATTATGTTGATGGGAACAAAATATTATTTTGCAATCTGAGTTCCATAAATCATCACCACCTTATCCAGCGTGTCCCTGATTGCGTCGAGCGCCGCCTGATCGGCGGCAATCTCACCCAAATCCTTGATGATCTCGAATATGTCCCTGATCGCGTCTTCAATCTGCTTGTCCGTGGCGGGCGGCGATGTCCTCTGTTTCTGTAGGTCATCCACGGCATGATTGATTTTGCTTCGGTCGCCGTGAGAGACGGTCATGGCGTTCAATTGGGCGATGGACTGATCCAAAAGGCCAGGCAGGTTCTTTTCCGTCACCAACGTCAGATTCAGTCGGTCGAAGAGAATGTAATTGCCCCTGACAATGTACGAAAGGTCGGCGGACGTCGTCACAGATGCCTCGCCCACATCAGGAAGCCCCAAGACGTAGAACACCGTGTCGGATTCGTTGACATCGAGAGATACGCTCCAGACCACGGAGTTTCCCTGAATCGCGCCGGCGAATTTGTTTACGACGCTTGCACCGGCGGGGATTGCTTCCTCGATCCGGACCGCAAGAGATAGAGGCACGACATTCGACCGGGCCGTGATGCCCACCGCGGTGCGACCGTCGGGGATGAAGATTTCGCGGCTGGGCGTGACTTTGCGCAGGGCGGCGGCAAGCAGTAACGCCGTTGCGGACTTGTTTGCCGGTATCATCGAAAGGCCGAGATCAAAGGCGAAGAACACTGTGCGGCCGGAGCCGAACGCATTGGTCACGACAGCCGGCACAGGCGGTCGGGCGTGGCCGGGCTGTGGGAGATAGCCATCACCAACGGCGGCAGACGCCAGACCCCGCACTCGTTTTGTGCGGTCCTTTGTGGAGTAAGAGCCGACGTAAGGAATGG
>JAHFCY010000309.1:677-3352 GCA_023249255.1 Candidatus Lindowiibacteriota bacterium | reverse complement strand
GCTTCTTGTGGTCATATCCGTTTTCTCCGCCGGAGGCGAACGCGTCGCCCAGCCAGAATCCGGCTGATGTCGATATCTCGTTCGCCATGTCCGAAAAATCGGCCGTACCCTTGTCCGCGGGCACGACCAGATACGGATCGGGCTCGTCGTAGATCACGCATCCGGCGGGATGAACGATCCGTTGGCCGGACTGGTTGTCCGTGAGGTCCAGAAGCGTCCGGATGAACCGGCGATAGGCGGCCACAACGGTTTCGCGCATCCGGTCCCGCGACGCGGACGCCTTCACCACAAATCCGCCCTTGGCGCCGCTGGGCACAATGATCGCGTTTTTCACCATCTGCGTTTTCATGAGTCCCAGAATTTCGGTCCGATAATCGTCCCGCCGGTCCGAATGCCGGATTCCTCCCCGCGCGATTCGACCGCCCCGAAGATGGATGCCTTCGAAGTCTGCGTCACTCACGAAAATCTCAAAGAGGGGAACCGGTTTCGGGACCGAATGAAGGTCGGCGCTCCGGATTTTGATGCCGATCGCGCCGCGCGCAGATGTCTGGTAATACGTGGTCCGGACGGTGCTGTCGATCGCGTTGGTCAACAACCGCAAAATTCGGTCCTCCAGAATATCGTCCACTTTCTCGATCTCCGCCTCGAACGACTCTTTGGCCGATGCCACCCGCCTGCGGCGCGCGGCCGAATCGGCCCGACCGGTCGACGGGTCGAACCGCGACTGAAACCGATCGACCAGATTCCGCGCGGCCATGGGATTCCGGACGAGCGCGTCTTCGATCGACCGAAGCGTGTGAACGGGGACGATCTGGTGAAGGAAATTCCGGTACATCCGAAGAAGCGCCACTTCGCGAGGCGAAATGCCGGCCAGCAAAATCAGCGAACACAGCGGATCACACTCGATCTTTTTCGTGACCGACCCGAGAATGCTTTCCGACAGGCGGCGGCCGATCCGGTCCAGATCGAGCGGCCCGTCGGCGTGCTTGACGCGGAACGTGTGGATGAACGCGAGCGGCCGGTCGGCCGCGGCGGCGCGCGGCCTCACCGAGTTGGACACCTCGTCGACCACCCGCAGGCCGTGAGCGGTCAGGATCGGCATGATGTCCGACAGGATCAGCTTGGCTTTCAGGTGATAGAGCTTGATGCGCGAACAGTCGGCGTCCGAACGGGAATTGAACAGATCGATTTCGATGGGATCAGACGAATCGGCCATGCCCCGCGGCATGGCGTACAGTGTCTCGAGCCGGGCGATATCGTGCGCGGCGCCGCCGGGCGGAGTGTGCGAATGAAATTCGATGCTGAATGCCGAACCATACATCGCGTTGAACTTGCGTCCGCCGGCCGGTCCCCACCGGCTCACCAACTCTTCGTTCAGCCTGTCCGGCCACGTCTTGGCGGATTCCGCCATCTCCCGCTCCAGATCGGCGAAACTGCCGGACACCGGATTTTTACGCGGCGTCAAGCACGAAAAATAGAGACGGGCGAATTCCCCGCCCTCCACGCCAAGCGCAAGCGAACAGTCGATCGCGGTCGCGGCAAGACGTTTTCGAAGAAGGTCCTCGAGCCGAAGGCGGACTTCCCGCGAGAATTTGTCCCGCGACATCACAACCATGACCGCAATCTCGTCCTTCGATCGCCATGGCCTGAACGTCGCCTTGAAATCCCGCGCGCCCTGCGCCGCCATCGCCGCGCGAATCTCCCGCCGGATGTCCGACACGTCCGCGCCGAACAGAAAATCCTTGGGATAACTTGAAAACAGGCTGTATATCTCCTGGTAATTGTGCGTGTGCTCCTCGGCGCCCTCGGCTTTCACAACCTCGGCGAATTTTTCCGAAAGAATCGGGATGTCGGTCGACGGCAAACCTTCCACCCGGTTCGTGAACAATCCGAACCACCGGCGCTCGCCGACAACTCGACCCCGGCCGTCCCGCCGCTTGATCGCAAGACAAATCATCCGCTCGCGCCGGTACAGCGGCGAAAGCGCGGATGTCTGCGTGATCACGAATAGTGACTGGCCCATAAGTCCCCGCCGGTGCGCGGCGGACAAGTCACCGAGCGGAACCGGCCGGGCAAACCTCGACCGGGATTCCCGCCGAAGAATTCCCAGCCCGCTGCCGCGAATTTGCGCGTACATTTTCTTCCCGCGCGGCGATGAAAGACCGTATTCCCGGTAACCGAGAAAAACGAAATTGCCTTCGTCCATCCACAACAAAAATCTCGTGAGCGGATCCGTGCCCGTTATCCCCTGATCCGCAATCTCCCCTCGAGCGGCGGTCAATTTTCCGCGCATTTTTTCGAAGTCGTCAATGGCCAGGCGTAAATCGGCGAAGACGGACTGGATTTCGCGTTCGATCCGTTTGAGCCGCGCCGGATCCTCCACCCGCTCGATCTCGATGTGGATCAGCGACTGGCGGCGATCCAGAAGCGGCGATCCGATCTCGCACAGGCGGCCGCGCGCGTCCCAGGACGCGGGGACGATCGGATGGATCAGGTGAATCACCGCGGCATCCAGCGAACGCAGACGTTCCCGGACACTGCTCACGTAAAACGGCCCGTCCGGCGCGGAAATCTGTATCACCGTCCGGTCAGAGGAAAATCCGTGCGACCGCTCGACCGGATTGAATGCCGATACCGCCACGGACTTCCCGGCCGAGCAAACCAGAATCCGGTAC
>JAHFCY010000309.1:0-667 GCA_023249255.1 Candidatus Lindowiibacteriota bacterium | reverse complement strand
GCGGCGGCGTACCCGAGAACAAACGCGTCCGGAGCGTCTTTGAAAAAATGAGGAACCAGCGCCAAGAGTTGCCGGGCCGATCGGCCGGCGGCGCGCTGAAGAAGCCGCCGAAGTTCCGCGAGGCGGCGGGTCCTCAACGCCTGCGGCGAGGACGAATCAGTCGCCATAATACCGGCTGACGATCCTGCGGCCTGCCGGTGTGCCCAACAGCCGGTCGCGGACCGCGCGCACAAAACTTGCGGACCGCGGACAGCACGCCAGAACCCGGCCGAGGACGCAGGACGACGGAAACGTTGCACTGCCGGAACTGCCCTGAAGGCCGACCGCCTTGGCGGACGTTGTTGTGAGTTCGCCGGACCGGTAGACATGAACGGAGGCGCTGTTGGACGAAATGCGGGTCAACGCGCTGATTTGAGAATAGGAGGAATTGATGGACGACGCCGACCAGAGTTTGAGGCTGTCCGTGTCTGCGCCCTGGGCGATCAATTGATTCAACAGGGTCGAATCGAGCCTGTATTCGATCATGTATTTGTATTTCTGCGAGCCGCCGGAGAGATCGGTCAGGACTGCGCCGGAGGCGTCGACAAACCGGATGTCCAGCACCATCTTCCTGAACAGGGTCAAACCGGCTTCTGTCGCGGGATATCCGGCTGGAGCGCTCGTCAAC
>JAHFCY010000120.1 GCA_023249255.1 Candidatus Lindowiibacteriota bacterium | reverse complement strand
CCATCCACGTCGGAATGTGCGCCTGATATTGAGCGGCCCATTCCCGGTACAAAATGCCGCGCTGAAGACAGCCGGACACTTGAACGGATACGCCGAAGGCCAGAGCCGCGCACACCAGACTGCGGGAGACCATGCCGGCGCACCACGCAAAACATTCGGGAATCGCCAGCGCGCAGAACGCGACTGTCGGCAATAAAAATCGCTGGCCATACGATATGTCAAAGCCCGGCCGGCTTGCGTACCAGCCGCCGTAGACCCAGACGTACAGCGCGACGAAGACAATGGCGAACGTCGACTCGGCCGGATGCGCCCGATGGAATTTTTTCCAGAACAGGAATGACAACATAAGCGTTGGAGAATAAATCAGCAGACCTTTTTCAAACGAGAAAAGATTGTGAAACGCGCCGGATAGAATCGACTGATTAAATTGAAACGTCTCGCCCCGATATCCCGTCGACCACGGCGAGCCGTACGCATGCGCGTTGAAGGCGAGCAGAGCGACGGCGAATGGAGCAAATCCGAAAAACCCGGCGATGAGTTGAGCACGCAAGGCAGAGGAAGAAACGCCGCTTCGGATCCAGACCAGCGCCAGATAGAGCACAAACGGCGGAACAAACAGAACCGTCACCGGCCGCACCAGCACGGCAAATCCAAGCGCCGCGCCGGCGAGGGCGATGCGGAAGGCGGATGGCGGGTGGCCGGGATTGTCCGGGGGCGATCCGCATCGGCCGGCCAAAAGGACAAACGCCGCAAATGACAAGAAGGCGCACATCACATCGCCGAAGATGCTTCTCGAATACGGCAAGAGTTCGGTCGTGGCCATGAGTGAGACAGCGGACAGGGCGCTGACGGAACGGGCATAGCCCAAGCCGGACCAGAGTTCAAATCCGAGTACGCCCATGAGCGGAATCAGAACGGACCCCAGGGCCATCGAAACCAGAACCGTTTTATGTCCGGCTATATCGAGCGAATCAGCCGGATTTATCCAGATTCTGGCCAGCGCGACGAACGGCGCCAGTGCCAAGGCCTGGCCGGGTCCGAATTTGGCGTAATATTTTCCGTTCGGAGCCGCAACGTAAAAATCGGGATGATATACGTCCCGGACGGGCAGATCGAAATCGCCGTGATGGATGAGAGCCGCGGCCGAATAGAGGGACAAAATTTCGTCGGTTGTCTCGATGTCGTCAACACGCACGCACAGCGTGAGACACACGCCGAACAGGAAAATCATCGCGGCTGTTTGGCGCGAGGGTCTCGTCATCCGTCGATCCTCAATCCAAGTTCGGCGTCGAGCCGGTCCGTGGCGGCGGCAAGCGACGTCTCCAGAGCGGCGCGGCAGGATTCGAGATCGTTTTTTTGAGCAGGAGGAACGGGCGGCAGAAACTGAATGATCGCTCTCGCGCCGCCTCTCGGCAGAACGAACCGGTCCCAGCTTCGAAAAACAATCGCCCGTTCCACGGATGCCGTAACCGGCAGAATCGGAGCGCCGCCGAGTCTCGCGGCGATCAGCGCGCCGGCCTGAAACTGGTGTCTGGGCCCGCGCGGGCCGTCCGGCGTGAAGGCGATAGAGCGGCCGCGGCGCAGGAGGCGCGCAGCCGACAGCAAAACGCGCGACCCGCCCCGGCTGGTCGATCCGCGCAGGGAGTCGTTCCCCATCCGGCTCACAACGCGGGCGATCAGTTCGCCGTCGAGATTTTCCGAAACCAGAACGTGATATCCGCTCCGGCGGAAATGATAGGCGAGAAGTAAAATCCGCGCGTGCCAGAAAACCAGAACGTGCGCGCGGCCGGATACCGCCGCCTGATGTTCCTGCCCGCGGATGTCCCATCGAAGATTCGACCCGATGGATTCGATGCACCAGGGACCGAACGTCCCGCAAAGCCAGGGCAGAACGAGACGGCGGATCACCTAAAGGGTCTGAAGCGTGACGGCACGGCGGTACGATTCACAGCGGGTCATGAGATCGTCATGCGTACCCGCGTCCGCGATCCGTCCGTTCTCCATGACGTAGATGCGGTCGCAACTTCTGACCGTCGACAGCCGATGCGCCACGGTCAGCGTCGTCCGGCCCGCCGAGAGGCGTTCAAGCGCTCCCTGAATCTCGCGTTCCGACTGGGCATCCAGGCTGGACGTGGCTTCGTCGAGTATGAGGATCGGCGCGTTTTTCAAAAATGCGCGCGCAATCGCAAGCCGCTGGCGCTGGCCCCCCGAAAGTTTATCGCCGCGCTCGCCGATGACCGTGTCGTATTGCCGGGGGAGCGCAAGAATGAATTCGTGCGCGTCCGCCGCGCGTGCCGCCACTTCCACTTCTTCGCGCGTCGCATCCGGTCGGCCGTATAAAATGTTGGCGGATACCGTGTCGTTGAACAACACCACGTCCTGGACCACGGCCGCGAGAAGGTTCCGGAGCGTTCGGGGGCTGACTTCGGAAAGCGGCTCGCCGTCGAGCAGAATCCGCCCGGCGGTCGGCTCAAGAAGGCGCGGAATCAGCATGAGCAACGTCGATTTTCCGATGCCGCTGATTCCGACAAACGCGACATGCTCGCCTTTCTTCACGCGAAAATCGACGTTCGAAAGGACGTCGACGTCTGTCCCCTCGTACCGGAACCTCACGCCGTCAAATGCCAGTTCCCGTTCAAAAGACGCCGGCCGACCAACGTCGACCGATGCGGCTTCCGGCATGTCGAGGAACGCAAACATGCGTTCGCCTGCGGCCGCGCCCTGTTGGTAGACGTTGTTCAGCGTCGTGAGACTTTTGATCGGACGATAAATCGAGATCACGGCGGTGATGAACGCGCCGAATGCGCCGGCCGTCATTTTTTGCGTGACGACCAGATAACCGCCATAATAAATCGTCAGCGCCGCGCCCAGACCCCCGAGAAACATCATGATCGGACCCGACAGGCTCGAAATCTTCGCCTGCTTCATGCTCCACCGGTAATAACTGTCGACCTCGCGGCCGAATTTGTCGCACTCCGTGTCTTCCTGGCCGAAAACGCGGACGATTTTCATGCCGCCGACTTTTTCCTGAAGCACCTGCGTGATGTCCTCGATTTTTTCCTGCGCGTGGTGCGTCGCGCGTTTCATCTTGCGGCCGAAATAGGCGATGAGCCCGCCGATGAACGGCAGGACGACGAACGCCGCGATCGATAGATTCAGTGGAACCATCGCGATCGCGACGATGACCAGAAACGCAATGATAAACGGCTGAAGGACCGTGTCGGTAACCATGCGCAAGATGGCGGAATAGATCAGCCCCACGTCGTTCAGGCTGATCGAAAGAATTTTCCCCGCGCGTTCGCCGGCCAGAAATTCAAGCGGAATGCGGGTGTACTTGCCGAAGAGTTCCTTGCGAATGCTCTGGAGAATTCTCATGCCCGCCATCGTGATGAGGTATTGCTGGCCGAAATCGGCCGCCGATTTGAACAGGTAACCGACGGCGATGGATAGGGCGATGAATCTCAAAAACTGGAGGCGATCGTCAAAGGGAAGTTTCCAGTCAACGTAGGGAATGGTCAGCGTCATGGTCTGCGGCGAGGCGACGAACACACTGTCGATGACCGGCTTGATCATAAAAATCGTCGCCGCGTGGAAAATCGAGTAGATGATCATGCACGCGACCGCGCCTGACAGCACTTTGCGCTGGGGCCACAGATATGCCAGCATCCGCCGGCCGACGTTCCGGTTCACGACTGAAACACATGCGCCGCGGCGTCGGCAACCCGGCCGGCCGCGCCCGGCGTGCCGAGAAGAGACGCGGTGGAACGAAGACGAGCCCGGATCGAATCGGCTCGCGACCGGTTCTGGAGAATCGATTCCGATTCCGCCGCCAGCCTGTCGGCCGTGAAACGGTCCTGAATGAGTTCGGGTACGATCTCGTCGTTTGCGAGAATATTCGGCATCGCGCAGAATCGGACATTCGCGAGCATCCGGGCGATCGCGTATGACAGCCACGACAATTTGTAGCCGGCGATCATCGGCGTTCCGAGAAGCATCGTTTCGACGGTCGTCGTGCCGGTGGTTACCAGCGCGAGATCGGCCGCCGCGACCAGCGAATGGCGCGCGGATTCGTTTTCGATTAAAAACGATTTGAGATTCGGCGAGGAATCGCGCATCCAGTACCGATAGGCGGTGGCTGGAATTGACGGCGCGACCCCGATCACGGCGGTCACCGGCCGGCGGACTGACAGGCGCCGGGCCGCCTCCCACATCACCGGGAAATGCCGAGTCGCCTCCTGACGCCGGCTGCCCGGCAGGATCGCGATCATCGTGTCTGTTTTGCCAACGCCGATGGAGCGCCGGGCCTCGTCCCGTCCCTGCGCCGCCTTCACGCGGTCGACAAACGGATGGCCGACGAATTCAACCGGACACCCCGCCGATTCGTAGATCGGGACTTCAAACGGAAAAATCACGAGCATCTTCCGGATGCGGCGGGCGAGCGTTTTGGCGCGGCCCCGGCGCCATGCCCAGACCTGCGGGCTGATGTAAAACACGGTCGGCAGGCGGTGCTTGGCGGCAAGCCGCGCGATATGGAGATTCAATCCGGGATAATCGACCAGCATCACGCCGTCCATCTCCTTGTTTTCCATCATTGCATCGACCCGGTTCAGCAACTTTCTGAAATATCCCAAATTCTTCACGGCCTCGGCAAATCCGATCACGGCCCGGTCAACAATGTTTTCGACAAGCCGCAGGCCCGCCGACTCGGCGATTTTTCCGCCGAGACCGAAAAATTCAAACTGGCCCGGATATTTTTCGGAGAAGGCGCGGATGACCATCTCGCTGTGCAGGTCGCTGGACAACTCACCCGATGACCAGAAAATCCGCCGAACGTCCACGAGCCGGCTCAATCCCCGCGATCGATCCAGCCGGCGGCCGTCAGGACGCCCGCTTCTCGATTTTCAGCGCCAGTTCCAGCGCCCGCGTGGCGGCCTCGGCCGACGGATCGGCCGCACGCCCATCCCGCAGACAATTCATGAAATGGCGGATTTCGCGGCGGAGCGGCTCCTCGGAGTCCGGAAATTGTTTCGATTCCATTTCAAGATCCATGAGCGAACGGAGCGGTCCGGGATTTCGCTTACGGAAAAATTCGTACGATTTATTTTTCGCGTCGATCGAGAGATAGCTGTCCGGCTGAAAAATCCGGATTTTTCGCATCGAATCCATCGAGATGCGGCTGGCCGTGACGTTGGCGACGACCGGACCTTCGAACTCAAGGCGCGCGTTGACGATGTCGAGGCGGTCGGTCAGGACGCTCGTGCCGACAGCCGCGATCTTTTTCAGGCGGCGTCCCAGCGCGTCCATCCACATGAGGACAATGTCAAGATCATGAATCATGACGTCGAGCACCACGGACACGTCGGTCGCGCGTTCCGGGAACGGGCTCAACCGGTGAATCTCGATGAACCGCGGATCGACGACGCGATCGCGGATTTCGAACAGGGCTGGATTGAATCGCTCGACGTGGCCGACCTGGACACAAAGTTTGTGCGCCGCCGCTTCACGCATGATCGATCGCGCCTCGGGCAGGCTCAACGCAATCGGTTTTTCGACGAAAACGTGGGCGCCGCGGCGAAGCATGGCCAGTGAAACCTCCGCGTGGGCGGACGTCGGCACAGCGACCACCGTGAAATCAACCGCGGGGATGTCCTCCACGCGAGGGAAGGCCTGTGTCTTGAATTCTTCCGCGACCTGTTTCGCGCGGCTTTCCCGGACGTCGACAACGCCGACCAATTTCGCAAACGACGGATCGGAGAGGATCCGCGCGTGATGGTATCCGAGGTGACCCACACCGACGACGGCGCATGTCAGCAATGATTCCTGGTTCATGGCGTTCAATCTACCATTTCATGGCGCGTCTGACATCAACTTCTCCTCCACCGCATTCCGGGCCAGCGTCGGAGAGCGCTGGACATAGGCCGCATGACCGAGCAGTTGCGACCGGTAGTAGTGAACCGTATGCTCGTCCGCCGTTCGGATCGACAGAAGCCCGATTGCGATGCCAACCAGCGGAAATATGTACAGCGGCGCCCGGGATGCCGATGGCGTCGAGGCCGGACCATCCCTCGGAATGCGGCGATACGCAATCGCAATGAGGGCAACGACTCCAAAAATCCACGGAACGAATGAAACCACGCCGTGAATATCCGCAAACCGGCTCATCACGTTTTCGGAGAAATAATCTTCATGAAACAGCGGAATCAAACATTCAAGAACGGGATTTTTGATGTCCTCCGGCGTATGAGGCATCACCACCTGCGCCAGCGCGACCTGCGCGAACGAAACCGCAAGCAAAGCCGCAAGCCATCGGCGGTCGAGCGCAAAAGCAATCGGCAGAATCGCGAATGGAAGCATCGGCACCAGATAGCGGGGGCCGAACGTCCAGCCTCCATGCCAGCCGTAAAATCCGGCGTCGATCAGAAGATACCCGATGACAATGACGGAAATTGTTGCCAATTCGGCGCGGCCGAATTCCGGCTGGGATTTCGTCGAACAGCGCGCAAGCGCGGCGAATCCGGGGATCGACATGAGAAAAACAGGCATGATGAAAAATATGCCGCGAGACGGAGAAATCAGCAGATTCAAGAACGCGGACGGATTGGGAAGCACGACGCCCAGAATTCCCCTCCGGGATCCTTCCGCAAATTCTCCGTACCCAAGGTTCGCGTATGAAAATGAAAGCGGACCGCCGAAACACCGGCGATTGTAGGCCATGAGAATCACCGCCATGACGGCGCCGCCAAGAATAAACGCGATCCACTGCGGCCGCCGTGATGACTTGACGATCGAATACATCACCAGGACGACCGCCATGAAAATGGCGGTGTAATCAGCCAGCGCGGCGAGTCCCGCCGAAAGTCCCGCAAGAAACCACACAGGCGGCGAGGACCCGCGGCGCGAGGCGAACCACACGGCCGCGAATGACAAAAATCCAAAATTCGCCGCCATCTGATGGCCGCTGAACATCGAAGCATGAATCCACGCGATGGTGCCGAAGGCGTAGGCGAGAAGCGTGAGAAACGCATCCATCGGCACGGCGCCGAAATTGACGAGGAGGCGGAACATGACCACTCCCGTCAGTGCGTAAGGCAGAGTCGTCGTCACAATCCGGCAGATGTATCGCGCGCGGCGGGAGAGGGGCGCGTCGTGCCGGATCGGCGTGAACCGGCGCAAAAACCAGTAGACCGGCGCCGCCGCAAGCGGCGTTCCGATCGCCTTGTTCGAATAGGTGTGTCCGCCCGCGACCGACACGTCGATCGTCTGGTCCTTGTAGAGATCGATATCCAGCCGACCGTAATCGATGGCGGCGCTCATCAGATAGTAGCGGCTGCTGGTGTTGTCGTATTCAACCGGATGATGGAAATACGCGGCGGAAAACGCCAGAAGGGCGAACAGGGCAAGGGATGTCCGTCTGTCCGCCAACGTATTTGCCTTACGCGGGACCGGCGTCCACGATGAGGCGGCGGCCCGCCGGGTCGAACCGGCGAACCTTCGCCAGTCCCATCCGCTGGAGAACCACCTGCGCGGTCGTGACCAGAACGCCCAGCCCATATTTCAATGATCGGAGAGCGTTGATGCTGGAACTGTCGGGATTGTACCGGCATGGACACGAAATCTCTCCGACACGGAATCCGAAAAAAAACGCCTGGACCAGCATCTGATTATCGAAAACAAAATCGTCGGAGTTTTCAAGAATCGGAATCGCCTCGAGAACTTTCCGGCTCCAGGCGCGATATCCGGTGTGATATTCGGAAACTTTTTCGCCGATGAAAAAATTCTGGATCAGGGTCAGAAAGCGGTTTGAGACGTATTTGTACAGCGGCATCCCGCCGCGAATCGCACCGCCGCCGAGGATACGCGAGCCGAGAACGACGTCGAACTCGCCAAGCGCGATCATCGCCGCCATCGCCGTGATGAGCCTCGGCGTGTACTGGTAGTCCGGGTGCACGCTCACGACAATGTCGGCGTTCAATTCCAGCGCTTCCGAAAAACAGGTTTTCAGATTCCCGCCGTAACCGCGGTTCCGGTCATGACGGAAAACATGAAGCGGCAGGCGTCGCGCCAGATCGACCGTGCCGTCCGTGCTGGCGTCGTCCGTCAGGACAATCTCGTCCACCACATCTTTTGGTATTTCCTCGTACGTCTGCCGGATCGTCTTTGCGGCGTTGTAGGCCGGCATGACGACGACGATCTTTTTCCCGTGAAGCATTTTCAGCGGCCTTTCTGAACGACAAAGATGTAAACGCGGCCGTCCCGTCGGCGATCGACGAGCGCGTGGCCGTTCGCCGCCGTCCAGTCCTCCATGTCCGTCACCAGTCCCGGATCGTCACCGGCCAATTCGACACAGTCGCCGATTGACAGTTTCCGAAACGTTTTGCCGATCATGTGCAACGGCACGGGACAAAAAAGCCCCAAGGCGTCAATGCGCGCCTTAATTTCGGAAGACTCCACCGCCGCAATCACGCCGCCAGAATGCCCGATGCGACCACGCGGTCGCCATCGTACAGTGCCGCGATCTGGCCGGGCGCGGGCGCGAAGGCGGGCGCGATGAGCGTCAGATCGACCGCACCACCGCAAAACGAAATTGACTCGAGACGGATCGGGCGGGCGCCATACCGGAGTTGGGCGACAAGCGCGGATGGATGTGTCCCGTACATTTCTTCGAAACGCTCTTGCAAGCTGTTGAATTCCGTCAATCTCACCTCACGGCGGCATGCTTCCGACCGCGTCCCGACCATCACGCGGTTGGCCGCCGCCTGGATGCCGGTGACGTAGAGCGGTTCCGGACCTGACACGCCGATTCCCCGCCTCTGGCCCAGCGTGAACTGATGAATTCCCGAATGCCGGCCCAGCACGCGGCCGGAGGAGTCGACGATATCGCCCGGCCGGGCGCCGAGTCGTGTCGAGAGAAAATCAGAGGTTCGCCCGCTGACAAAACAAATTTCCTGGCTTTCAACTTTTTCCGATGTCGGCAGGCACATGTCGGCCGCGATCTGCCGGACACGCGGCTTGGTCAGGTGAGCAAGCGGAAAGATCAGATGGGGAATGACGTCCGGACGAAGACGCGAGAGAAAATAGGACTGGTCTTTCTTCGTGTCGAGTCCGCGATAGAGCCCGCCGGCCTCCACCCGCGCGTAGTGGCCGGTCGCCAGCGCGTCAAACCCGAGCCGGCGCGCGCGATCGAGAACCGCACCGAACCGGACCGTGCGGTTGCACATGCCGCAGGGATTTGGCGTGATCCCGCTGTCGTAGCCCGACAGAAACGGATTCATGACCTGTTCCGCAAACATGTCCCTGTAATCCCAGATGTAGTGCGGGATGTCGAGTTTCTGCGCGACCGCCCGGGCATCGCGGACATCGGACGGACTGCAGCATCGGTGAACACCGTCCGGATCGGCGTGACCCAGAAGCAGGGTGAAGGCCGTAACGTCACAACCGGACTCTCGAAGCAGGGCCGCCGCGACCGAACTGTCGACCCCGCCGGACAATCCCAGAAGAACCTTCATCTCGCTGATGCCATTCCTTTCAGCCTCTCCGCCGACCGGACCAGCGCGCTGACAAATCGATCCGCGTCGGC
>JAHFCY010000018.1 GCA_023249255.1 Candidatus Lindowiibacteriota bacterium | reverse complement strand
TTTTCAATAAACGCATTTCTTTTGCCCGCGTGACGCGCCGGCAGGCGCTCGCGCATCCCAACTGGAGCATGGGACCGAAGATCACGGTTGATTCGGCCACGATGATGAACAAGGCGCTGGAGATCATTGAAGCCAAATATCTCTTTGACGTGCCGCCGGAATCGATAGGAGTTCTCATTCATCCGGAATCGATCGTCCACTCGATGGTTGAATTCATCGACGGCAGCGTGAAAATGCAGGCGGCGGTGCCCGACATGCGCCTGCCGATCCAGTACGCTCTCTTTTATCCAGAACGATGCGATGCATGTGTGCCGCGTCTGAATCTGGCCGAAGTCGGCCGGCTGACTTTTTTCGTGCCGGACCGTCGGCGGTTTCCGTCACTTGATTTTGCCTATGACGCGCTGCGGCGTGGCGGCTCCGCGCCGGCGGTTCTGTCGGCCGCTAACGAAATCGCCGTAAACGCGTTTCTATCCGGCCGGCTGCGGTTCGACAAAATTTTCACCGTCATTCGCCGGACGATGGAATCGACGCCGTCTTTCCGCGCCCGGTCCATCGAGGACATTCTCGAAGCCGACGGCGTGGCGCGCCGCCGCGCGGAACAGCTTTTGGCGAGGCTGGGCTGATGTACACGTTCGTCGGCACGCTTCTGGTTCTGGGCGTCGCGGTATTGGTCCACGAGCTGGGTCATTTTCTGATTGCGCGGCGAAACGGCGTTCGCGTCGAGGAGTTCTGCATCGGATTTCCGCCCCGAATTTTCAAAATCAAACGCGGCGACACGCAGTACAGCGTTGGCATCATTCCGATCGGTGGCTTCGTCAAAATGGCCGGCGAGGATCCCGAAGCGGTCCAGGGCATGCCGGATGAATTTTTTTCGCAGTCCGTCCCGGTGCGCATCCGGATCGCCCTCGCCGGTCCGTTCGGAAATTTTGTCTGCGCGTATCTCTGCATTCTTCTCTTCCTCTGGACGGGCGGCGTCCAGGAGATGCTCTACCCGCCTGTGCTCGGCACGTCGTCCACGCCCGGCGTCTACGAAAAAATCGGCGTGGCCGCCGGCGACCGGATTATCAGCGTTCGGGGGCAGGTGCCCGAAACATTTTCGGATGTGCTGGAGCGCATTCAGTCGCCCGATTCGTGGCCGGCCGAACTGGTTTTTCAGCGCGACTCAGCCGGTGTTCCGGTCACGATCTCGCTCGATTCGTCGCAGGCGGCGCAATTTATCGATGCGGCCTATCCGATGGTCGATCCCGTTGTATCCAAAGTGATGGAAGAAGGGCCGGCGGCGCGCGCAGGTATTCAAAGCGGCGACCGGATCGTGGAGATCAACGACACGCCGATCTCCGAGTGGAATCAACTTCAGCGGCTCATTTCCGCCTCTGCCGGCGAAACGCTTGCGCTGGGGATCGTCCGCAGCGGCGCGCGCCTCAGCATCACGATCGTTCCGGACGCCCTGCGCCAGCAGAATCACACCGGCGACGTCGAAAAAGTCGGGCGCATCGGTATCCAGCCCGCAGTCCGGACTGAATCGCACAGATACGGATTTTTGGACGGCCTGTGGGCTGGAGCAAAAATGGTGGTTGGATTCATCCGGCTTTTCTTCGGCGTCCTGTGGCACCTGGTGACGGGCGGCCTGTCCTACAAGCTTCTCGGCGGCCCGGTCGGCATCGCGCAGGTGGCGGGCGAAAGTCTCAAACAAGGGTCGAGCCAGTTTTTGATGTTCCTGAGCGTCATCAACGCCAACCTCGGATTCGTCAATCTGCTCCCGTTTTTTCTTGTGACCGACGGAGGATTGATTTTTCTGTTTGGCATCGAGGCCGTGCGTCGGCGGAAGATGTCGATCAAGGGGCTGGAGCGGTGGAACAAGGTTGGCTGGATGATGGTCATGTCGCTTCTGATCATGGCCACCTGGAACGATCTCATGATCCGGCTGGACCTCGGCGAAAAAATATCGCGGGCAATTTCGAAGGTTCACGGAATATTCGGATGAGATCTTCCACGCTTCTGGCGCCGACGCTGAAAGAAAGTCCGAAAGACGCGGAGGCGGTCAGCCATCGGTTTCTGTTGCGCGGCGGATTTGTCCGGCCGCTGTCATCGGGCGTCTACCAGTTTCTTCCCATGGGCCTCCGCGTGCTTCGAAAAATCGAAACCATCGTCCGCGAGGAGATGGATCGCGCCGGCGCGCAGGAATTGCTCCTGCCCGCCCTTCATCCCCGTGAACTATGGGAGCGCACAGGCCGTTGGGCGACGTACGGCGATGACATGATGAAAGTCAAAGACCGGACCGGTCGCGAGTTCGGTCTTGGCCCGACCCACGAGGAAGTCATCACAAATCTCGTGTCCCAGGAAATACATTCGTATCAGGATCTGCCCAAACTGCTCTATCAGATTCAGGTCAAATTTCGCGATGAGCCCCGTCCGCGTTTCGGGCTTCTTCGATGCAAGGAATTTCTCATGAAAGACTGCTACAGTTTTCACACGTCGCGTGAGGACGCCGAAAAAACATACGCCGTTATGAAATCCTCCTATGAGACGATTTTCTCGCGCATCGGCATACCGTTTTTTGCCGTCAAGGCCGATCCCGGCCTTATCGGCGGAAATCTTTCGCACGAATTCATCATGCCGGCCGAAAGCGGTGAAGACGTCGTCGCTGTCTGCGAAACGTGCAGCTACGCGGATCACGTGGAGGGAGAGGAAGCGGTGGCGCGGCCGTGCCCGTCCTGTCAGCGACCGATGCGGTCCGTGCGCGGCATGGAGCTGGGCCACATCTTTTTTCTCGGAACAAAATACAGCGAAAAACTCGACGCGGTTTATCTCGACCGGGACGGCGCTCGCCGTCCTGTCGTCATGGGCTGTTACGGCATCGGCGTGTCGCGCCTGATTTCAGCCGTGGTCGAAAGCCGCCACGATGAGCTCGGCATGAAATGGCCGGTGTCGGTCGCGCCTTACCGCGTCCAGATTCTCGTCACGATGATGGACAAACCCGATGTCGTCTCCGCAGCGGAACAGGTGTACCGCGATCTTTCCGCGCAATTTCCCGGAGATGTTCTGCTGGACGACCGCGACGTCCGCGCCGGCGTGAAATTTCACGACGCCGATCTCATCGGCGTTCCGGTCCGTGCCGTGATCGGCCGCGGCGTGGCCGAGGGAATGGCGGAGGTTCAGATTCGCGCGACGGGAGAAAAACGAAACGTGCCGTTGAATCAACTCGTCAAGGAAATCGCGACACTTGCCGCATGAAAAACGGCAGAAAGCGGAAATTGTCCCGCCGGAATTTTTTGTTGAAAGGCGGCGTGGCCGCGCTCGCCGCGCTTGCCGCTTCCGTCGTTCCCGCAAAGGCGGCTAAAATGTCCAAAAAAGCGCCGGTGAAAAAAGAACCGCCGGCTCCCGCTCCGGCGCCGCCACCCGACACACTCTCGCAGATGGACATCACGTTCACGCTCAACGGTTCGCCGAAAACGTTGACCGTGCCGGCCGGGCGGACGCTTGCTGAAGTTCTTCGGGACGATCTCGGACTTACAGGAACAAAAATCGGTTGCGGCAGCGCCGAGTGTGGCGCCTGCACAGTCATCGTCAACAGCCGTCCGGTCTACAGTTGCAATTTTCTCGCGATCCTCGCGGACCAGGCCTGGATCGAAACCATCGAAGGCCTGTCCACGGACGGAACTCTTCATCCGATCCAGCGCGCGTTCGTCGATCAGGACGCGCTCCAGTGCGGCTATTGCACGCCAGGCATGATCTGCGCCTCCAAGGCCCTGCTCATGAGAAGTCCGAATCCGTCGGAAGATGAAATCCGCGAGGCTCTGGCCGGCAATCTATGCAGATGCGGCGCGTATCGCAATATCGTCGCGGCCGTCGCCTCCGTGCCCAAAAAATAATTCTGCATGGCTGACCACACCGAAGTCACGGTCGAGGGACGCAAGGTTCGTATCCGGTCATCCGAGTCCGAACCTCTTCCTCCCTACGCGCCCTCGGTTTCGGTCGGCCACCCCGTCCCTCGTGTCGACGCGGTGGACAAAGTGACCGGCCGTGCGGTTTTTTCGACCGATGTCCGTCTGCCGAACATGGCGCACGTCCGGTTTGTCCGAAGTACGCGAGTTCACGCGCGCGTGAAGTCGATTGATACGGCTGCGCTCTCGTCCATTGCCGGATTTTTGGCGCTTGTCGATCCGCTCGAGATGGTCGGAAAATCGCTCAAGGATTTTCTCGGGCGTGAATTGCCGATCCTGACCGACGAGCCCCGGTATTTTGGCGAGGAGCTCCTGGCGGTTTGCGCGGAGACGGAGTCTGCAGCGCGTCAGGCAGTCCGTGCGATTCGCGTCGAATACGAAGATATGCCGTTCACGGTCGATCCGGAGGAATGTGTCAAAGCCGGCCGATTTGTCGGCGGCGGTTGGTCGCGTGGCAAACCCGGCCGTCCGGCGGTTTATGAGCGGGGTGACGTCGCAAAAGGATTTGCGTCGTCGGATCAGATTTTCGAGCGAACGTATCGCACGGCTTGGAACGTCCATGCCTCGCTTGAGCCGCATGCGGCGGTCGCGTCGTTTGAAAATGACCGCTGGACCGTATGGGAGTCGACGCAGGGTGTGTTCTCCGTCCGTGATGATCTTGCGGCGCTTCTCGCTGTTCCGTCCCGCCGCATCCGCGTCATCGGCACGTACATGGGCGGGGGATTTGGCGGAAAGAGCGGCGCCGGAAAATACACGTTTCTGGCCGCGTATCTTTCGAAAAAACTTGCCCGGCCTGTCCGGGCAGTTCAAGATCGTTCCGAAGAATTTTTTTCGCCTTACGGCCGTCCGCCTTCCATTCAAAAATTGAAAGTCGGCGTCCGAAAAGACGGCCGGATCATGGCGATCGAACAGATGGGTGTTCACGCGACGGGCGCGTATGAATTCGGCGCCGAGTGGGGCAGCGCGGAAAACATGCTGACCGAGATGTATGCCTGCGATCACGTCCGAACCCAGTCTTACGCCGCGCTCACCAACACGCCGCCGTCCTGCGCCATGCGTGCCCCCGGCCACGCCCAGGGCGCATTCGCGCTCGAACAGATGATCGACGAAATCGCCCATGCGCTCAGCATCGATCCGGTCGAAATCCGACTGAAAAATTTGCCGTCCCGTGATCCTGAATCGGGAAAAACTTTTGCCGGTCCGGCCGGCGTCCATGGGATGGCCGAGTGCCTCAAAAAAGGCGCGGAACTGTTTGCGTGGCGGAAGAAAACATCGGAAACCAAAAATGATCCGGCCACGCCCGTCAAGCGCGGCATCGGCGTCGCTGCTGCGTCCTGGAGCGCCGGCGGTGGTCCGCCTGCGTCGGCGACGCTCCGCCTGTTTTCGGACGGCACCGCGGAGCTTGCGGTCGGCGCGGCCGACATTGGCACCGGAACGCGCACGGTTCTCGCGCAGATTGCCGCCGAGGAAACGGGCCTTCGTGTCGACGATATCCGCGTCATCAACGCCGACACCGATCAAACTTCGTACACATTGCCCAGCTACGGAAGCCTGACGCTGGCGTCGGCGGGTCCGGCGGTACGGCGGGCGTCGCATGCCTGCCGGCGGCAAATTTTGGCGCTGGCCGAAGACGTCCTTCAGGCGCCGGCAAAATCGTTGACGCTGGCCGATGGAAAAGTGACGAGACCCGGCTCGAAGAAGAAACCGGCTGAATCAGTCGCCATCGCCGAGTTTGTGAGTCTGTCTCCGTCCCACGAGATTTTTGGACGGGGAGACCGCGAAGGCAACCCGGATGTTGCGATCAAGGCCTACGCTGCGCAGTTCGCCGCGGTGTCAGTCAACGTCGAAACCGGAGTTGTGGCGATTGACGAGTGGATTGCCGTGAACGAGAGCGGGCGAGTCGTAAATCCGCGAACATTTGAGAGCCAGCAAATCGGCGGCGTCACGATGGGGCTTGGCATGGCGCTCACGGAGGACCGCGTATTTGACGGAGGAACGGGGCGTCCTTTGAATCCCAATTTTGCCGACTACAAATTACCGACGATCCAGGTTCAACCGTCGAATTTCATCGCGGTGGCGGTCGATCGGCCGACCGATGCCAACGTGATTGGCGCCAAAGGTCTTGGCGAGCCGCCGATCATTCCGACCGCGCCGGCGCTGGCGAATGCCATCCATTCAGCCACGGGCGTCCGAATCGATACGCTCCCGTTGTCGCCGAAAGGCATTCTCGACGCGTTGAATCGCGCCAAATCATGACATACCCGTTCAAAATCGAGAGGCTGGCGTCTCTTCAGGCCGCGGCCAGACGGATCGCGGATCTCCAGGGCCGCGCCGCAATCCTTGGCGGCGGTCTTGAACTTCTGGACTTCGCGCGCAGCGGGGCGGATCAGACGCCGGAGATTCTCATTCCCATCCGGCAGATTGCGCCGATGTCGTATATTGAAACCCGCAGCGGTGAAATCCGGATCGGCGCTGGAACATCCATCGCAGAAATTGCCGACAGCACGGGCATCCGCCGGGTGGCCTGGCCGCTCACGGAATCGGCCAACGCGGTGGGATCTTCCCAGATTCGTTCGCAGTCGACACTTGCCGGGAATCTCCTTCAGCGGCCGCGTTGCTGGTATTTTCGAAACGGGATTTCGTGTTTCAAAAACGGAGGGAATACTTGTCCGGCTGCCACGGGCGACAACCGCTACCATGCGATTTTCGGCGGCGGGCCGACCTATTCCGTTTTCCAGTCCGATCCTGGTCTGGCCCTCTGCGCGCTTCAGGCCACCCTCGTGATCGTCTCGCCCGACGGCGAACGGACGATGCCGGTCACCGATCTATATGTCGATCCGAAACAGGATGCGTCGCGCGAACACGTCTTGAAACCGGGCGAAATCATCCGGGAAATCCGGATTACACCGCTGACCGATCGGTATGTGGGCACGTTCATGAAAATCCGGGAACGTTCCGGTTTCGATTTCGCGACCGTGTCGATCGCGCTCATCTACAATAATTTTCACGGCCGTTTCAAAGACATCCGGGTGTATCTGGGCGGCGTTGCACCCCGGCCTTATGTTCCGGAAAAAGCGCTCAATCAAATCCAGTACAAAAAGCTCGGCCGCGGCGAAATTCCGCCGGCTGCGGATCTGGCAGCCGAGGGCGCCGCGCCGCTTGAGCACAACGCCTACAAAATCCCAATGGTCAAACGGCTGTTCCGGGAGGCATTCGAGGTCACGTACGAAAAGTTGAGCTGGCGTCCGGACTGACCCGCACGTCGACGTCTGCTCGCCCGACGCAGAAAAGCGAAGTGATATCATGATATCACTACAAAATTGCCTTGTTGTTTGGTTCCTGCCGGTTTTCGCCCCATTTCTTGCCCTTGTTGTCCCCGCCGTGTCTGCTGCCGCGCCGGCCGATCCCGTCGATCGCTTTATCCACCGCGCGCTGGTGGAATGGGTTGTCCGCGGCGAGACCTTGCCTGCGTCGCCTGCGACGCTCGGTCGCATGATCACGGATCTGCCCGCCTCGGTTCGGCTCGCCCGGCAGGTCACGGGCCTTGATTACGTCCTCACGCGGGTCGACACCTCCACGTATTCATCCGGGGGCGTTCCTGTCACCGATTTCGAACTTCGCACCCCGCGTGGTCTCACCGCCCGCATCCATACGGTCCGTATTGTTGTCGGAATCGACACGGGGTTGTTCGAGGCAGTCGGATCGGGAGAATTCCGCCGTGCCGGCGGCATCTTTCGGGGGCTGTACGCCATGCGATATATATATGGAGAGGCGGCGGGGGCCGTGCGCGGCGATTTCGAGGTCTATCTTGACTTGCCAAATCCCATTCTTCGATTTGTCGCGTTCTTCGCGCGCGGCATCATCGCCGACCGGCTCGAAACCGAAATGGCGCGAATGTTGTCGGAGGCCAAAGAGGTGATGGCCGCCGCCGACGCAAAAATCCGCAGCGGCGCGGGATTTTAAAGATGTCTTGATTTGTTCGAGCGTCATGTGTTCAAATTCTCGTACGAGTTACGATAAGAGTCGAAAATCGAATGTTTGGAGGTCTGACATGAAACGGAAAATGACAGGATTTACAACGATTGTCCTCATCCTTGTCGGAGTATGGGCGCTGGTGGCTTACGCGGAAAAAGCAGGCGGAAAAAAAGGACGTCCGGCGACAAAGCCAAATCAGTCTGCAAAGTCTCCGATGGGAGAGACCCCGGATCGAGGACCCGGAGGGGGCGGACCGTTTTCCATTGACTCGCTGACTTACCTTCTGGACTTGAACGACGCCCAGAAATCCAAAATGCAGATCATTCTGAAGGACTATCGGAAAGAGCAAATTATGAAGGGCGCGCAGAATCAGATCGCCGAACTGGAATTTTCGGAATTAATGGACGACCCGAATCCGGACCTTGCGAAGATCGAGGAAAAAAGCAGGGAAATCGCCGACCTCGAAGCGGACTTGCGGATTTTCAGAATCAAAAAATTGTTCGAAACAAAATCTTTTCTGGCAGCGGATCAATTTTCGAAATTCAAAGATTTCGTCAGCCGTATGGTCGGTGACCGCCGGGGAATGAGAGGCCAGATGGACGGGATGCCGGGGATGGAGAATCGGCAGTTTGAGGACGGGAAAGGCCGCAGCGACCGCCGGCATAGAGGAAAATTTGAAGAGGATGACGAGGACGAGGGCGAGCGCCACGAAAAGTAAACGGGGTTGACGGCCCACCACCGTTAGGTTAAATCAGTCTGCGAATTTTTTGGGCAACATACTGAATTGATGAAAGAGGGTGATTTCCGTGGCAATTCGTGTGGGCATTAACGGGTTTGGCCGGATTGGCCGGCTGGTGTTCCGGGCTCTGGTTGAACAGGGGCATCTGGGCAAATCGATGGACGTCGTTGCGGTCAACGACATTGTTCCGGCCGACAATCTGGCATATCTGGTCAAATACGATTCCATTCAGGGCCGATTCAACGGCGAAGTTCACAGCGAAAAATCGAGTCCGACCGTGGCGGACGACGATGTCCTTGTCGTCAACGGCCACAAGATCAAGTGTCTCGCGGTAAAAGAGGGTCCGGCCGCGCTTCCGTGGAAGGACCTCAAGGTCGATCTCGTGATCGAATCGACAGGCCTCTTCACGGACGCAACCAAAGCCAAAGGACACATCGACGCGGGCGCGAAAAAGGTCATTATCAGCGCGCCGGCCAAAAACGAGGACATCACAGTCGTGCTTGGCGTGAACCATCAGAAATACGACAAGACAAAGCACCACATTATTTCCAACGCGAGTTGTACGACAAACTGTCTTGCGCCCGTCGTCCATGTACTGCTCAAGGAGGGATTCGGCATCGACGAAGGGCTCATGACGACCGTCCACAGTTACACGGCGTCACAGAAAGTTGTCGACGGGCCGTCCCGCAAGGATTGGAAAGGCGGCCGAACCGCGGCGGTCAACATCATTCCGTCGACCACGGGAGCGGCGAAGGCGGTCGGGCTGGTCTGTCCGGAAGTCAAAGGCAAGTTGACGGGCATGGCGTTTCGCGTGCCTACACCAACCGTCTCGGTCGTCGACCTCACGGTCCGCACGGTGAAAGAAACGAGCTACAAGGATATTAGCGCTGCGATGAAGAAGGCGAGCGAGACGTATCTCAAGGGAATTCTGGCGTACACCGAGGATGAAGTCGTCTCATCCGATTTCATTCACGACAGGCATTCCAGCATTTTCGACGCGGGTTCCGGCATCGAACTCAACAGCCGGTTTTTCAAGCTCGTGAGCTGGTATGACAACGAGTGGGGATATTCGCACCGCGTTGTCGATCTGGCCGCACTGGTTTTGTAAGCGCCGAAGTTCCGTCATGTTCGCCAAGAAAACGGTCGAGGATTTCAATTTCAAGAGCCAGCGGGCGCTGGTTCGCGTCGATTTCAACGTGCCCATTCACGAAGGAAAAATCAACGACGACACGAGGATACGTGAGAGCCTGCCGACGATTCAGAAAATTCTGAAAGACGGCGGCAGTGTCGTCCTCATGTCGCATCTGGGCCGGCCCAAAGGAAAGGTTGTCGACTCGATGAGGTTGAAGCCGGTAGCTGTCAGGCTGGGTGAACTCATCGATCGGAGTGTTCTCGCTCTGCCGGACTGTGTGGGCGCCGACGTGGAGAGGGAGATTTTCTCTCTCAAACCGGGCGCCGTGGCGCTTCTGGAAAATCTCCGTTTTCACGCGGAGGAGGAGAAGAACGATGCGTCCTTTGCGAAATCGCTTGCGAAACTCGGCACCGTCTATGTGAACGACGCGTTCGGCACGGCCCACCGCGCGCATGCGTCGACCGCCGGCGTGGCGGATCATCTTAAACCCCGTCTGGCCGGATATCTCATGAAAAAGGAAATCGATTTTCTGGGCCGGCTTCTGGCCAATCCCGCCCGGCCGTTTGTCGCCGTCTTTGGAGGCGCGAAAGTCTCCAGCAAGATCCCGATTCTCAAAAATCTGATGGGCAAGATCGACAAACTTCTCATCGGCGGCGGCATGGCCTATACGTTCGCCGCGGCGAAAGGCGGACAGGTCGGCAAGTCTCTCTGCGAGCGGGAATTTTTGGACGAAGCGCGCGCGATTCTAGCCGAAGCGCAGAAGCGGAGCGTCCACGTGTTTCTTCCGACCGACACGCGCACGGTGACGGATGTCGAGATGCCCGACACGCTGAAGATTTTTCCGGTCGACTGCATTCCGGACGACCGCGAGGGCGTCGACATCGGCCCGGAGACGATCAAATCCTTTTCGCAGGCTCTCGGCGACGCCAAAACCATCTTCTGGAACGGCCCGCTCGGCATGTTCGAGCATCCGGCGTTTTCCGAGGGGACATTTTCGTTCGCCAAGGCGTTTGCGAATTCGTCTGCGGTCAAAGTAGTCGGAGGCGGCGATGTCGTTTCGGCCGTTTTGAAATCGGGCGTTGCGGACAAAGTCGATCACATCTCAACCGGCGGTGGCGCGGCGATGGAATTTCTCGAAGGCATCGACCTGCCGGGTCTTGCCGCCCTCGACAATGCGTAAACCATTCCTGGCCGGTAACTGGAAAATGTACAAGACCGTCGGCGAGGCGCTTGATCTTGTCCGCCGGCTGAATATCTCGGTCGGCCAGATGCGTGACAGGGAAGTTCTCGTCTGCCCGCCCTTCACGGCATTGAAATCGGTGTCCCAGATTCTGACGGACAGCCAGATCCGGCTTGGCGCGCAGAACATGCATTACGAAAAAGAGGGTGCCTTCACCGGCGATATTTCGGCGGCCATGCTTGTCGATGTCGGCGTCGAGTACGTCATTCTGGGACACAGCGAGCGCCGGCATGTGTTTGGAGAGTCTGACACGCTGATTTCGAAAAAAGTTCCGGCTGCGATTTCGGCGAATCTCAAGCCGATCCTCTGCATCGGCGAAAAAATCGAGGAACGCCAGGCGGGCCAGACCCAATCGGTGGTGCTTCGGCAGCTCGAGCAGGGTCTGTCCGCCGTGCCGAAGGATCATGCCGCGCACGTGACGATCGCCTACGAGCCGGTCTGGGCCATCGGCACGGGACACACGGCCACGCCCCGGCAGGCGCAGGAGGTCCACGCGCTCATTCGCGGCGCATTGCAGAAAAAATTCGGATCTACCGCCGAGACGATCCGAATCCTCTATGGCGGCAGTGTCAAACCCGACAACATCGATTCGCTGATGGCGGAGCGCGACATCGACGGCGCGCTGGTCGGGGGCGCGTCATTAACTCCGGAGTCGTTTTCGCGCATCGTCCGATACGCCAACGCAGGATCGTGAATCGTGTTCCGTGGGGCTGGATTCTTGCCGGTCTGATTCTTACGGCCGCTTTGCCGGCTGACGCGGGGACACTCAAAGTCAAACGCAACAAGGTATCGGACACACCGTTCTGGACTCCTCCTCCGCGTTCTCATCCAATTGCCATGGACACGGGTGTTCGAACGGATACGGCCGGATTTTCTGACCCGATCGCCCGGCCTCCGGGCGCGTCCGACACGCATGGTCTCGACACCGTGCCGGCGGATACGTCAGCCGTAAAAGATACGGCGGTGCCTGACACGCTGATCTACACGGCGCGGGCCGGCGGCCGGTTTTATCATCGAAAAGCTTTTGCCCACGCGCCCCAGCCCGACAATCCCGGCGCGCTGGTGACCGATGACACTGTCAATTTCAAAGACACGTTTTCCGCCTGTCCGATCTGTTTTCAAAATCCCATCACCGAGGAGGATTTTGATCTGGAGGAGGCGATCGCCAATCAGGTATCCGGCATCGTCGAGTTCCACTACCGGCGGCTGGATGACGACAGCGTCACCGCACGCCTTGCGCGGATCGGCCAGCCGATGACGAAGATTCTCGACCGCCATCATCTCGAATTTACGTTCACGCCGCTTCGGTCCTCCTTTGAGAAAAACGCTATCTCCGCGGGCAACGGCAATATCTATTTCACGAAGGGACTTCTGGACATCATGGAGGATGACAGCGAAGTCGCGGCCGTGTTGGCCCACGAAATCACCCACGCCGAGCTTCGGCACGTCCTTCAGGATTTCAAATTAAGCCAGAAACTCACGATGATCACCGCCATCGCCGGCGCCATCATCAACCGGGCCGGCAATATCGGCGGCATCTTTCAGGTTCTTCAGGACTATGCCGCATCTCTGGTAATGAACGGATTTTCCCGCCAGTACGAGTACGAGGCCGACGCCGGCGGCCGGTGGATTCTCGAAAGTCTGGGATACGACACGAACGCCATGCGCCGGGTCCTGTTGAAACTCGAGGACCTCTCGCGAGACCGGCCGGAACGCAGCTCGCTTTTTGCGACGCATCCGGAGGAATCCGACCGGATCAAGGCGTTTGACGCGGTGCGCGTATTTAACAAGACCGAATTGGGCGACACGATTTCGTTTCGGCTGAAATTCCAGAGGTCCCGGGCCGTGGGCTGGTTCAAAGAGCGGCAGGTGCCGGCTCTGTACGGAACGTTGATGAACGAGACGGACAGCGATCTGATCGTGAGCAAGCTCGAAGCTGAATATAAAGCGCTGGATATGCCCGACGTGAAAGTCGAGGTTTCGCCGAGCGCGTTGGCCATTCCGCGCCGAAGTTACGGGCAGATCAAAATTCTCGTCATCGCAAAGACGGAACTTGTTCGTACACCCCAATCGGTCACCCTGTCCTGCGAGTACGTCAACCCGGACGAGCCGTCGCCGAAATCGAAGAAAGAGAAGCCGGGAAAACACAAGGCGACGTTCCATGTTGATTTAAGCAAATGACCTTGTCCCGCGATGTTCTCGCATGGGTTTCCGTCGGGGCCGGTGCGGCAGTGGCCATGGTCTTGATTCGATGGTTTCCGGTCATGCCGCCGCCGTCCTTTCCATCTTCCGCGGCGCCGTTGGCGTCTTCATTCCAAATTCCCTCGCGCCTGCGTGAGACGGCTTCTTCGCCCGAAAATAAATATTCGTCCGTTTTTAAAAAAGAGGACAAGAGTCCCTTGATTGCGCGTCCGGCACGTCCGGTGACTTCCGGCGGACAGGTGAATCCGTTGAGCGCGGAATCGCCGGTCGTGGATGTCCGAATCCCGACCGAGATTCATCCCCCTTCATCAGTTCACGCGTCCGCCGCCGTCCGTTCGCCCGCGCAGGCCAGTCTGCGCCCGGAAACGACTCCGGCGCCTGCTCCGCAAATTTTTCCGCCGGTCACGGAAACCCGCGTGACGAACGCGCCGGCCGCCAGACCGCCGATCGATATTCAGGTTCCCATTCCGATTGTATCCCCGCCGCCTTCTCATCCGGCCGGCATGCGGGTCCGAGTTGGCGACGTGTCCGCGTTCAAGGCGAAAGTGGCCGAAGCTGCCGACCGCGTGTCTGCGCGCATCGTCATGGATGGATCGACCATTCGGATTTCGGTTTCGTCTGACAGCCGCGCCGCCCTGAAAGAATCGATCAATGCCGCAATTTTCGAATATCTCTCGGAATCAGGAACGGAAACGAGGATTGAAATCATTTCGGAGTAATCGCTCTTTTCATCGAGGCTCCGCCGATATTCTTGACTCTCCGGACGCTTCGACCTACGATGGGCGATCTTTGATGGAACCAAACGCTCGACAGCAGGGCCTATTCTTGATTCTCGCTGCGGGGAAAGGCACGCGCATGCGGTCGCCGACGGCGAAAGTTCTTCATCCGCTGGCCGGCCGGCCGATGGTCCGTCTTCTGCTGGACAGCCTGCGTTCCATTCCCAAATTCAAGCCGGTGGTTGTGATCGGGCATGACCGCGATCAGGTGAAAGCGGCGCTGGGAGCCGGCGTTGAGACTGTTGTGCAGTGGCCCGCGCGCGGGACGGGTCATGCCGTGCAGGTTGCGAGGTCCAAAATCGCGCGGACGTCCGAGGTCGTTGTCATGCCGGGTGACGCGCCGCTCATCACGCCGGAAACAATCCGCCGGATGCTTGATTTGCACCGTCGCTCGCGCGCGCTGGCAACGGTGTTGACCGCCGAGCCGGACGATCCGGCGGCGTACGGGCGCGTCGTGATGCATTCGGACGGTGCGGTTGAAAAAATTGTCGAGGCCGCAGACGCCGATCCCGCAACGCTCACCATTCACCGGATCAACACCGGATTTTACGTATTCGATTCGAAATCCCTTCTGTCGGTCATCGGTAAAATCGGATCGTCTAACAAAAAGGGCGAGTATTATCTGACCGACGCCATCGAGCTTCTGGCCCGGCGGGGCCGCGTCATGGGGTTGAACACGGATGACACGGACGAAGTCGCCGGCATCAACACCCAGGCGGAACTGGCGCGCATGGAAGGCGTCCTGCAAAAGCGGTTGCGCCGAAAATTGCTTGAATGCGGCGTTCAAATTCCGCATCCGCAGGAGGTCTACCTGGAACCCGACGTGACGGTCGAGCCGACCGCGCGGATTCTGCCAGGCACTCATTTGTCGGGCCGCACAGTTGTAAAATCGGGCGCGGTGATCGGGCCGGATACGTTTGTGTCTGACAGCCGGATCGGGCCGCGCGCGCGCGTGTGGTATTCGGTTGTGGAGGGCGCCGACGTCGGCACGGGCGTGACGGTCGGGCCCTACGCGCATCTTCGGTCCGGCGCGCGCCTCGCGGAGAATTCCAGGATTGGCAATTTTGTCGAAGTCAAAGAGTCGACCGTCGGCCGGCGGGCCAAGGCCCTGCACCTGGCGTATCTGGGAAACGCGACGGTCGGAGACGAAGCGAACATCGGCGCGGGCACGATCACGTGCAATTATGACGGATTCAAAAAATATCCGACCCGCATTGCGCCGCGCGCGTTCATCGGCTCGAACACTGCGCTGGTCGCGCCGGTTACGATCGGAGCGGGAGCGGTTGTCGGCGCCGGATCGGTGATCACGCGCAATGTGCCGTCAGACAGTCTGGCTATTGAGCGGTCGCCGCAGGTCATCCGGCCCGGCTGGGCCAAACTAAAACGGGCTCTGGCCCGGCGAATTGCCGGATCGAACCGCGCGCCCGGAAAGAGGAAACATTCATGACGACGGTCGGCGACCAGATTCGCCTGTTCACCGGATCATCCAACCCGGAACTTGCGGAAGGCATCTCAAAAATTCTCAAAAAAGATCTCGGCCAGCTTGTCCTCGGCCGGTTCAAAGACGGCGAGACCCGCGTGATGTTCAAGGACACCGTGCGCGGCCGGGATGTTTTCATCATCCAGTCCACCTGCCCGCCCGTCAACGAAAACCTCATGGAACTTCTGCTGACCATTGACGCCGCCAAACGCGCGTCGGCCGGGCACATCACGGCGGTCATCCCCTATTTCGGCTATGCCCGGCAGGACCGCAAGGACGCGCCGCGCGTGCCGATCAGCGCCAAACTTGTCGCCGACCTCATCACCACCGCCGGCGCCGAACGCGTTCTTGCGATGGATCTCCACGTCGACCAGATTCAGGGATTTTTCAACATTCCCGTCGACCATATTTTCTCGCGGCCCGTCATGCACCGCTATTTTCAAAGCCATTCCAAAAAACTCAATATGCTGATCGTCTCGCCAGACGCCGGCGGCGTCGAACGGTCACGCCTTCTGGCCGAGCGGCTCGGCGTGCCGCTGGCGATCATCGACAAGCGCCGGACGGGACCGAATCAGTCCGAGGTCATGCATATCGTCGGCGATGTAAAAGGATTTGATGCCATCCTGTTTGATGATATAGTCGACACCGGAGGGACGGTCGTCAAGGCGTCGGAGGCGTTGATGAAGGCGGGCGCCAGATCGATCCGCGTCGCGTGCACCCATCCCGTGTTTTCCGGAGAGGCCCCGAGGATCCTGCAGGAAAGTGTTCTGGCGGAGGTCGTCGCCACGGACACGATTCCGGTGCCGCCCGAACGCCGGTTCAAGAAACTCACGGTCGTGAGTATCGCGAATCTTTTTGCGGAGGCAATCCGGCGTATCCATGAGCATCGCTCGTTTCAGGGCCTGCTCGAGTAGAGATGACGTAAGGAGAGAAACCAGATGAATCTGACCATTCGCGTTCGAGATAAAAAAGGCAAAGGGCCGGCCGCGCAGGCCCGGCGGGACAACCGCATTCCCGGCGTTTTGTACGGCCGTGAGATGACGGCACAGACCGTCGAAGTCGATTCCCATGCGCTGCACAAGGCTTTGATGGCCGGCGCCGGCGACTCGCATCTGATTGATTTGACGATCGAAAATCCTGCCGGACAGACGGCCGAGAAGTGTCTGATCAAGGCCATTCAGCGGCATGCGGTGACGGACCGGATCATGCACGTGGATTTTTATCGCGTCCGGATGACGGACAAGATTGAGATCAATGTATCACTTGTTTTGACCGGATCTCCGGTCGGCATCAAGAAGGGCGGCGTGATGGAGAAACGAATGGACAGCATTCGCGTGCGGTGTCTGCCGTCCAACATTCCGGAACATTTTTCGATCGACGTTTCGCCGCTTGACGTCGGCGGAAGTCTTCACGTATCTGATCTGAAAGTTCCGGAAGGCGTGACCATTCTGAGCGCCCCCGGCCAGGTGCTCGCGGTCGTGACGGAGGTCAAGGAGGAGAAACCGGCAGTCGTGGCGACGGCGGTGCCGGCGGAGGGCGCGGTGCCGGCGGAAGGCGCGCCTGCGGCGGGAGCGGCGCCTGCGGCGGGAGCGGCGGATGCGAAGAAGCCGGCTGAGGGAGAGAAGAAAGAGGCGGACGCGAAGAAGCCGAAGAAGGGTTAGTCGTTGGCAAAGCCCCGGCAGGCCGGATCAATTCTCTGTCTCGTCGGTCTTGGCAATCCCGGTCCCGAATATGCGCAAAGCCGGCACAATGCCGGCCGTCTTTTCATCGAATGGTTGATCTCCCGCTGGAGCGCAACCCCATCCGGAAAAAAATCAAACTGTGATCTCTGGCGCGCCGATGTTCATCGCATGTCTGTCATGCTTGCGTCGCCGCAGAGTTTCATGAATCTGAGCGGTCCGCCGGTCTGCGGCCTGATCCGTGGGATGGACACGCCGCTTGATCATTTCATGGTTTTGCACGACGAAATGGATCTGCCGCTGGGCCGCGTTCAATTGAAATTCGGAGGATCCGCGGCGGGCCATCACGGCGTCGAGAGCGTCATTCAGTCATTCGGCTCGCCCGATTTTTACCGCCTGCGTATCGGAGTCGGCCGGCCGGACCGCAGCAACGCGCGCGACCACGTGCTGTCAGAATTTTCGAAAGAGGAGCGCCCGACGCTGACTGCCGTATTTGACAGCTCCGCCCCCGGTCTGGACGACTGGATCATGGGATTCTTCGACCGCGCATCACAAAAATTAAATACGCCGCCGCCCGCCTGAAAGGGCCGGCAGACGGGTCTTCAGCGAGGGAGGATTAAGGCGCGTGTCGATCAATCGCTGGTCGAATACGAAGTCTTCCGTCGGTTCGATTTTCCAGCGGGATTGATGAAACTCATTCAAGGCGGTGGCGATCTCAAAATAATTCCAGCGTTCATTTGAATCGATCATGTAAAGTCCGGGTGGATGATTCAGCGTGTTGAAAAGGCACTGAACCGTATCAGCGAGAAAGGAACAGGCCGGAAACCATTTTGTGCTCGCGCGAATGCGGCCTTCATTTTTCATGAGCGTTTCAAAGGCGTCGTACATGGTGTTGGATCCGGCCCTGTCGCCGATCTGCCATCCAAGCCGTGCGATCGTGGCGTTGGGATTCTGATGGAAGACCCGGGATTCGGACATGCGTTTTTCGCAGCCGTAGCCTTCAGACGCGTCCGGGACCGAGTCGACCGTGAACGGTCCTTGCGCGTGGTCGGAAAACACCATGGCCGAGCTGGTGTAGATAAACCGGGCATTCAAAACCCGGGCGATCCATGCCAACTCGCTTGTCCATTCGTAATTGACCAGCCAGCCCTCGTTTTCTTTGCCGGTCGGCCGCGCCGCGATTGCGAAATGAAAGATGACGTCCGGCCGGATTTCCCGGACAAAATCCTCCATCGGCCGGTACTGATCGACCGGAACGCGCTTACGATCCCAGCAGAAAACCCCGGCGCGCATGGATTCCAAATATTGTTTCATTTCCGATCCGACCGTGCCGCTCGAGCCTGTCAGGAGGACTTTCATCCGGCGTTATCGGAAGGTTGAATTTGGCGTCGTCTGACGGTATGATCGTCGGCATTACGGGGGGCTAGCTCAGCTGGGAGAGCGCTACGTTCGCAACGTAGAGGTCGTGGGTTCGACTCCCATGCCCTCCATATTTTTATGCCTGTCATTTGTTGAGTCCCAGTTCATCCTTGATCCGTTTTCGTTCAGCATTGTAGCCGTTGACCACCCGTTGCTGGATTTCGACGCCGAGGGCGGGGCCGTAATTTTTCAGTAGAGAGTTGGCGCAGAAGTGCGCGGGCTCGAAGAGATTGTTGACGGTTCCTTGAGTGTCGGTCAGTTTCGGCGCTCTCGCCAGCAGAATGCTGACCTCGCGCGGAAAAATTCCCATGCCATTCAAAAACGCCTCCTTTGCCTTGTCCGCGTCCCCCGTCACCGAATAGAGATGGCCGAGCTTGGTCCAATTGTCCATCGTCGGTTCCCTTTCCGCCGTTTCTCTAAGATACGGGATCGCGTTGGCCGGCTGACCCATCATGACGTAGAACACGCCGATGTTGTTTTTGACTGACGGGTAGTCGGGATCGCGTGCCAGCAGGACCTTGCTGTTCTCAAGAGCATTTTGAAGCCGTCCCGCCCGGTGGTACGCGCCGATCAGCCAGGAAAGCAGGTCGTTTCGGCGGGGATCGTATTCGACCATGCATATGTCGATCTGATTGCCTGCGTCATCGACTTTCAGGTCGGCCAGATTTTTTTGAATTTCCGGCACTCGCTGTTCGACGTGATAGGTTTTCCACCAGAAGAGCTGCTGCCAGAGGAGAATCCCGCCAATAACGATAAACGACGCCACAAAAAAACTCGCCGGCGCCTCGTGTTCAATCCGGTCAGACGAGGGAGAGGAAAGCAGGCCGAGGACGCCGAAGAGGAGCAGGCCGCCGGCATACGTCAGCGTCCATCCTCCGCCAAATAACTCATGGGTCAGGATCGCGCCGGCCAATCCGACCGTCACAATATCAACCCAATCCCGTGGCCGTCCCATTGCCGCTGTGAGCGGGCAGGCAATCCACGCCAAAAATAGAGCCAGTCCCAGCCACCCGTTTTCGGCCGATAAAACTTTCCAGGATTGCATCGAAACATCCAGCCGGTCCGTCACGCCGCGGATCGTGGCGCTCGTCGGCCGATCCTGCAAAAATTTTCGTGCAATGGATCCCGCGCCGTATCCCAAAATCGGCTTCTCGGCCGCGCATCGGCCCGCGACCGTCAGCGCCGCGTCCTCCATCCCGTACCCGCGCCGTACGATTTCCGACTCATCGACCGGAATGTACGCGTGGTGCAGGACGGTCCATGACGCCGCGATCAATCCCGCCATGGCAATCGATAGAATAATTTTTTTTATTTTCGTCATGGAGAAAACAACCGTCCGGCTCAGCACCGCTGTTGCGGCCAGAACAACGCCGCCTGCGCCCGCCGCCGCGATCCGCCATGAGACGTCAGCGCCTTCACAGATTCGGATCCGCACGGCAAAGACAATCAGGCTGACCACCCACAGCCCGGCCAGCGTCCCGCGCGTTCGCGAATCTTGTGCGGCCACAGACACGGCAACGAACGTGACGAACCACAAAATACGATTCAACGTCGAGGCCGCCAGATCGAACTTGTCCATGTCCGACGCAAAAAATGAAACAGCCACGGCCGCCGAAAACAATCCTCCGGCCACCACGGCGATCGGCTCGGTCACAACCAGCCTCCGCCGCAGCGCGGCTTCGGCCAGAATGGCGCCTGCGATCAGCATGAGCCCGACCTGATAGAGTCCACGGTTCATGTACCCGGGCAAAAACAGGGCGGATAGACTCAGCGCGAAGACGGCGATGGCGCCTGCGAGACTTCTCGTGAACGTCAGCGGCATGGCGCGGCCACTCGTAAGCGCGTGAGAATTTCGTCGAGGAGGACAATCTTGTCCGGTTTCAGACGTGCTCCATTTTCCGTCCATTCGAGATGATCGCCAAGTCCGGCGCTGTCGGCGATTGCTGCGAGGCCGGCGCGTTCGTCAGGCGAAAGCCGAACACCTTCCCGCGTCCGAAGGCCAAGCATCAGTCGGTCCCAGAATGCCGTGGATGGATCGGCCTCTTCGGATTCCGATTCCGGCAATTCGCCGGATTGAATTGCTTTCGCATATTTCAAAAAATCGGCGATATTTTTGTATCGGCGGGATCCGTCGAAGCCCGCCGCGGAAGGACCGAGCGCGACACAGGCACCGTATCGCCAGGTGTTAAGATTGTGCCGGCTCTCGGCGCCATGCCGTGAAAAATTCGAGACTTCATACCGCTCCAATCCGGCTGCGGCCGCACGATCCACGATGCGCTCGTACTGATCGGCCACCACGTCTGAGTCAGGAAGAGTGACGCCGCGCCGGGCAAACGGCGTGCCGGGCACGATTGTCAGGGCGTAGGCCGAGAGATGATCGATCCACGGAGAAAGCCGGTCAATTGCGTCGATCACGTCCATCGTGCGCTGGCCGGGAATGCTGTAAATCAAATCCGCGTTGACGTTGTCCATGCCGGTTTCATTCAGAATCCGAACCGCGTCGAGGGCGTTTTCAGACGTGTGAATCCGGTTGAGATAGAGAAGAATATCACCGTTCAAACTCTGAACGCCCACCGAGACACGATTGACGCCAATGCCACGCCAGAATTTTGCCGCCGCGACCGTGATGCTCGCCGGATTGGCCTCGATCGTGATTTCAGATTCCGTGAAAATTTCGGCATGTTGGCGGAAGGCCGAAAAAATCTCCATCCAGCTTTCATCCGACAGAAGAGACGGTGTGCCGCCTCCAAAATACAGCGTGTCGAGCCGCTTGCGCTCCGAAAGACGCATCTTAATTTCTCCGGTCAACGCGCGGACAAATGTTTTCTCCCGGTCCATCCGGTGCGGACCCCTGTAAAAATCGCAATACCCGCAGGGATCGACGCAAAAAGGCACGTGAACATAAACGTGAAGCGGTTGCATGAGGCGTCAGAGTAGCAGAAGACCAGGGCCGTGACACGGCACGTTGAACATTTTTTGCTTTTCCATTACGATACCTTCATGCGCCGCCGCATCCGCCCGGGTCAGGTCGAGACCGGCATGTCGCTTCTTGAAGTCCTTGTCAGCGCGTTCATCATATCCATTCTGTCCGTGTCCGTGTTTCAGGGATTGACGACGCTCGAAATGGAAAGCCGGATGGCAAAGGACCGGATGGGTGCGTCGCTCCTGGCGGCCGATCTGCGCGAGGAAATACTCTCCAAACCGTCTCTCGATCCGGACGGCCGTCCCGTGCTGGGTCGGGAGCCGGACGAAAGCGGAACGAATCGAATGTCGTATGACGATCAAGACGATTACGCCGGGTTGATCGACCGGCCTGCTTCTGACATCGGCGGAAATCCGTTGTCCGGCATGGAGAGAATCCGGCGAGAAATCAAAGTCGAGAGCGTCTCGCCGGAAAATCCGGCCGGCCCGCCGGGTTTGCCGTCGCCTTACGGCCTGCGCCGGTTCACTGTGTCGGTCTACCATCAGAACACGGAACTGGCGCACCTCACCTGGCTTTCGATCGGCCAGCCGCGATGAAAAATTCCCGCGGATTTACCCTGATTGAGGTTCTTGTTTCACTGACGATTTTCAGCATGGTCGTCGCGTTCATGTTGCGATTCGGCGACTGGTCGGCCAAACGGATTGTCGCCGTTCGCAGCGAGGCGGCGCAGTTGGACAAACTTGTGACGTTTTTCAGGGCTTTTTCGACGGACGTGCGGGACAGCCGGCAGGTGCTTTATTCCTCGCCCACCGAAATTGGACTCTGGAGACTCGACGAAAACGGAGACAGTGCGCCCGAGACTATTGAGACGCTGGGATACGGCTGGGACGGCGAATCGCGGGGCACGATTTACCGGCAGGGCGGCGAAGACAGCTCGTCCATTTTGTCGGGCGTTGACGAATTCAACCTGATCTACGATCAGCCAAGTCCGAACACGCGGCACGTCATTTTGGAATTGTCGGTCGAGCAACGGCCCGGCGACGTGCGCCGATATCATTTCAGCGTGAACCTTCGCGCGTCGGAGTTGAATTAGAAAATGAACCACAGACAGACACACACAGACACACACAGACACGGACAAAAGAGGGGAAGAGGATTATCCGGCGGTCAGAACGGATCCATCCTCGTGTATACGCTTCTGTCGCTGATCGTGTTCTCGATGGTTCTGTCGGTCGTGTACGACCAGTTGATCGGCATCATGAAAAGTTCGCGGGACTGGCTGTGGAAGGAGAAGGCGCTGGTGGCGGCCGAGAGCGCGGCGGCCGCCGCCGAAGGACGATTGCTCGTCGATCCGGCGTGGTCTGCCGGTGAGGAAGGCGGATCGGAATGGCAGTTTACGCTGGACGATGCGTCGGCGCAAATCCGGACCGAACGGTTCCGGATGCCGGATGTCATCTGGATTTTTGCCGGTGGGCGATACAAGCGCGAGGAGAAAAACATGGTGCGACCGATTATCGTCCGCGACGCAACGCTCTTTGCCGTCATGGCGCGAAACGATCTCAATGTCGGATTCGGATCGATCGTCCAGGGGTCGGTCTACGGCGACTCCATCAGCATCGCAGACGGCGGAGAGGTCGTGGGCGGAATAATTTCAACAGGGGAAATCGAGATCGCCCACCGCCCGCGCGAAACGGTCCTGTTCGATTCCGCCACAACGCCACCTCTCGTGCCGTGGATCAAATCGGATCAATACACGGCGCAGTGGCCCCGGCCGTGGTCGGAGCATCATCCCGGCGACACGGCTCCGGGCAGGCGATTTTATGTTCAGGCAGGCGACCTCACGCTTCAGGATTTTGCCGAAAGCAACGTTTCAATCCGCGTCGGCGGAAACCTGACGCTCAACGGAAAAATCAACATGCGGTTCGACCCTGCCGACGATACGCCGATTCTTTTCGTCGAAAAAAATCTCACCGGCACACTCTCCGGCGCCCGCATTCGCGGCGTGATTTACGTGAACGGAAGCGTCTCATTGAAAGGCGAAGGATTGATCACGGGAACACTGATCGCCCGTGACGTCGCCCTGGGCCAGGGCGTGGTCGTGCAATCCTTCGACGCCGTCCCGACAGATCCGCGTCCCCCGGCGAGTTTCTGGCCGCGGCGGATCCAGCGGATACGGAATTAGAACTTCAGCCCAGCGCGTCTTTGACTTTGTTGAAAAATCCCTTCTGGTGGGTGGCGTGGAGATCGGCGATCTCCAGGAGGAGTTGGCGTTCGCGGGACGATACGTTTTTGGGGATGTCAACGTTGACGCGCGCCAGCATATCGCCGCGGCGTCCGGTTTCAATGGATGGAAGTCCCTTGTCGCGCAGGCGAAGAAGCGCGCCGTGGCGGGTGCCGGCGGGAATCTTGACCGACAGAGTATCACCGGAGATGTCTTTCAGTTCGACCTCGGAACCCAGAATCGCCTCGACGTAACTGACCGTCACGTCCGTGACGAGATCGGTGTTCTGCCGCTCGAATCTCGGGTGAGGCCGGACGTGGACAAAAACATAGAGATCGCCCCGGCCGCCGTCGCCTGATCCGGAGTCGCCTTCGCTTTTCATTCTGAATTGCATGCCGTCCTCGACTCCGGCCGGAATAGTGAGCGTGATTTTTTTCTTGGCGCGTTTGACGCCGGAGCCGCGGCATTCCGCGCAGGTGGATTTCATCGTCGTGCCGGCCCCGCTGCACCGGCCGCAGGTTGACGCGAACGTGAAAAATCCCTGCCGATAGGCGACCTGCCCTCGCCCGCCGCATTCGGAGCAGGTGTGCCGGCCGCTTCCGCCGTGGCCTTTGCAGTCGACACAGGGTTCGAGCCGTGACAGTTCGATTGTTTTTTCGCGGGATTCGAGCGTTTCGGCGAGGTCGAGAGTCATTTCAATTTTGAGGTCCGCGCCGTCGCTTCCGGTCCGCGATGAGCGCCGCCGCCCGCCTCCTCCGCCCTGGCCGAAGAAGATGTCGAAAATACTTTCGACCCCGCCGCGGCGGTTGCCGAAAATTTCCGAGAAAATGTCCTCCAGGTTCGAATAGTCGACCTGGGGACCTTGCGGCCCGAACGCCTGATGGCCGTACTGGTCGTACTGTTTGCGCTTTTCCGAATCGGACAGGATCTGATAGGCCTCAGTGGCCTCCTTGAATTTCTCCTCGGCCGATTTATCGCCCGGATTTTTATCCGGATGAAATTTCAACGCCTGCTGGTGGTAGGCCTTCTTGATCTCGTCGGCGACCGCGGTTTTCGAAACACCGAGAATTTCGTAGTAATCGCGTTTATTTGTCATCAACGACCTTGTAATCAGCGTCGACTGGACCGGACTGGTCTTTCGGGCCGGATTCGCCGCTTGCGCCTGGTGTGCCCCCTGCGCTGGCCGCGCTCGCAGCGGTTTTCGCTTCGGATTCCTTTCGCGCCGCCTCGTAGACCTTCTCTCCCAACTTCTGGCTGTCACGCGCAAGTTCCTCGACCGCCTTGCGGATTTCCTCCGGCGCCGTTGCGGAGTCCTTCGCCTTTTTCAGCGATTCGATCGACGATTCGATTTTTTTCTTTTCGGATTCGTCGAGTTTGTCGCCGTATTCCCGGAGCGCTTTCTCGGTTGAGTAGATCAACTGATCCGCCTGATTCTTGGCGTCGACGAGATCGCGCTGTTTCTTGTCTTCGTCCACGTGCGCCTCCGCGTCTTTCTTCATCCGCTCGACGTCGTCCTTGCTCAAATTGGAACTGCCGGTGATGCTGATCCGCTGTTCCTTGCTCGTGCCCTTGTCCCTGGCCGTGACGTGCAGGATGCCGTTGGCGTCGATGTCGAAGGTGACTTGAATCTGCGGCATGCCGCGGGGCGCCGGCGGAATGCCGTCGAGATGAAACTGCCCGATGACCTTGTTGTCCGCCGCGCGAGTCCGCTCGCCCTGCAGGACCACGATTTCAACGCTCGGCTGGTTGTCGGCCGCCGTCGAAAACACTTCGGTCTTTGTCGTCGGGATCGTCGTATTGCGTTCGATGAGTTTTGTCATGACTCCGCCGAGCGTCTCAATGCCCAGCGACAGCGGCGTGACGTCCAGAAGCAGGATGTCCTTGACGGACGAATCGGAGCCCGACAGAATCGCGCCCTGAACGGCCGCGCCGACCGCGACGACCTCATCGGGATTGACGCTTTGGTTCGGCGTCTTGCCGAAAAAGTCCTTCACCGCGCGTTGGATCGCCGGGATGCGCGTTGATCCTCCGACAAGAACGACCTCATCGATGTCCTTGACCGAAAGGCCTGCGTCCTTGAGCGCTTGTTTTGTTGGCCCGATGCTCCGATCGACCAAATCCTGGATGAGGGATTCGAATTTCGCCCGCGTAATTTTGATCGCGAGGTGTTTCGGTCCCGTCGCGTCGGCGGTAATGAACGGCAGATTGATTTCCGTCTCCATCGTCGTGGACAACT
>JAHFCY010000308.1 GCA_023249255.1 Candidatus Lindowiibacteriota bacterium | reverse complement strand
GAACTTCAAAGAGCGCCGTCGGCGCGTTGCCGATCGCTATAATGGCGTTCGGCGCGACCGTCGCGGCCTTGCGCATCGACGCGATCGCCCGCGTGATGCCCTCGCGTTTCGCCTCCTCGACCACGTCGGGATCGGTGATGAAGGAATAGACCCGGCCGCTGCCGAACGCCGCCAGCGACGGTTTGGACACGCCGGCCTGGATCATGGCGACGTCGACGACGATGTCGCAGCCGGATCGGATCGCGGAAATTCCGCGTTGGATGGCATCCGGATGAAAGACGAGCGTTTTGGCGAATTCGAAATCGGCGGTGGCGTGAATGACCCGGCGAACGATGTTGAACTCCTCCGGGCTGAACGAATGCGCGCCCATTTCCTCTTCGATGATCCTGAAACTCTCCGCCTCAATGGCCTCCGGCGCCCGAAGCCTCGGTTGTATGCTCATGGGGCACGGTTTATCATGCGCGGCGAATGGTCACAACCGGGGCCAGTGGTACAGCATGACGTAAACGACGATGCCCGTCACCGAAACGTAGAGCCAGATGGGAAATGTCCACCGCGCCAGGCGTTTGTGTTCCTCGATGCGTTCCTGCTTGACCAAGAGGAGGAGCCGGATGATCAGGGGCACGTTTACAACGGCCAACGTCATGTGAGAATACAAAAGGCTGTGATAGACCAGTTTGGCGGTGTCCCCTCCGACAAAATAGGTTGTGCCGGTCAGCCAGTGGCGGGTGAGATAACCAATGAGGAAAATTGTCGATGCGATGACCGCGCCGATCATGTACAGCGCATGTTTCGGCACGTCTTTGCGGCGGACGTGGTATAGGCCGAGGATGAGACACAGGGCGCTGGTGGCGTTCATCGAGGCGTTGAGGTGGGGAAGAACTTGCGCGAGGGTCACAAATATTTACGACCCAAAAACCATGGCGCCAAAAAGAACGGCAATATAGACGATCGAATAGAGGAAAAATGTTTTGCACCAGCGCCGGTCGGCGCCGCGGATGCTGCCCAAAAAGGCCAGACCCAAAAATACGGTTCCCATGACGAGCGCCGGCGCCAGATATATCCCGCCCGCGTTCATCATCCCATACGGCGACAGGCTGATCGGAAAGAGGGCTGACGTGTAGAGCAAAATCTGATCGAGTGTTGCCTGCTCGCCCTCGGTGACCGGAAGCATCAGCGATCCGGCGTTCCGGTATTCGTCCTGTCGAAGAAGGGCCAGCGCCAAAAAGTGCGGCATCTGCCACACGAAGAGGAACAGAAACAGGAGCACGCCCGAAAATTCAACGTGACCTCGAACCGCTGTCCAGCCGATGAGCGGTGGCATCGCGCCGGGAATTGCGCCGGCCAGGGTGCAGAGCGGCGTTCGAGATTTGAGCGGCGTGTAGAGGCCTACGTAACTTCCAAACGCAAGCATCGTCAGAAATGCGGTAGGAGGATTTACGAATAAATATAATATAAAATAGGAGATCAGCCAAAGAACGGTTCCGAATACCAGCGCCTCGGTCGGATGCATGCGGCCTCCCGGAATAGGCCGCCTGGCGGTGCGGAGCATTTTGGCGTCGGTGTGGCGTTCGATAAAACAATTGAGCGATCCGCCGGCGCCCACAGCGCATGCGACCCCGGTGAGGGTTGCGGCGATCGTCACCATCGACGGCCAGGCGCCGTGGGCGGCCATACTCATGGCTCCAAGAACCGTGAGGAGAGCCAGAAGCATGATCCGCGGTTTGGTGAGCGACACATAGTCCGCGACGCGTTCTCGAACAGTTGGAGCGCGGGCATCCGCAACCTCCATGGGCGGTCTCATGTTCGTACCGGCACGGCCATTCGCTGATCGTCAGACCGGGCGCATGTGGTGACGGAGAGAAATACAAGACATGCCAGCAGCGCGACCGCCGCGCCCAGATGGGACATCACAGACCACAAGGATAATTGCGTCAAAACCGAAAATGCGCCGAGAACCAATTGCGCTGACACCAGCGCCAGCGCCGACCGCGTCCATTTTTGAATCTGCCGATATGGCCGGCATGTCAGATACGCCCAGCCGACTGCGGCCAACACGATCACGGCGCCGAACCGGTGAATCATATGCAACCCTCCCCGCGATGCCACCGGAGGCATCCACTCGCCGCCACAATCGGGAACGCTGAGACATGCCAGACCCGATTCGGTGTGCCGAACCAGGCCGCCGAGGACGATTTGCAGATAGGTCAGCGCCGCCGCGCAAAGAATCGCGGTCCGGGCGGATGCGCCGATCTCGATGGTCCGGTTGTCTTCTTCGGGGCCGCTGCGGATGGAGAGGATCAGCAGGAGCGAAAAAAATGCCGTGCCCACCGCAAGATGCGCTGTGGAAACGAGGTCCGGCAGAAGGAAAATGACGGTGAGACCTCCAAGGACGATCTGGATCAGGACCATCAATACAGCCAGAATCGCCAGCGGCCGAAGCGAGGCCCGCTCTTTTTTCCAGATTAAAAATGCGGTGATGGCCGTGAAAAGTCCCACCGCGGCCGCAATCAGCCGGTGCCCGTGTTCAAATCGAATATTGCCGACCATCGGCGGAAAAAACATCCCGTAACAGAGCGGCCAGTCCGGGCAAGCCAAACTGGCGCCTGTGCTGTGGACGAGGCCGCCTGCCAGAAGAAGCACGTATGTCAGGCATGTCGTCACGATTGCCATCCGGTGCGCGGAAGGAAATACCATTTCGAAAGACGGAACTTAGAGGTAATGGACCGCAAGGCCCAAGATCAGAGCCGGGGGTATTGCGGTCCATATCCAACGCACCGTTGTGCTTTTGCCGGACGCGGCACACCGATAAGAGACAAAGGCGAATACGGCCGCAAAAATGGCGGCGCCGCCGCCGAGCGAAGCTTTATACAAAACCTGCATTACGCCCCCGGGGTGCCGAACGTGAAGTTGGCCTCCGCCGTTTTTCCGGTTTCGACGGTGACCGTCATCTCCTGCATGCCGAATTTCTCGTGCCAGGCTTCAATTGTGTACGTTCCCGGCGGAAGAGAATTCAGCTTGAAGGATCCGTCGTCTCCGGTCAGCGCGGCGATGGGATGTTCGATCACCGCAACGTAGGCGCGCATCCAGGGATGCACGTCGCATTTGAACGGGACGAATTCGGGTTTGGTCAAATTCTCCTCGATCGTGGACGGCGTGGGCTGCGCCCGGTTGAATGACTTGTTGATTTTGGCCTGCGCGTTCACGTTGTGCAGGGTCTTGTCGTTGCTCTGGATCTTGAGAATTCCCGGCGTCATGATCAAAACGTGGGGATCGTACTGGCACCCGGTCTGGTGGATCGTCGGCGACTGGGCCGGCGCCAAAATGTTGTATTCCTCCAGACCTCTTTTCACGTAAACCACCACGTTTTTCAGGGTTCCGTTGCCG
>JAHFCY010000017.1 GCA_023249255.1 Candidatus Lindowiibacteriota bacterium | reverse complement strand
TCTGGTCGTGGCCGCGGACAAGGGTACGGCCGATTTTTCGGACATGGCGAACGAGATATCGACATCAGCCGGATTCTGGCTGGGCGACGCGTTCGCCTCCGGCGGAGAAAACGGATATGACCACAAGAAGCTTGGAATCACCGCGCGGGGGGCGTTTGAATGCATCCGGCATCATTTGGAAATGACGGGTAACGAGAAACGGGTAACGAGTAACGAGAAGCGAGCCATCAGAGAGGTTCCCGTTACACGTCACCCGTTACCCATTACCTGCGCCGGGATCGGAGACATGTCGGGAGATGTGTTCGGCAACGGGCTGTTGTGCGCGGATGGTCTGGCCGTCGGCCGTCGCCGTGTGGTGCCGCTTCTCAAGGCCGCGTTCAATCATCAATATATCTTTCTGGATCCTGATCCCGACGCGAAAAAATCGGCGGCCGAGCGTCGCCGGCTGTTCGGCATGGGCCGAAGTTCGTGGGCGGACTACGACCGGCGCGCGATTTCGGCCGGCGGGGGAATCTACCCGCGCGCGGCAAAAAAAATATCGTTGTCCCCCCGGGCCGTCGCGATGCTGGGTCTTGCGTCGACGGAGGCAAGCGGCGAGGACGTGGTGCGCCGGATTCTGAAACTGGACGTCGATCTTCTCTACAACGGCGGCATCGGCGTTTACGTCAAGTCGTCAACGGAGCGCGCCGCCGACGTGGGCGACGCCGCCAACGACCGTGTGCGGGTGAGCGCGCCGGAACTTCGGTGCCGGATCGTCGGCGAAGGCGGAAACAACGGATTCACGCAGGCCGCGCGCATCGAATTCGCCCGCGCGGGCGGCCGGATCAACACGGATGCCGTGGACAACTCAGCCGGTGTGGATCTGTCGGACCATGAAGTCAATCTGAAAATCCTGATGGGCGTGATCGGTATTCCGGAATCCGCGCGCCGGTTGCTGCTCAGGCGCCTGACGGGCGAAATTTGCCGGCGGGTGCTTCAGGACAACATCCTGCAGAGCCGGGTTTTGACGTGCGAAGAATGGCGGAGCGTCCGGGAGATCAAGCGTTATCCGCGCATGTTGGACGCGCTTGCGGCGCAGGCGGGTCTCTCGCGTGAAGTCGAGGGATTGCCGCCGGACAAGGAGTTGGCCGAGCGCGCGAAGCAGGGCGCGGGATTGTATCGGCCCGAACTGGCCGTCGTGCTGGCGTACGTCAAGTTGGCTGTCGAGCGGGGAATTTTGGAAGAGGAGGGCCGGGAGCGCTCTGTGAAGCCGCTCGCCGTCGATCCCGTTTTCGGCCGATTTTTGGAATCCTATTTTCCTGCGGCGGTGGTGCGCCGGTACCGTCCGCGTCTCGGGAAACATCCGCTGGCGAATCAGATCGTCGCGACGACGGCCGCGAACGCCTTCGTCAATCAATCCGGCCTGCTGCGCGTTTTTAGTCTGACCGAAGACAGCGGCGCGTCGATCCGGTCGGTTCTCAAGGCTTATTTCATTGCCGAGACGATCGTGGGATCGGCCGCCGTGCGCGCCGGAATTATCCGCGAAGCGTCCCGCCCGATGCCACCGGTTCTTGCTGCCGGTATGGGTCTTTTGGAGGAGACACTTGGCGAAATTGCCCTCTGGATGCTGCGGGAATTCGGCGAAGGCGGCATGGATGCGGCGCGGTTGCGGTTTAAAGACGCCTCCACGAATCTTTCGCAGGCGCATCTTCTGTATTCCGCATCAGACCGTTCGCGCTTTGACGAAAAAATGGATGCCGCGCGCCGGCTCGGATTTTCGCCGGGCTTGTCCCGCCGCGTGGCCGAAAGCGCAATGGCGCTGAAGATGATGGAACTGGAAGTTGTCCGCGACCGCCTGCGGCGACTGCGTTGACACCGGCGACCACCATAATTATTGTAAATTCTATGGACTGCCCAACGCATTTGACGGGGTCCGGCGTGGCGGTTGCCGCCCTGTTTTTCATGTTGCCGTCGATTTCAGCGCATGCTCTGGAGGAAGCGCCTGCCGGAGCAACCGACGTGGTCGCTTCGGAAAAATCCTTTTACCGTGAATCCCTGTCGCCTTCGACGTTGGATCAAACGTTTGACCGCGCGGAGGACATGCTGGCCGACGGCCGGATACGGGAGGCGGCCGACATGTTCGCGGTTGTGGCCAAATTAGCCGATGAGCCGCTGAAAAGCCGCGCAGAGATGAAATACGGATACGCCGCGGCAATGCTGGCCCGGCCGGACGCCGCGCCTGCGCTCACCGCCGCCGCGCAGACGCCGGTCGATGATCCCGAAGGGTCGGAAATCCGATCCTTTGCCGGCCGGATGATGGATCAGATATCCGGCCCCGGCTCAAAAACGCTTTTGACCGCGCCGCCCAAAACGTCTTCACGATTGCTTGCCCGCCGCGCATCGATCGCCGCCCCGCCGTTCTGGGACCAGATCCGTGACATCGAGACGCTTCACCGCAAAGGCCGTCTCACCACAGCCGTGCGGCAATATCGGGATTTGCTTGCCGCATATCCCGACCACCCGGTTCTTCTGAACAATCTCGCGCTGATTTTAGCCGACGGCATTGACGCGGTCGAAGCCGAGTCGCTGGTCCATCGCGCGCTGACCGCGCCCGGCGGCGACCAGTACGTCGAATATCTTTACGACACGCTGGGTCTGGCGCTGCTTGAGCAGGGCAGGGCTGCGGATTCGATCGAGAATTTCCGCCGATCCCTGTCGATGCGCGAGACGGCCGATCGAAACGGGCACATGGCGATGGCGCTTGACCGGATCGGCCAGCCTGACGCGGCGGAACAGTATCGGGAACGCGCCGGCGCTTTAGATGTGACCGGTACTTGGTCGACAGAATAGATATGGATATACGGTTCAAGGGTTCAAGCAATGGAGACCGTTCGGAGACGTACGGGCGCGTGAATCTTTCCATTATGATTCTGGCGATTGTCGCGCCGGTTGCATGCGCAATCGCCTCGGCGTCGGATCTTCAGCCGGCCAAACCGACGATCAAAGGTGGATCATCGACAGCCAGGAAACCGTCGACCGATATTGATTTGCCGATCCTGTCGGAGTCGGCCGGGGATACGGAGACGTCGCCGGACAAGTGGTATGTCAAATCGGGCTCGTCATCTAATAATTCCGGCGTGTCGACTCCGTCGTCCACCAAATCGACCGCGGCAAAAATTCCCTCGCCGAAAATTGTCGAGCCTGCGCCGCGTCTGGCGGAACCGTCCGTGCCGAAACCAAAATCGGTTCCGGTCGCGGCGGCGCCCGCCGGGAAGAAGGCGGAGGACCGATGGGATGGAGGGAATCCCGCGAAGTCCAGGGATGGACGTGAGCGGGACGCAGGGACGGTGAAATCATACCGGGACCGCGCGGCCGAATCGGCGGGGCGGGGTAAATGGTCGGAAGCGGAGGATTTGTTGAGACAGGCGCTCCGGCTGGACCCGCAGAATGCGGATGTCGTTTTGGAATTGGCGAACGCGCTGGCGGAACAGGGCAAGGACGAGCCGATGATGGCGGTGTTGCTCGGCTACGCGGGCGAAGACCCACGCGTGACGCAGATGTTGGGCGAGGCGTATGTGTCGGGGGGGAGGCTCAAGGAAGCCGAGCAGACATTCATGGATCTTTCGCTTCGCCAGCCCGCCGAGCCGTATCACCGCTACAATCTGGGTCTCGTTGAATATCGGATGGGCAAACTCGACATGGCCGAAAATGCCTATCTTCGCGCGGTCGAGTTGGACCCGCAATTTTCCGATGCGCATTATAATCTTGCGTTGTTGTACATTCGAAACAAGGAATATCCAAAAGCGTTGTCGCATCTGGAGGAGGCGGTCCGTCTTCGGGAGGACGCCGACTACCTCATCAATTACGGGGTCGTTCTGCGGGAGATGAACCGATTTGACGCCTCGCAAGCCGCGCTTGAGCACGCGCTGTCTCTCGACGCGGGCAATACGCTTGCTCTGAACAATCTCGGGATCACGCACTATCTGGCGGGTCACACGGGAGACGCGAAGCGCGCGTTCACCAAAACGCTGGAACTTGCGCCGGACGACGCGACCGCCAAATCTTTTCTGGCCAAAATTTCGTCCGAGCCGCCGTCCCGCCGGACGACGTCTCCGGCGCCCGCCGTATCGCCCGCGCCGGCCGAATTGCCAACGGCAGAGGCGGCGCCTGCTCCGACGCCGTCCGTATCGACTGTGGCACAACCCCCTCGCGTCCCCCCCGCCCCGCGGTCCGTTGAGCCTGTTCAGCCTTCTCCGCCGTCTCAAAAAATCACGCTCCAACCGCAGATCGTGGACAGCCGTGAGTCCCGGGACATGCAATCCGACCTGCAGAGGCTTCAACAGGAAAACAAGGACCTGAAGGACAGATTGGCGGATGTGGAGAAGAAGATGGATGACATTCGGCAGGGCGTCTACCGTCAGACGGAGGAAACCGAAAAGCAGGAATCGGCGCGGATCGGCACGGCGCTGAAAAAGGCGCAGGACGTGCTGGATAAGAAGGAGAAGGAACTGAAGAAGAAACCGCCGGAAGATCGGAGTATGTCATCGGAAATTCCCGCCAGCGGCGACGCCGCGGTGGACGAGCGGATCGAAGAATTACAGCGGACGCTGGCCGACGCCCGGTCCGAACTTGAAGACATGCGTCAGGACCGCCCCGGCGCGGGATTTCCGCCCGAGCCCGGATCGACCGAAGACCGCCTGAATGCCGCCGACCGTGCCGTGCAGAGTCTTCAACAGCAGATCCGCCAGATGTCGATCGAGCGGGACATGCTTCGCGCCGAAATCGAATCGATGCGATCGGGCGTTCCGGTTGCGGCAATGCCCTCCGGAGGCGGCCGGGCCAATATCAACCTCGCGGATCTCGGCGGGCTTTTGCTGATTCCCGGAATGGAAGAGCGGCTGGCCCACAACATATTATGGTATCGTCAGAACATCGGGCCGTTCCGATCGGCTTCGGATTTGAAAAAGGTTCCGGGGATGGACGAGGCGCATTACGCGCAGATGATCGATCATGTGTCGGTGGGGATGGAGGCGGGGCATTGAGGCGCAATCTCGGAAACATGTTGATCGCGGTCATGTGTGTCATGCTGACGGCGGGATGTGAGACCATGCGCCGCTGGCGCGCGCTGTCGGACGCTCCGGCCGCCGAGCGACTCAAGGCCCTGGAAAAGCAGATGGAGACCCTCACGGCGCAGATCGAGCAACTCGAGGAGGAACTCCGGTTCAACGTCGCATCCAATCAGGTGTCCCTGGGAAAATATGAGGATGCCATCAAGGGATTCACCGAAGTCGTCGGCCGGTATCCGACGTCGACCCATGCCGCCAGCAGCCTGTATGAGATCGCCAAGATGTACAAATACAATCTGAAGGATTATGCGAAGGCGAAGGAGACGTATGACAATCTCGTGCGGCGATATCCGAAGAGCGACTACGTCCGGACGGCCTCGTTTGAAATCGCCGACTGCCTGATGGAACTGGGCCGCAAATCCGACGCGCTGGCGCAGTATCGCAGTGTGATTTCGAAATTTGGCCGGGATCCCGTTGTTGAGAAGGCGTACTTCGAGATCGGCGAGATTCAACAGCAGGACAAAAAGTTCACCGAGTCCCGGGTGTCCTACGAAAAATTGCTGGAACTCTTCCCGTCCGGCGCACTTCGTCCGGCCGCGATGCACAGGCTTGCCTCGTGCGTGCTGGCGCTGGCTGACACGGCCACGGCTATTCGGAATTACGAGTTGGTCTACACCAAATTTCCATCCAGTGATTTTTCCGAACTGGCGTTCTTCGACCGGCTGACTGTCCTGGTCGCCCAGAACATGGACAGTGACGCGCGCGCCGCCATCAGCGACTATATGATCCGATATCCCACCGGCCGGTTTCGCGCCGAAGTCGACCGGTTTCAGCAAAAGTTCGAATCAAAGAAATCGTCGGCGCCGTAACCCCGCGGATCGCGCCGGGGTGGATGGATGCCGCCCTCGGAATTGTGTGCGGCATGGCGGGGCTTGCCGTATTTTGTTTTTCTCCGAATTCTTGCCCGGCCGCGTCAACCGCCCGCGACATCATGCAACAGGTCGAATCCAACCAGAATCGGTCGGCGGAATTCGTCCAATTCGACATGGTCCTCATCGACAAATCAGGATTCAACCGCCGCCGAACAGTTCGGGAGTACCGCCGACGCGCGCCGGATGGGCTCAGCGCATCGTTGATTTTTTTCGACGATCCGCCGGACATCCGCGGATCCGCGCTTCTGTCGAAAGAGCGCGCGGACGGATGGGACGACCAGTGGCTCTATCTTCCCGCTGTCGGTAAAATCCGGCGCATCGCCGATTCGGGACGGACCGACTATTTCCTCGGATCGGATTTGACCTTTGAAGATTTTTCTGTGGAGGACATTAACCGGTTTGAGTACCGGTTTGCGTCCGCCGACACGATCGTGGCCGGCTGGCCGGTCCACGTCATCGATGCCGCCGCTGTGGATTCGGCCGCCGCGCGTCGGAGCGGCTACGGCGTGCGGCGCGTGATGGTCGATGCCGAACGGTTCGTGATTCTACAAACGGATTATTTTGATCGAGACGGAAAACGGATCAAGACACTGTGGGCGTCCGATGTGACCCGCCACGGAGGCGTCTGGCGCGCGGACCGGCTGAAGGTCGACAACGAACGCCGATCCCACCGCACCGAAATTGTTGTTTCCCGCCGGATGATTGACGCGATATTTCCGCCGGATCTGTTCACTCCCCGGACTCTTCAGAGCGGCGCCGTGCCTGAAATCGCCGGGCATCCGACTCGAACCACTCCTTAAACTCCCGCAACGGCCTGTCCGCATCGATCATCTTTCTCAACCTGCCGCTTCCGGACAGAATATCGATCGGCCATTTTTTGGTTTCGTATTCGTAGGGCGGTTTTTTCCATCTAAACCCGGGATCGAGCCTCCGGAGCGCCTTGAGGATCGCCGCGCCGGTTAGTGTCGTGTGGAATTTTTTCCGGTCGACCACGTGAATCTGAACGCCGCCGCAGATCCGTCCGGCGTGTTTGTTGAACGTCGGCTGAAAACTGAGCGGCCGGAAGACGACTCCGCGCAACCGATACGACAGCAATTCCCGCGCGAATTTTTCCGGCGGCACGTTCGGCGCGCCGACGATTTCAAACGGCCTGACCGTTCCGCGTCCTTCGGACGCTGACGTGCCTTCGAGAAGAACCGTGCCGGGATAGACCACGGCCGTCTCGACCGTCGGCATGTTGGGCGACGGCATGACCCATGGCAAGCCCGTTTCCTCAAAATACATCCGCGGCTGCCAGCCTTTCATGCCGACCACCACGACATCCGAGCCAAAAGTTTTTTGATATCGACGCGCCATTTCGCCCATCGTCATCCCGTGCCGAAGCGGGATGTCTGTGAGCCCGACAAACGATGCGTAAGCGGGATCAAGGCCCGGCCCTTCGACCGCGCCGCCGATGGGATTTGGCCGATCGAGCACGATGACTTTTTTCCCGGCTCGTGCACAGGCACGGGTGACGAGATAGAGCGTCTGCGTGAACGTATAGACACGCGTGCCGACATCCTGTAAATCGACGACCACGGCGTCGATGCCGTTGAGCATCTCAGGAGTCGGTTCGCGGACGCGTCCGTAGAGGCTGTGGATGCGATCCGGCGTAACCGCCTCGATCATGTTGTCCTGCGCCTCGCCAAACCATCCGTGCTGGGGCGCAAAGAGCGAACGGAGGCGCCGGCTGAATCGCCTTCGAAAAATGCCTACTGCATGGCGCAGTCGCCCGTCAACCGACGCCGGGTGGGCCAGAAGGCCAAGCCGAAGCCCGCGGAACGCGGAAATGTCGCCGGAGGCGACGCGATCAAGACCGGTCATGACCTGTGACATGGCCGAAAGCCTAACATATCTTGCGTTTTTTATGTCCGCCGAATAATTTTGTATCTCTACTGTGCAGTGGAATACGAAAAACTTGAATACACGTCAAAGCAGTACGTTGTCAAGCCAGACACTCTCAACCTGTTTACCGTCATTGGCCTGATCTTGATAGGATGTGGCGAATGGTCTAAAAATATTTTGAAAACTAAGAAAATTTGTAATCAGTGTACCGAGTGGATTCCAAAAGAAGCACTAAAATGTAAGTTCTGCGGCGCTGATTTGTCATGAAAAAATATTGTGTCTCGATGGGAAAATTTTTGTAGACAAATGTTTGACAAATGTCCACTCGCCCGTGTATGATTAGGCTGAATCATGAGCCGAATACGGGTCGTTGAGAGGATTGATCCCAAACAGGTCGTGCGGCGCGTTGCCGCTCTTGGTCTGGATTTAAGGGCGGTAGCTTCCTGCCTTGCGGTCCATCCCAAGACCATTGAGCGGTGGCTGGATGGGCGTGCGGAGCCCGGTGATGCGGCGGTTCGGTCGCTTGAAAAGTTGGATGGAATCTGTCAACACGCCAAAAAATTGCTAAAACCGTCAGCGTGCCGAAAGTGGTTTTCGGCGCCGGCTCCGACTCTTGGAGGAGAGGCGCCCATTGCCCTGATCAGGCGGGGAGATTTGGATCAGGTCAGAAATGTCCTCGGCATGCTGGAATGGGGTATTTACTCCTGATCGGTCCTTCGCTCTGCTTGTCTTTCCATGGCCGGTAGGCCGAAACTTCAAGCTTTATCGTCCGTCAAGCCGGTTTCGTTCAGCGGCGCAGTCTATCGGGTTGTTCTTGATCGACTCCGGAATCAGATCCTGTCGACGGAGGGAAACCGGCATTTTCAGGGTCGTTATCACATGGCCGGCGAAACGGGGATTCTTTACACGTCCTTGAAGCAAGACGTTGCCATGGAGGAGGTCCAGCGTCATGCGCCTGCGGACATTCTGCAGGATCCGCTTGTTTGCGGGGAAATTCGAATCCATCTGAACCGCGTTCTGGATCTCACCCGGACTTCCGTTTTGGAAAAACTTGGAATCTCAAAAGCCGACCTGATCTCCACCGATTATGCCCTTCCCCATGCCGTCAGCCTTCTTGCGCGGAGAGCCGGATTCGAAGGCATGATCGTTCCTTCCGCGACCGGCCGGGGAGAAAATCTGATCGTGTTTGAGTACAATCTTGGCGAGGGCTGCCGTATAGCAATTGCAGAGATCCGAAAGATGTGATCTGTCTATTTCAGAATTTGTAATATTTTTTCCAGATAGTCTTGCGCGTGAGACAATGACACATCAGATCCGGCCGGATCGAATTCAAAGCCCCGTTTCCTTCCATATTTAATCCATAACGCGTCGAGAATCGGGCCGGTGGGATTGAGCGCATCCAGCACCTGCTTCAAGCTATTGACGCAATGAATTTTCAGCCGGGGAAATTGAAATTCGGAATTTCTCATGCCGCCGGGAATGAGCAGTTTCGTAAACGCTGCCGCGGCCGGACTGTTCAGAAATTGCATCTTCATCTTCAGTCCTTCCCGGTCAATCGGCAGTACCGGCCGTCCTGCGAAAGGTCTCCGGTGCAAAGGACATGGCCGATCGGGAACCGGCAGTAGTAGGACGCCATGGCCAGCGCCGCCGCCAAAGTCAGCGACCGCCCTTCGATGTAGACGTTTGATTTCGTCGTGAGTTGCTGCCAGTCAATGGCGTAAAAACGATTCTGGGCTGGAAGTGTCGTCTGGAGGATGGATGCGGTTGCCGCCCGCGCGTCATTGAAGGCGGCCTGGCAGGACTGACTCCAAACAGTTGTTTCCCTCGCCCCGGGATCAAAGCGAAGATAGATCAGGTCTCCTTTTTTTGTTTCCTCATTCACAACCAGCACGCCCAATATCCCAACCTGATCCGCAAGCCCGCTCATCCAACCAGCTCCTAACTGTCGATGTGGCCGAATTACACAACGTCAGGAGGGACATTCTGCCTCCTCAATCAGGAAGTGTCGAGAAAAATCCTCCTTGGAACTTTTCAACTGATCATTGAATCACGCCGGGAATGACGGTAGAATGTCCTCATGAGTCAGGTCGAGTTTGTCGGAAACATCGAGCCGGACGGGAAAATTATCCTGCCGGTTGATGTGAAAAGGGCGATTCCCGGCGGATCAGGACAGGTCAAGGTTGTGTTGTACTGGCCGGACGCCCAGGATGACAAGACATGGCAGCAGGGTTCTTTGGATGTGTTCCGCAAACAGGACGGCCCCGCCGATGCCCTCTACGATAGACTTTAAACTCGGCGAAATCATCCTCGTCCAATTCCCGAAAACGGATAATGACAGTTCTATCAAACGCCCCGCCGTGGTGCTCCTGGATACCGGCGATGAGGATGTCGTCCTTGCCCGGATCACAACTCATCCTGTGAGGGGCAAAGGCGACCTTGCCGTTGAGGATTGGAAGGAATGCGGTCTTTTGGCCGAATCGACCATTCGTCTATCCAAGATAGCCACACTGAGCAAGACGCTTATCAATCGAAAACTCGGCAAGCTCACCGAAAAAAATGACCGGGCATTGCGTCAACTCTATTTGACACTTTTGGATTAATCATCCGCCTGCTGTTCAAATCTCTCCGTATGATGGCTTGCACAGGATTTCTGAGGACTTTGAACTGGTTTCTGATTGCGTGCTTCGGACACGTCTCCTTGCCGGATTCCGTCCACGCGTTAGTCCGCCTCAAATCCCTCGAAACGCAATTTGTGTCCTACGTTCACGGTGATCCTCCCTCCAACGGCAATGGTCTGGCCGAAGGCCATCTCGTGTTGGAAGGCCGCCATACGATTTCGCCGGGCGTTGACGTTTTTCTTCAGCCAGAAATATGGGCGGACAATCTCGGCCTTTCCAGCGGCGCGGTGAACCAGGTTCATGATCGGGCCGTTCGGCGGCCGAGCGTGAATCTGTCTGAAGGCTATGTCGACGTTCGAGGCGCGTGGCTTGATCTGCGGCTTGGCAAACAAAAAATTGCGTGGGGGAAAGCCGACGGGCTGAATCCCACGGATGTTTTCGGCGCGTTTGATTATGCGGACCTGTTGCATCCGGAACGGCTCGGGGTCGTCGGACTTCGGACGTTTTATTTTTCGGACCCCGGCCGCGGTGAAAACGGGTCCGTCATCGAGGGAATTTTCGTGCCGTGGTACAGCTCGAGCCGCGCCGGGCGGATCAGCACGCGTTGGCGGCCGATTCTTGAGGATGGATCAATCCCGGTTGGGGTCGACGTACGATATCCATCGGCAAAACTTTCCAACGCGAATGCGGGCCTGAAATTTTCCCGTGAAGTGAGCGGCTGGGACGTGTCGATTCTCTATGCGCGGTTGATCGACGACGTCGCCGGCGGCGAGCGGTTGGGCGGGCCGTTCGTCCGGCCGAGTTTTTTGAAAAAACGCGTGGCGGGAATGGACGCGAGCCGGACGATCGATGAGGGGCGTTGGGAAATTCACGCCGAGGCCGCGCATACCGCGACGCCGTCGGGATTGGATGACGATTTCGTTCAAGCGGTCGTTGGCGCGCGCCGGACATTTCCGGATCTCCAGGGGGAATCGGATTTCGATCTGACGCTGGAGTGGGCGTGGGAGCATGTCTATTCCGCTCACAAAGAGGATCACGTTGTGGTGGTCAACCGGATTCAGCGGCCGTTTCCGGGGTCTGTTCTGGTCCGGGCAGTGTGGAAGTGGAACGAATTTGTCTCGTGGACCGTCCGCGGCGCCTACACGGTCCGAGGTGCGGACGCGTACGTCGTCATGAACGAACTGGCCTGGCGGGTGACCGATCTTCTGGAACTTCGGGCCGGATTCGATGCACTGTCAGGCCGCGGCGGCCGCACGATCGCCGGGCAGTATGAGGAAAACGACCGATGGAACGCCTGCGCGACAATCTATTTCAGGTAAAAAGTAACAATTCGACTTCCTTGAAAAATTTATAAGGAAGCCAGGAATCCAGGAATATATCTGATTTTTTGGATCCTCCTGCATTCTTGGATTCCTTATAAAGATTTCGGTGACATACCTGAATAGATACGGTAGAAAAACAAAACGTCTCGTGCTATACGATTGACCGCATGGCCATTCGAAACGCACTCATCTCCCTGACCGACCGCCACGGACTGATTCCGCTGGCCAAGGCGCTGGCAAAAAATGGCGTTCGCATCTTTGCGACCGACGGCACCGCGCGATTTCTGGAATCGAAAGGCATTGCGTGCCGCACGATCCAGTCGGTGACGCGGTTTCCGCAGATTTTGGGCGGCCGCGTCAAGACCCTGCATCCGGCGGTATTCGGAGGGCTTCTGGCCCGCGCGGAGGACGGCGCCGCGCTGAAGTCTCTGAAGTTTCCCCGGTTCGACATTCTCGTCTGCAATTTCTACGATTTTTCCGGTGCGCGCGGGATGGACGACGGCCGGATGGCGGAGCACATCGACATCGGCGGCGTCTCGCTGGTACGCGCCGCGGCAAAAAATATTCAGTGTGTCCTGCCGCTCGTGCTGCCTTCGCAGTATGACGAATTCGCGCGCAGGCTGTCGTCAGGCCGTCTCGACGATGTCGACTATCGCAAACGTCTTGCGGCGACCGCATGGGGCGTTGTCGCGCAATATGATCTGGATATTTTCAGCGCGTGTCTTGACCGGTTGAAAGTCCACGCGCCTCGATGGAACATCCAGGTTTCGGAAGAGGCCCTGCCGCTTCGGTATGGCGAAAATCCGCACCAGTCGGCGTCGTTTTTTCGTCCGGTCGATGCCGTCGGCCTGCCTTTCGAGGTTCTTCAGGGAAAACAGCTGTCCTACTGCAATCTGCTTGACGTTCACGCCGCTTTCACATTCGGCAAGGACTCGCCGCGCCAGCCGTTCTGCGCGATTCTCAAGCATACAAACCCTTGCGGCGCCGCGACCGGCCGGACGATCGCGGAGGCATTTCGCCGGGCGTTCAATGGCGATCCGCAGAGCGCATTCGGAGGCATCGTTCTTCTCAACCGGCCCGTGGACCGGTCGACCGCGCGTGAAATCACAGAGAGGTTTTTTGAAATCATCATAGCGCCGAAGTTCGACGCCTCATCTCGAAAAATTCTCGAATGCAAAAAAAGTCTCCGGCTTCTTCAAATGCGCCTCACCGGCAACAGCCTGCGCCATCCCCCATCCGACGTCCGGTCGGCTCTTGGCGGGTTTTTGATCCAGGGCGCGGACGAGGGAGTCGCACAGCCGTCCCGATGGAAGCGCATGGCGGGATCGTCGCCGTCCCGCGCGGTTCTGTCCGACCTCGATCTGGCCCAACGAATCGCCAAACATGTCAAATCCAACGCCATCGTGCTGGTCCGGCAGGGCCAGGCCATCGGTATCGGCGCCGGCCAGCAAAGCCGTGTCGACTCCGTGCGCATCGCGATCGACAAGGCGCGCCGGTATGATCACACGATTCATGGATCGGTTTGCGCGTCGGACGGATTTTTCCCGTTTTCCGATTCGGTCGAACATCTGGCCCGCACCGGCGTTTCGGCCATCGTCGAGCCGGGCGGGTCGGTCCGCGACGCCGACGTGATCGCCGCCGCCAAAAAAAGCCGCATCAGCCTTTTTTTCACCGGCCGCCGGCATTTCCGCCATTAGGTGAAAAAGTTTTTCATCGTCGACACCAACGTTCTTCTGCACGAACCCTCGTCCCTCTTTGATTTCGCCGACAACACCCTGATTTTGCCGATCGTCGTCATCGAAGAACTCGACACGTTCAAAAAACGCGAAGATCAGGTTGGGAGAAACTCCCGGGAAGTCTCCAATTATCTCGATGAACTGCGGCTCGGCGGCAATTTGTCCGAGGGCGTGTCCCTCCCGTCTGGCGGCCGGATCAAGATCGAGCTTCAACACATGGAGCTGGGCGTCCTGCCGGAAGGATTCTCGCAGGACAAGGCAGACAACCGGATTCTGTCGCTGGCGCTTCATTACAAGCAGAAAAACGCCGAACCGGTCATTCTGGTCTCGAAGGACCTGAATTTGCGGGTCAAGGCGGACGCGCTCGGGATTCCGGCCGAGGATTATGAAAAAAACAAGGTCGATCCGAACCAGTTGTACCGCGGTCACCGCGAGGTCACGTCAAAATTCGGCGACGTGGACCGGTTTTACAAGGAGCAGTCTCTGCCGCTGTCGGAATTTTCCGTCGATCCTCCGCTTCATCCCAACGAGTGCGTCATGCTCACGGACGCGACCAACCCGTCGCACACGGCCCTCGGACGCGTGAACGCGAAAAAAGGATGCATTCAAAAACTCCACAACGATAATCCGGTTTTGTGGGGCATTAAACCCAAAAACCGCGAACAACGATTCGGCCTCGACATTCTGCTGGATGACGATATCAAGTTGGTCAGTCTCGTCGGCGTGGCCGGAACCGGCAAGACGCTTCTCGCGCTCGCCGCAGGATTGGAAAAAGTCGTCCGCGAGGAAAAATATCAGAAACTCTTTGTCGCCAAACCGCTGGTGCCGATGGGCCGGGACATCGGGTATCTGCCGGGCGAGCTCTCCGAAAAGCTTCTGCCCCGGATGCAATCGATCCAGGACAATCTCGATTTTCTGTTTTCGAATGTCGCGCATCATGACGTCGGCGAATCCGATCTTGAGGAACTGGTCGAAAACGGCATCGTCGAAATCCAGGCCCTGACCTACATTCGCGGCCGGAGCATCCCGAACGTCTTCATCGTCGTCGACGAGGCGCAGAACCTGACCATGCATGAAGTCAAAACCATCATCACGCGCGCCGCGCAGGGAACCAAAATCATTTTCACCGGCGATCTCGCCCAGATCGACAATCCCTACCTCGACTCGACCTCCAACGGCCTCGCGCTGATGGTCGAGCGCATGAAAGGCCAGAGCCTGTACGGCCACGTGATGTTTTCAAAGGGCGAGCGCTCCGAATTGGCGGAACTCGCCGCCCAGCTTCTGTAAGAATCGAATTTCAAATCCCGCGCGACATGACGCGTGACCTGTTTGCCGACCTGAACGAAGCCCAGCGGGAGGCGGTCCGGTGCGTCGAGGGACCTCTACTAATTTTCGCCGGCGCCGGGACCGGCAAGACCCGCGTGATCACCCATCGGATTGCCCATCTCATTTACGACATCGGCATTCCGGCCGAGCATATTCTCGCCGTGACTTTTACGAACAAGGCGGCGGAGGAAATGCGCAGCCGGCTGGCGGGGTTGTCGGAGGGAACCGGCGATCCGGAGGCCGCCCAGCGCGTTTTTTTCTCGACCTTTCACCGTTTTTGCGCCTGGCTTTTGCGAAACCACGGCGAGTCGCTTGGTGTCAAACGGCATTTCACAATCTACGATGACGCCGACACGACGCTTCTGATCAAACAGATTCTCAAATCGATGGATCTGGATCCGTCCCTCTATCGTCCGGCTGTCATTTCCGCCCTGATTGACCGCGCGAAAAATGAACTGCGGGGTCCGGCGGATGTGGAGTCATCGGCGGACGGGCCGGTGCAGGAAAAGGGCGCGAAGATTTTCATGGAATACGAGCGGAGGCTTCGGGAAAACGGCGTGCTTGATTTTTCCGATCTCCTCGTATTTTCCGTCCGGCTTCTGCAGACATCTGAATCGCTCCGCAAACATTTTCAGGAGCGGTTCGCCTTTATTCACGTCGATGAATATCAGGACACCAACACGGCCCAGTACACGCTACTGCGGCTTCTGGCCGAACATCGCAATCTCTGCGTGGTCGGCGACGACGATCAGGCGATTTATTCCTGGCGCGGGGCGGACATCCGAAACATTTTGTCGTTTGAAAAGGATTTCCCGAACGCCCGCGTCGTGACGCTTCAGCAGAATTACCGATCGTCCCAGGCCATCCTCGATCTGGCCTACCGCGTCATTCAGAACAACCGCGAGCGGGCCGACAAGCGGCTGATGACGACACGGACCGGCGGCGATGCGCCAATGCTCTACACGGCCGCGGACGGATACGACGAAGCCTCCTTCGTCGCAATGCGCGCGCGGGATCTATCGGCGGAGACTCCGTATTCGGACATGGCAATTTTTTACCGGACGGCGGCGCAGTCGCGGCGGATCGAGGAGGAGATGATGGCGCGCGGCATTCCGTACGTGGTTGTGAGCGGCGTCGGATTTTACGAGCGCCGCGAGGTCAAGGATCTTCTCGCGTATCTCCGCATTCTCGTTAACCCGGCCGACGACGCCGCGTTCTCCCGGATTTTGAACGTGCCCAAACGCGGAATCGGAGACACGACTGCCGCCGCGCTGGCCGAGGCCGCAAAATCGGCCGGCATTCCACAGACCGAATTGTTGAGCCGCCTCGACCAATCAACGGTATCCGCGGCCGTTCGTAAAAAACTTGTCGATCTGGCCGATCTTCTTGTGGTGTTGCGCAAGTTGGCCGCGGAGTTGGCGATCGAGGAACTTCTGCGCCGGATCGTGTCCATGACAAATTATTTCGACTATCTTGAAAAATCCGACCCGGCCGGATTCGAGGAACGCGCGGCAAACGTCCAGGAATTGTATACCGTCGCACAGGAATTTACCCGGCGCTCGACCGACCCATCGGGCGCGCTGGTGTCGTTTCTTGAGGAAATGTCCCTGCTCACCGACGCCGACCGAGCCGATTCCTCCGCCGACCGCATTTCTCTCATGACCCTGCACGCCGCCAAGGGTCTCGAGTTTTCAGCCGTGTTTCTGATCGGCATGGAGGAGGGAACGCTTCCCCACGCGTCCTCATTCGAATCCGAAGCCGAGTTGGAGGAGGAGCGGAGGCTCTGCTATGTCGGCATGACCCGCGCCAAGGACCGTCTCTTTCTGTCGCATGCCTACAGCCGGAAAATTTACGGCGAATCCTTCGACGATATCCGGCCGTCAAGATTTCTGGACGAAGCGGGACTCGAGATTCCGGAACAATTTTCCGTTATCGACACGGGCCGCCGGTTCGGCTCGCGCCATCGGCCGGACGAGGGCCCGCGCCGCCGTGTGGATGACGCGTCCGCCAATCGCGTGGTGCGCGTTCCGCTGGACGAAGACACGGCCGCCTTTGGCGTGACGCCTGGCGATCGCGTTCAGCATCCCGTCTTCGGCGCCGGTATTCTTCTTCGCATCACGGGCCGGGCGGAGGAGGCGACCGCCCTGGTCAACTTTGAGCGGGCGGGCAGAAAGCGGTTGAAACTCGCCTACGCCAAACTGACCCGCGTCGATTGAAAGCGTTCGGATTTTTTTTCCAGTTGACCGGTCTGATCCTGTTGCCGTCCGTGTTTTTATGGGCCGTCATGAACCGCATCAACGCCCGGACTGAACTCACCATGCTGTTGGTCGGCGCCGGGTTGTTTTACGTCGGAACGCTTCTTCAAGGGAAAAAATAGAGTCGCCAGCGTCTCCGATTTTTCCGCCCGCCGCATTCTTTCGTTGACAGCATCCACGTCCTCAAGTACAAAATGAATCACGTATTGTGAATGCAGCCATTGATCTCCCCCGCCTGCTGGTTTATGGGACCGGCTTGGGCTTGGGAATTTGGGTCGGATATTTTATTCGGCGATACATCGAAAACAAGCTTCGGAAGTCGGCGGAGGAACAGGCACAGCAGATTCTCATCGCGGCCAATGCGCGCGCGGAGGAACTCAAAAAAGAAAAACTGCTGGAAGGTCGCGAAATTCTCCAGTCCGAACGCGAGGAGCTTGAACAGGAGATCGCCAAAGAGCGCTTGCGCGTCCAGGAGATCGAGCACCAGGTTCTCCGCCGGGAGGAGTTTCTGGACAAGCGTGAAGCGGAACTTCGGGGCCGGGACAATGACCTGAACCGCCGCGCCGACCGGATGCGCGCGGACGAACAGAAACTTCACGACGACCACTCAAAACTCACCAAAGACCTCGAGCACGTCTCCCATTTGACGGCGCAGGAAGCCAGGGATCTTCTCGTCGAAAAAATGACGGCCGAAGCGAAACTTGAAGCGGCAAAGACCGTCAAAAAAATCGAGTCGGAAGCGAAACGGATAGCCGAGCGCAAGGCCCAGACCATCGTCACGACGGCCATTCAGCGCCTCGCGGCCGACGTCACGCAGGAAAACACCATCTCGGTTGTCACGCTCCCCAACGACGAAATGAAAGGCCGGATCATCGGCCGCGAAGGCCGCAACATCCGCGAGTTTGAAAAACTGACGGGCGTCGACGTCATCATCGACGACACGCCCGAGACGGTCGTCCTGTCGTCGTTCGATCCGTACCGCCGCGAGGTCGCGAAGATCTCGCTCGAGCGGTTGATCGAGGACGGCCGGATCCATCCGGCGCGCATCGAAGAGATTCTGAAAAAAGTCGAGGAGGAAATGCAGGCAAGGCTTCTGGAAATCGGCGAGAAGGCTCTCTTCGAACTTGGCGTGACCGACGTGCCCGAAGATGAAATCCGCATGATCGGCCGGCTCCATTTCCGGACGAGCTACGGCCAGAATGTGCTGGAACATTCGAAGGAAGTCGCGTACCTCGCGTCGATGATGGCCGCCGAGGTCGGCGCGAACGTCAAGATGGTCCGGCGCATCGGCATTCTCCACGACATCGGCAAGGTTCTGACGCAGGAAGCCGAGGGGCCGCACGCGCTGATCGGCGCGGAGTTCGCCGCCAGGCACGGCGAGAGCGGGCCTGTTGTGAATGGAATTGCCGCTCACCACGGCGAGTGCGAAGCGACGACCGTCGAAAGCGTCCTCATCGCCGCCGCCGACGCCATCAGCGCCTCCCGGCCCGGCGCGCGGCAGGAGAACGTCGAATCGTACATCAAGCGTCTCGAGTCGCTCGAACAGATCGCGACGGAATTTCCGAGCGTCGAAAAGGCATACGCGATTCAGGCCGGCCGCGAAATTCGCGCCATCCTTCGAAGTGAACAGGTCACCGACCAGCAGATGGAGGAGATTGCGCGGTCGATGGCGCAAAAAATAGAGAAGACAATCGATTATCCGGGACAGATCAAAGTCATCTGCATTCGCGAGTCGCGGGTCATCGAGTACGCGCGGTGACCGGCGGGATGAGAATCCTCTTCCTGGGCGATGTCATTGGCCGGCCCGGCCGGACGGTGGCGACGCGGCGCATCCCGCTCTTGCGCCAGGAATATAAAATTGATTGGGTCATAGCCAACGGGGAGAATCTGGCGGCCGGCATCGGCATCACGCTGGACAAGGCCGAGGAGATGTTTCGCGGGGGAGTGGACGTTCTCACCAGCGGCAACCACGTCTGGAAGAAAAAGGAGTTCGTCGATTATCTCTCCCGGCATGATGATGAAACACGGATCCTCCGTCCGGCGAATTATCCGGACGCCGCGCCCGGCCACGGCAGCGCCGTCTACACCGTCGGGTCCGAACAATTGGGCATACTCAATTTGCAGGGCCGGATCTTCATGGAACCGATTGATTGTCCCTTTCAGGTTGGCCGCCGGCACGTGCAGGAGATGCGTGCCCGGGGCGTAAAAATTATTTTTGTCGATTTTCACGCCGAGGCGACGAGCGAGAAAAAGGCGATGGGGCATTTTCTCGACGGACAGATCAGCGTCATCGTCGGGACCCACACGCACGTTCAGACGGCGGACGAAGAAGTCCTGGCCGGCGGCACCGCGTACATCACGGACGCCGGCATGGTTGGCGTGGCGCGCTCGGTGATCGGCGTCGAGATTGCGCCGATCCTCGAACGGTTTTTGACTCAGGTCCCGGTCAAGTTTGAGGTCCCGACCAGCGGAGAAGTGCTTCTCTGCGGCGTGATGGTCGAGATCGATTCGTCGGGCCGGGCTTTGAACATACAGAGAATTCAGGAACGTCATCCGTATCAGGGAACCGGCAGATAATTGCGCCGGCCGTCTGACCCCGGCGGTGGCGGTTTTGCAAAGTCGCAGCAGGAGAAGAATGGGTCGTCGCGGGTGAGCGCGGCCCTCCAAGGGGGGTGTGACGCATGTCGCTGTTGAAAGTCTCGTCCAAATCCAATGCGTCGAGTGTCGCCGGAGCCATTGCAGGATTTTTGAAGGAGGACGGCCGGGTTGAACTTCAGGCGATCGGCGCCGCCGCGGTGAATCAGGCGGTCAAGGCGATCGCGATCGCGCGCGGGTACGTCGCCGCCAACGGGATCGATCTCGTCACGATCCCGGCTTTCGTCGATCTCAACATCGACGGCAAGGAAAAAACGGCCATCAAGCTGATTGTCCGCGCTGAACGGTAGGGCCGGATCGCGATCCGGGGCGCCGGGGAGTGAGCGGATATGAAGTTACTTGACGGCAAGGCGTCGTCGTCGGCCATGCGGGCGAACGTCGCCGATGCCGCGTCGTTTTTAAAATCTCACGGAGTTTCTCCGTGCCTCGCCGCCGTCCTGGTCGGCGACAATCCGGCGTCGTCGGCGTATGTGGCGAGCAAACAAAAACAGGCTGAAGGATGCGGGATGGTTTCGCGGCTGATTCATCTGCCGGCGTCGACGCCGCAATCCCACCTCCTGTCGGTCATTGACCGCTTGAACCGAGATCGCGCGGTCCACGGCATTTTGCTTCAACTCCCCCTGCCGGATCATCTCAACGAGGATGCCGCGCTGTTTCGGATTTCTCCGCTCAAGGACGTCGATGGATTGCATCCCGAAAATCAGGGACTTCTTGCCGCCGGCTCGCCCAGATTTGTGCCGTGCACGCCGAAAGGCGTTCTGCATCTTCTCGATTTTTACCAAGTTCCCGTCGAAGGCCGCGAAGTGGTTGTCGTGGGTCGAAGCAGGCTTGTCGGCCGGCCGCTCGCTCTGTTGTTTCTCATCCGCCACGCCACCGTCACCGTCTGCCACAGCCGCACGAAAAATCTTGCCGCGGTTACCCGCCGCGCCGATGTCCTCATCGCCGCCGCCGGAAAAAAACACTTGATCTCGCCGCGCCACGTCAAACCCCGCGCCGTCGTCGTCGACGTCGGGATCCACGTCTCGCAGGGCGCGGCCGGGAAAAAAATATTTGCGGGCGATGTGTCACCCCGCGTGGTGTCCGTCGCCGGCGCCCTGTCCCCCGTTCCGGGTGGCGTCGGCCCCGAAACCGTTGCCCAGCTTCTGGCCAACACCGTTCGCGCCGCTTCGTTTCGCCTGTCACCGCATGATCTCCGAACCTTCAACCGCGCGCATCTTCACCGTCTCTGAGATCACCGCCGAAATCCGGCGGCTGATCTACGCGACGTTTGCCGATGTTGCCGTGAGCGGCGAAATCTCCAATTTTTCGCTCTATCCCGCGTCGGGACACATGTATTTCACGCTCAAAGACGCCGGCGCGTCCATTCGATGCGTTTTTTTCCGGGGTGACAACGAATCGCTCACGTTCACGCCCGAGAATGGCATGCAGGTTGTCGCGGTCGGCCGGCTCGACATCTATCAGCCGAAAGGCGAGTATCAACTCAAAGTTCAGCGCCTCCTGCCGCAGGGCGCAGGGTCGCTCGCCGTCGCGCTCGAACAGCTCAAGAAAAAGCTCTCGGCGGAAGGGTTGTTCGATCTTTCGCGCAAGCGGCCGATACCGGCGTTCCCGCGGCGCATCGGCGTCATCACGTCCATGCAGGGCGCGGCGATCAAGGACATTTTCAAAGTCGGATTGCGCCGCTGGCCGGGCGCACAGGCGCTGGTTTATCCGGTCCCGGTCGAGGGCGCGAAGGCCGCGCCGGAAATCGCCGATGCGATCCGCCGGATGGGGAACTGGAAAAATTGCGATGTGCTGATCGTCGGCCGCGGCGGCGGATCGATCGAGGATTTGTGGGCTTTCAACGAGGAGGTTGTCTGCCGGGCGGCGGCCGCCTGTCCCATTCCCATCGTCTCCGCAGTCGGACACGAAAAGGATGTATCCCTTCTGGATCTTGTGGCCGACGCGCGCGCCGCGACGCCGTCCAACGCGGCCGAAATGGTTTTTCCGGAAATGCAGATAGTCTCGGGTGATCTGTCCGACCGCCGCCGTCATCTCGTGCGGGAGCTTCGCCGAAAATTCGCCGTTGCGGCAGGACGGGTTGATCTGATAAAAAACAGGAGATGGTGGAAGGAGCCGCGGAGCCTCCTGGAAACGCGCTGGCAGCGGCTGGACCGGATCAAACTCGATCTGTCGCACGGATTCAAAGCGATTGTGTCCGACTCGCGGCTCGAGTTTGACACCGCCCGCGCCAAACTTCACGCGCTCTCGCCCCAGGCGGTTCTCGCGCGCGGCTACGCGATGCTGACGGACGATTCGGGTCGGGTGATCCGCCGCCGCCGCCAGGCCGTGGCCGGCAAAAAACTCACGGTTCGCGTGTCGGACGGCGCGTTTCACGTCAAAGTCGATCCGGCCGGAAACTGACATCATTGGGAAGGAAAAGCAAATGGCGGAGAAGGACAAGGACACGAGGTTCGAAGACGCGCTCGAACGATTGGACAGCATTGTCGAGTCGCTCGAATCCGAAAAAACAGGGCTTGAGGACGCGATGAAATTGTACGAGGAGGGCATCAAGCTTGTGAAAGTCTGCGAGAAAAAGTTGTCGGAGGCGGAAGCGAAGCTCGAAAAAGTCCTGCCGGGTTCATCGGAGGACAAACCCGGGGTCGGCCCGCTCAATTTGCCTGATGCTTGATACCGCCATGCCGCCCGCGTCGCTGGAACAATCCATGAACAATTTTATCGAAGCCCAGCGCGCACGGATCGATCCGATACTCCTGCGGCGTTTTGAAAAACAGAAAAACTGGCCGCAGAGGCTTCAGGAGTCGATCCGGTATTCGATGTTCGCCGGCGGCAAGCGCCTCCGGCCGATTCTCGCGCTGTCGGTGGTCGAACTTCTCGGCCGCGACATCACGCGGTTCGAAAATCTTTTTGTCGCGCTCGAATGCATTCACACCTACTCCCTCATTCACGATGATCTGCCGGCCATGGACAATGACGACCTTCGGCGCGGCCTGCCGACGAACCACAAAAAATTCGACGAGGCGACGGCGATCCTCGCCGGCGACGGCCTCCTGACGTTCGCGTTCGAGCTTCTATCCGAGCCTGATTTCGCGCGGATGTTTCAGGCCGAGCATGTCCTCCGGTGCGTCCATCAAATCGCCCGGGCCGCCGGTGCGGCCGGCATGGTCGGCGGCCAGCAGATCGACATTTCGTCAGGTTCGACCCTCGATTCGGAAAAAGCGCTGGAGGAACTCCATACTCTCAAAACCGCGCGGCTCCTTTCGATCTCCGTCACATCGCCCGCGCTTCTGGCCGGATCTCATGCGGCAATCCTGGGCCAACTCTCGCAATATGGCGACGCGATCGGATTGGCCTTTCAGGTCTACGACGACATTCTGAACGTCGTGGGCAATCCGCAGGACATGGGCAAAGCCGCCGGCACGGACGAAAAAATGGGCAAGACCACCTATCCCAAACTCCTTGGTCTGGACGGCGCCCGCGCCCGCGCCAAAGATCTCTGCGCGAAAGCCAAATCGGCCCTCGCCACGTTTCCGGCCGACCGCCGCCGCCCGCTGGAACGCCTCGCCGACTTCATCGTCGAACGAATCAAATAACAGGAGTGGCGAAAGCTAAAAGAGTCAGACTCGACACCCTGCTGGTCGATCGTGGCCTATTTTCGACCCGGTCCCGCGCCGCCGCCGCCGTTCTCGCCGGAGACGTCTCGGTGAATGGATCTTGCTGCACCAAGGCCGGCACGGCGGTTGACACGGAGGCCCGGATCGACGTGAAAACGCGTCCGGCGTGGGTCAGCCGATCGGCCGAAAAACTTGACGCGGGATTCAAAACATTTGACATGTCCTGTTCCGGTTCGGTCGCGCTGGACGTCGGCGCCGGCAGCGGCGGATTCACGCAGGTCCTGCTCGACCGCGGCGCATCGAAAGTTTACGCCGTCGACGTCGGATACGGCCAGTTTGACGCGCGCCTCCGCGGCGACCCCCGACTCAATCTCATGGAGCGCAAAAACGCGCGTGAACTCACCCGCGCCGACATTCCGGAACCGGTCGCTTTTCTCACCATGGACGTCTCGTTCATTTCCATTTTTTTGATTCTGCCCGTGGTGCGTGGGTTTCTTACGGAGACGGCCGATGGAATTATTTTGTTCAAACCCAATTTCGAAGCCGAAAAAGGCGAGGTCCAAAAGGGCGGTTTGCTTCTCGACCCCGTGATCCATCGCCGTTTGCTGACTGCCGCCGTCGACAAATTTTCCGCCGCTCGATTGCGTCTCGTCGATATCATTCCCAGTCCGATCCGTGGCCGCGACGGGAACGTCGAGTACCTCATGCGCGTATCAGCGTCAGCAGGTCCCACCGTGGAGCCGCAGTCCCTTCAGTCCGCCGTCGACCGGGCGTTTGGGTGTTTTACCTCGTCAGATTCAACGCGGAATTTCTGCTCGAAAAACTCTAACAAATCCAAATTTCGAAGGTTCAGTCGAGAGCCATGAGGGGGAGGGTCTGCCAAATGGTCGTCGTAGTAACAGCAGGGATATCATTGTGAGCCGACCGAAGTATTTTCTCAACATTTTCTTCGTCTGCCTGTGTGCGTTCCTGTTTTTCTACAGATTGGATCACCCGGCCCCATGGCAGGACGAGGCCGAAACGCTCGTTTTGAGTCATCACGTCTGGAAAACGGGCATGCCGATGGCGTCTTTCGACTGTCTGCACGCCACCCAGGGATTTTTTATCGAGACGGACGATTCCCACCTCTGGAAATGGAGCGGGTGGCTCGCTCCGTACGTGGGCGCACTGGGATTTTTGATCAGCGGCGGATATAATCTCTTCGTCTGTCGCCTCGTGTTTTCTATTTTCGGTTTGTTTCCATCGTTGCACTGCTCTTCTGGTTTCGAAAATCCAATGTTTGGATCACCTTTGTTGTTCTTCTCTACCTTGCCACGGATATCACATTCATTACACATATTCGCGTGGCTCGATACTATTCCCTGTTGATCTTTGCCGCTTGTCTTTCCTTTGGCGCGTTGACTGAATTGAGCGGATGGTCCCGAGCCATCATCCTCGCTGTGTGCGGATTCATCCTGTTTCAATGCAATATGCCAATCGCGCTTGCCTTCGCGGTGGCGGTTAGTCTTGCGTTGGGTTTCAGGACGATCAAGGAGGATTTTGTTCCGCTGGGAACCTGTCTTCTGATGGCCGTGCTTCCCAATCTTGTATGGTTCGTAACACTTGGGTTGTGGAAGACCTTCGAACTTCAGCGTATTTACTATTCCACGTTGCCATTTCAGGTGAACCTCGAGGTGGCCTGGAATTATTACAAAGGCCCATTTCTAATGATGGCGACAGCCTCGTCGGGGATACTGCTTTCGCCGGACAAAAAAGATCGGGCCGTGATACGATTTGCCTTGGCGTGGGTTTGCGCGGGTCTTTTGCTGATATGTTCGATCACGTCTTTTTATGAGCGATATCTCATTTTCATCCTGCCGCTGAACGCACTTCTACTGGTTACACTCTTCAACGGCATCCAAAAACGATTTCGCACGCCGAGGGCGTCCGTCACCGCCTGTCTGATATCGGCGCTTGTTTTGATCGGATGCTTTGCTGGAAGTCCGGACCATAAAATTTGGATGGATTCTTTTTTTCGAGATTTTCTCTCGGACGAGATGAATCCGTTTCGACCGTCCCATGAAAAATGGGATGATAACATCCCGTCATTTTTTCAGGCGAATGCGCGCCCGGGAGATCGGATTCAAATGTTTTATGAAGGAATGTACGTCGCGCTGAAGACAAACATGGTAGTCACCCCACTGTCGACGTTTCAACGGACGGACACCCGGGTGCATGTTCCCCCGTCCCTTCAGGGGTGTATTCCCCCGCCGGAAAAAATCAATTGGATTGTCAAAACGAGGTTCGATTTTCTTATAAAAGAGGAACTTGATTACCTCCGCAGTAAAGGATTTGTCATCAAGAAATATGACGTATCCGTTCGGGACAGAATCCAATCGTATCTTCCCCCGTGTCATTATTATCCTCCGGGTGATCCAGCACTAAACGCGACGATCTGGCAGATCGTTCCCGGAACCCCCTTAAAAGAGAATACATCCCAGTAGCGGTCGCCTCGTTTCAGCGAAACCCTTCTTCCCAATTTATAGCTTTTGCCGTGAGCACCATTATGTGATACTATTCAAATGAAAATACGATTCTATATCGACGAGAGTGGCCGGCCCCACATCGACAAACACGGTGTGACGGAGGACGAGGTCGCCGGTGCGTTTCAAAATATTTTT
>JAHFCY010000307.1 GCA_023249255.1 Candidatus Lindowiibacteriota bacterium | reverse complement strand
TCTGACCGCCGGCGTCGGATTTCGGCTCGGCGCGTTCGATCTCGATTACGCTTTCGTGCCGTTTGGCGTTTTCGGCAACACGCACCGGGTCAGTTTCAGCATCCGGTTCGGCGACTTCGGAACGAAAAAACCGGCCGAATCGTCCGGGAAATGAGGCGTCCCTTCCCGTGACTTGGTGATAAAAAATGCGAGAAACCTTAGCCACTGACCAGCACAGACAGACACACACACCTGCCTGCCGGCAGGCAGGGACACAGACAATTTTCATGTGAGAAGGTGTGTGGTCTGTGTGTGCTGGTGCGTGTCTGTCTGTGGCTTGGGTTTACCAATGACGCCGATCAATTTTTTCCGGTTGATTTGGCTCGAAGTATCTTTGCCTGCGTCCGGTAGATTTCGGCCTCGGGCGTTCGGTTCATCTTCACGTAGAGATCGGCCAGTGTTTCCAGAATTTCGGCCTCCGACACAGCCGAGGGATTTTTCATCCGCCGGGCAAACCCCAGAGATCCGATCAGCGCATGGTCGGCCTCTGTGAACCGGCCCCGGTCGACGAACAGCAATCCCAAATTTTTCAGGCAGGCCGCCAACTCTTCCGAATACTCGCCGCGCCGCCCTTCCCAGATCTCCCGGGCCTCTCCGTACAAGATTTCGGCCTCGTCCCAGCGTTTCTGAACGTGCCGGAGCATCGCAAGATTATTGAGGCTGAACGCAACGGTCGGATCCTTCGGACCGAATTGAGCCGTTCGAATTTCGATGGCGTGTTGGATGGCGTTGTTCGCCGCCTCAAAATCGCTCCGAGCCCGGTCGATGTATCCGAGAAGATCGTAGCCGTCGGCTGATCGGCCGTTTGCGGCCACGATCTGTTGACACCGCCGCCGGGCATCGTCCCATTTTCCGTCCGAATACAATTTCCAAGCCAGTTCCAAGTCCGCCGGTCCGGTGGATGGCGCGGATTTCGGGACGGTCAATTGTTTATCCCCCCCCAGTATAATGTTTTTGGATGCCCGAACCGTGTCGGCCGCGGCTGCCGGGGCGGGCTTCGCGGAAGTCTGTACCGGACTGCGCCAGACACAAAGTTCGCGTCGAGGTTTGGTTCCTCCCGCCGCCGATGGGACGAGGTGGACTGACAGAAGATACTGACCGTCCGGTGAGACGGCCACATCAAGGACATGGCCGTCGACGGCCTGCGCATAAGTTTGAGCGTTTCGATCCAGATCCCATATTTCGATCCGGCCTTTCATGGGAGTCCCCAAACTCATATTGTTTCCGCCAATGCCTTCGACCAGCCAACTTCCGTCGGGAGAGAAGTCGACTGCCCGGACACTTTGGAGGCCGGCGTCTCTGGGAGATCCTAAAATGCCGGGCGCCTGCGCCGGGTTGAACATGCGCATGCGATTGAGAAGCGGTGTTTGACGGTCGGCCTGTTTATCCGCGGCCGATTTGTCCGCGCCGTCGGTCGGTTCCGATCCCGACAGATTCCAGAGGCGAACGGACAGCCCGGCGCCGACGGCGAGTTTTCGGTCGTCGGGAGAAAATGCCAGATCGTAGAGCCAGCCGTGCTTAAACCACGCGGCCCGCGGCGCGCCCGGCGCGAGGTCCCAGACCGTGACAGAACCGGTGATGAATCCGCAGGCCAGAAGAGCGGCATCGTGGGAAAACGTGAGGGCCGTCACCTGGCCTTTGCGGTCGGCTGAAAGAGTTCGAATGGATTCTCCCGTTTGTGCATTGACGAGCAAACAAGTTTGTCCGTCGGACGACGAGACGGCGAGATATCGGCCATCCGGTGAAAACGCCAGGGGCGTGCCGGTGAATCGAAGTTCGAGGGAGGCGACGATGTCGCCCGTGACTCGATTCCAGAGCCGGGTGGCTGTGGAATCCGCCGTCGCCAGCCGTTGGCCGTCGGGTGATACGGCGGCGAAGGAGTGTTCCGATTTAAAGATTTTCATGTCACGTGTGCGGACCCAATCCCGGCTGTCCAACATCCATTCCAAGAGTTCATGTTTGTCGGTGGCGGCGAGGACGTTGCCGGAAGGCAAAAATTGCGCCCACTGGATTGAGACGTCATCGGCGGATTTGTAGACGAGCGTCAATTCGACGGACGGAGTCTCGACCGTCCCGGAAGCGGAAGAGGCCGGGACACCGGATCCCCCCAAAACAGGCAGAAGCAGTGCGGTCAAGCCGGCCGCCACCACGTGGAGTCGGCGAAATCGGCATAAATTTCGTGGCGAATAGAAAGATCGCCCCGCAAAAACCAGACAAGACAACATGATGCAATCATTTGAGCATAAACGAGAAACGATGTCAAGCCCGTCCGACAAGATTCCTTTTCGGGATAGGCAAAACATATATATAGGGGGATATATTTTATATGTAAAATCGTCCGTACGGCCTCCTCAGAAAATTATAAGGAAGCCAAGAAGCCATGAGCGCATCCTGTTTTTTGCCTCCTCCTGCTTTCCCGGATTCCTTATGAAATTTTGAACGGTGGATCAATGGGTGGTGGCATTTTTAGCATATAAACATACACTAAAAAACATACATATGTCTTCCGAACACAAAATATCTTGATTTTTCTTGCTTTTTGTATATATATACATAATACTTTCTGTACGAAATGCCGTAGTGAGGTGTAAGACCTTTTTCAGGGGATGTTCGGGGGGTAAGCCGCAAGAGGTCGTTCGGAGCTTAATGGATTGATCTCGGAACGATTAAGGGTACAGGGGAAACGCCGTTGGATCTGCTGACGCAGACGGGACGCAGACACCTTAATACTCAATCACAGCCCGAAACGAATGGATTCACCCTATCCTGGTTCCTCCCTTGTGTTCTGCTTCACATCCGTCACAAATCCCAACAATTTTTGACTCTGCTTGACAAACTTTTCTCTTTCCGATTCTCCAGTCTTCGCTCGAGTAATACTTCTCGTATTTTTTTTACTAAACATATACACTATAGTTTGAGACGAACGGGATCATTGACGAACCTGTTTGTTTTCCGTTCCCTTCCCGCCCTGCTTGTCCTCTTCCTGTTGCTGTCTATCCAGTCGGCTTGGGGTGACTCCCTGCCTCTCATGTCAGACGGCCTCCTCGGCGGCAAGAACATCGTGGCACACTCACTCATCTCAGCCGGCGGTGCCGACTCAGCCGGCGGGACCGTCAGTACCGTCCACTACACACTGTCGCAATCCATCGGGGCCGTCTCCGGGCCGACAATTCAAAACTACTATGGCCTCACCAATGTGGATTCTGTCCAACAGGGTTTCATGGCGGCTCTGAACGCCACCGTCATGGACACGGACAAGTGGATTGAAATCATATCCCCGGATTCGGGGTTTGCTTCTGAAGTCGATACAATCACGGTGTCAGGAACAACGTACCTGTCGTCGTACGACACTGTAGTTGTCATTCTGGGCGGTGTGGA
>JAHFCY010000306.1 GCA_023249255.1 Candidatus Lindowiibacteriota bacterium | reverse complement strand
AATGCAAGGAGGTGATCACCGCCGTGGATTTCACCCCGCCGGAGAAGCCAAACCCATCCCAGGCAAATATGCCCACATCTCCGAAGGTTGAGGTTTGCCTCGGCTGTCATCGTCAAATCCCATGGGCTTGGGCTCCGCCGATCGTCATGGGCGGGCGTCACATCGAGGGGACAGGCGAGTTTGTAAATCCGCTCGTGGACGAACTGTGTTCGGATTGTGTCGACGCCGCAGAAAAGAAAAAAGACGATGAACGCCGCGCGCAGGAACAAAAACAAAAACTGATCGAATTGTTGGGCGGAGAACGGCCATATCGGGAATTTACATTCGACCGATTCCGGCCGGAGCCTGCCAACAAAGCGGCGTTTGAATGCGCGCAGGCTTTTGATCCGCACAAGGACAATCTCTATCTCTGGGGGCCGTGCGGCGTCGGAAAAACCCATCTTCTCTATGCGATGGCACGGAAAGGTTTCGAATTCGGATTTTCGGTCGTGATATTCAGGCCTCACCAGCTGATGCGGCGTTTGAGAGGGCGAGACCCCGGTGAGGAGCAGGAAATCATCGACCGCATTTCGGAAAAGGACGTTTTTATTCTGGACGAATTGGGCGCTGGGGCCGACACGGCATTTGCGCGTCAGATTTTCCAGGAAATCCTGGACGCGCGATATTTCGTGTACAAAGCGGGTTTGGTCGTCGCGGGAAAATACTCCCCGGAACAACTCGTTGAAAAACTCGATGACGACACCATCCCTTCGCGATTGGCGGGCATGTGCCGGGTCATTCGCATCGGCGGTCGGGACCATCGAATTGAACGAAGGAAGTGAAATGGACACCATGCGAAAAATTTTGGAGTTCTTGGATGGAATGCGAATCGTGAGGCAACCGGATGGGGCATGGGCCGTGGTGTCCCTCAGAGAACGCAAATGGCTTCTGACGGATGCGTCCAAGATTGCCCTGCATGAATTCATCAAGTCCGTGGCGGTTGAGCGCAAAGCCGGCGAGAGAACGGCGGCGATTCAGTTGGCCTGGGATGAATGCGAACGGATCACCCAAACCATCATCAAATCCGGATCGGCAGACGGAGTCGATTCGTTGTCGTATAGAACGGCGTGCAACGTGGTTCGAAGTAACGAACCTGTGGAGATGTCTACGAAGGGAGGTGGAGAATGAAGGCTCGAAAGAAAAATCAGGGAGCGCAAAAGAAGACAGCACGCACCAAGGCCCGTCGAAATGACGACAAGCAACCCGCGCCGCAACCGGCGCAGTCCGTTGCCGAGGGTGTAACGAGTACGGCCGCCGCGGGCAGTACGTCGCCCGCTGCGGCTTCCTGAGAAATTGTGGAGAGGGGTGTATGAATGTCTGAAACAATCAACATCGTAGCTGTGATCAAGGAGTGCAGTTTGAAAGCGGATGGCGACCGTCTGACGTTCGAGGACATCAAACTCGACGGCGGTGATCCCAACAGGATCAATCGCCTCGTCAAAGCCGGGACGAAGGTGACGATTTCAATTCAGCCTTTGCAGGAAAGCCTGCCAGGGACGGAAGGCGGTGAAGCTGTATCCTCTGGGAAAAATGGCAAAGCGGAGAAAGGAGACAAAAGGCAACCAGCCAAAGTAATGCCGGGTGCCGTGGCGGCGAATTCACGGAAGAACGGCAAGGCAGCCAAACCGGCGACGGACAAACCACCGGCGACCGCCGCGTGATGGGGGAAGTGTTGGGCCGGGAGGGCGCATCCGTCGCCCTCCCGGATGATTTTACATCGGAGGAAATATGACTCGGGTCAAATATCTGGCGTATCGTGTCGATGAGGATATAGAACGCGTTCGAGAATTTGCGTTTCAGACGATGGCTCACCCACACGATGGGATCCATCCTCTTCCGAAAAGTCTATCCACTCCCACCACGGGCGACGTCCTCTGCAATCGGAACAGCCAACCCTGTACTGTGAAAAATAGATTGAATCAGGCAATTTGCGATTTCTCCTCTCCGTCCGGTTCGTCCACGGCTCCGTGCTACGGAGTGGAGGTGATCCCAATGCGTGTTGTTGCTCTACATCCCAGCCACGCCTGTCTTCTACTGCCACTCCAAGAGTCTGTCGGGCAGATCATCCGCTTTCGCGCCGAAGCGTGGGCGCAAGCGCGCTATCGAGTGCGCGGCGTGGTGTCGGCGGATCAGCGGTTGCAAATTCACATGGACGAACTTGACCGCCCCGGTTCGGGTCGCGTCGAAATGGACGCGCTCTTGTTTATGTCCCTGCGGCCGATTGTCGCTCAACCGGAGCTTGTCACATCGTTCCGGCCTTCAAGGGCCACATGGGATCCCGTCAAGACGCATGGGCGGAGAGACGGCACATGATAGGCGGTGCAACGATAGCGGAATCGACCAAAGAGGAAATGATCCGCGAACTCAAATCAGTGTTTGAACGATACGAGGTTTTTGATTTTAAGAGTGATGCCATCCCATACAGCATCGCGCCCAGATACCTCGGGTTCATGAATTTCGCGACGGGTAGGGGCGCCATCTATCACACCGACAGGAGTCACGAATTGATCTGGGAGGGATCGCTCTATGGTGACTGAATTGGTGTTGGTGGGGACGCACACAGACCGCTTGCCTGGGATACCCGAAAAGGAAACGGCTTTGTGTCCGATCACACGACGCGCCGAGTTGGGCCAATGGTTTACCCCTGAATGGGCGGCGGTTGAACTTGTCGAACGATATTTCGGTGACCTCAATGGATCAGACTACGTGATTGAACCATCGTGTGGATTTGGGGCGTTTTTGAAAGCGATACCGAATCATGTACCGGCAATAGGAGTCGAGATCGATCCGGCTCTTGCGGTCGTAGCGGAGAACAACACAGGTCGCCATATCATCGTCGGTGATTTTCGCAATGTTCAGCTTCCGTGTGTCCCCACCGCGATCGTCGGGAATCCACCCTACGATGTTCGTCTGATTGAAGGATTTCTCAGACGGGCGGCTATCGTGCTCCCCGACAACGGCCGCTGCGGATTTCTGTTGCCGGCGTATGCGATGCAGACGCACCGCCGCATTTGGCGGTGGCATCAGACGTGGTCGATGGTCGCGGAGATTGTTCCCCGTCGCTTGTTCCCGCGGCTGAGTCTGCCGTTGGTCTTTGTGCAGTTCAAAAAAGAGAAAGTGCGAACGTTGGTCGGGTTCGCGCTCTACCGCGAGGCGGTCGAGTTCGAGAATCTGGGGAAAGCGGCAAAACTCATCCTCACTTATGGACATCCGAGAAAAGGAATTTGGCGCGCGTTGGTTGAGGCAACACTGGAACGACTCGGCGGCAAAGCGACGCTTCAAGACATCTACACCGCGATCGAACCACGCCGGCCAACGGCGAATGCGTGGTGGCGTGAAAAAGTGCGACAGGTTCTTCAACTTCACTTCGCCCGAATTTCC
>JAHFCY010000305.1 GCA_023249255.1 Candidatus Lindowiibacteriota bacterium | reverse complement strand
ATATTTGTTCGCTAAAATCGCCGCAAATCCCGCCTCTAAAAAGTCGCTGGACCATTACAGCCCAAAAATCATTCTCCACGTCAGACGACTAGTCCATATCTCCGTTACAAGTGGATAAAATCCAATGATAAATATTATGTCAATCAAAAACAAAACTCCGTATAGTACAATCAGAGCGAGATTTTGCTTACGGTTACCCAACCCCATCTTTAGGCGATTCAGCCCTGTCTTCACATCTCGTCCATGAAAATAACAGGCGAACAATAATAAAACGAATGTCAATAGTACGACGATTGAAAATAATCTATAGTTGCCAGTAGGTTGCCCGATGGAATGAACTATATAAGCAGCACAAAAATAAATAGAACTTGAAAAAAAGAGGGTCGTATACGGCGAAGAAAATTTGTCGTAGAGGGAATGCTTTGGCCACATCTTGTTGTCAGCTACGGGCTGAATTTTTTCAACTCCTCAATGTCTGAATCAGTCCATCCCTCATCTTTTAAGGCTTGGATTTTTATACCCCTTTGTGCCAATTCATCTTCAAACTTCAGTCCGGTTTTAGTCATCTCGCCTTTGAAGTCCGCCTTTTGACGATATATTTTGGTCTGACGTGGATTTTTTCCAACGAGAATAAAATCGCCAAACGAGTGTATACCGAAATATATTCCTATCGCAAGTGCCCCAGCAACAATCGACTGAAGTCTATTAATCACCAGTATACCATAAACAAGAGCGGCAATTCCCATATCAATCACTGGCCCAAAGAATTCGCCACTAGGATCAATAAGATTAATGGGATTGTTCTTCACATATATCTGCAAATACTCTGGAATAGTATTATCAAAAATACGACTCAACATAACGGCATTTAAAAACGGCTGATACTTGGTCAGATTAGACGCATAATTCAGTTTGTCATCTTGTATGAATCTCCCTGTCTGCGGGTCGTAATATCTAGTGCGCATAAAATACAAGCCCAGTTCCGGCTCAAATTCTCGGGATGCGTATGAATAGCACTGATCGAGACCTATACCGGAAGAATGAACGATGCGTCCAAACGAGGAATATTCCAGCTCACCATCTATTTGCCCGTCCTTGGATACAAGTTCCGTAATAGAGCCGAGGGCATTACTGAGATAAAACGCCGTCTGAATCCCTCCCCCTGTGTCAGTGTGAACGATCAGTGGCTCGTCTATTCCGGGACCGTGAACGATATCATCGCGCCGTGATCCGGAAATCACAGAAAAATCCAAGCGCGCGATGGTCGGCCCGTCGCCGGGGTCGATGCCGTTTTCGACGATGATGGAGTGATCCGGGTCGATGACAATCGCGTTGTCCACGCGGTCATTGGGGATTTGGCCGTCAGAAATTGCGTGGGGTGACCAGTTTCTGTAGACGGCCTTATTGACGCGATCCCAAGGGACGACGGGCGAGTCGCCGCGGTAGCCGGGTGGGACGATGGATGCGAAGTCGAGGTTACCAACGCTTTCGTCGATCAACGTCAAGCCTCCTTTCAAGCCGATGACAAGACGGTTCGTGCCCGGAACCAGATCACTTTGCCCCTCCAGCGCTTCGATTGTCAAGGGAAGGATTTCGCCGTCCTGATCTTTGCCCATCCCGTGCTGGTAGAACAGAATTCCTCTGTGATTATTCGGGGTGGTGATTGTATCGTTCAAAAATGCCGCGACCGGGGCGGCGGCCGACTCGGCGTAAATGTCCACCCAGCCGGTCGGTTCGCCCAAGAGGCGATTTTTGTACCTCGGATCCACCGTGTAAATATCCGGATCGACCGTGACTGTGTCCGCAAGTTTGTCGACGTCCTGGAGCAAAATAAAGTCCGGACCGACGTAATACCCGTCGTATCCCGACAAGGGCGGCTTTTTGCGGTGCGCCGCGTACAGCTCGCCTTTCGTCGTGACCTCGGCGTCACGGCCAACCAGCGTGTACATGCTCATAAACGTTGATATGGAATTCGTCTCGATGTCGTTCACGGGGCAGAGATCAATATCGCCCTCCTCCAAGCCGTTGCTGCTCCCGTCCCGCCCTTTGTCGGTCCTTACCAAAAACTGTTTGCCCGTTCCCACGCGCAACAGCCGCATGTCGTTCGTCCATTTGTTCCAGCCATCGATCAGCTCGAAATATCCGCGTACGTGCAGGTCAAATCCTCGAGACTGGTTCGCCTCCGATATTTTGCCGTGATACCGCCGCGTGATGTTCGGGCCGAAGCCGTGGGCACCGCTTGGCATCGTGAATATTTCATCTGTCATCGATTCCACCATGTTCGCGGCGACCTCGTCGTTTTTGAAATTAAAGACGATGATGTCGCCCGCGGTTCGATAGAGTATCTGCGTCAGCGGGTCATTGGCCTCCACCTGTTTCATGTTGACTTCCGCCATCAGTTCGACAACGAGTTTTCCATCTCCCATGAACACCTGCATGGGGCGCTGTCTCACCGCGCCCAGCGTGTCGGGAGCTTCCACTATCAGGCCGTAGACACGGCGATAAAATTTGATCGCCCCATTAAACAGTCCAGTGCCCACAATCGCCTGCACGTACTGTCTCGGCTGGGTGTCGGTCAACGCGTTTTGCTCGCCGCGGATGAATCGCGTGTAGACGTTCTCCGTGGCCGCGTCGAGGATGGTCACTTCACGGTCAGTTGAGACGACCAAGGCCTGCGTGGGGAACGGACCCCACGTCGACCAGCTCTTGCCCGCTCCGGTGCGGTCAAAGGTCGTGTCTGCGGCCGCATCGTAAAAGTACACATCACGCACGCTGTCATTGATCAGATGACCGCTCGGGGCGTTCAAGACGTGTTCCGTGCCGGTGGCGGCGTCAAGGACGTAAAGCCCCTTGTCCGTTGCCGCGTATATTTTCGTCTTCTGGGCGTTCGACACGCTCGCTCGAATTTCAGTCACGGGCAGGCGTTTCACCCACTGTAGGGGCGATCCGGCCTGAACCCGCCGCGATACGATGTCCTCTTCGTCGTAAAAATACATTCCGATGTCGCCCGGCGTCGTGCCGTTGATGACTGATTTCTCCGTTCGGCGGCCGAGGCCGTCGTACCGATAGCGGACGGTCTTGTCTGGAACGGGTCCCGTCGTGGGCGAGAAAAAGAGATCGACGCGGATCAGGCGGTCTTCGGCGTCGTACACGTAGCGCGTTCGCGCGGGCGTGTCGGACGAGGCGAGAGAATTGTTGACGAGCCGTTTTTCCGTCATGTTGCCGTTGGCGTCGAAGTCGTAGAGATAGATTCCATCCGTCTGAATCCGGTTGGCGGGGTCGTAGGCGTAGCTGTCCGTGCGGGCGTCGGCTGTGCGGTTGCCCACGGGGTCGTAGGAAAAGTTTTCAGTGAGGGCGGGGACAAGGGCCGAGGATTGAGGATCGAGGGGGTCGGGGACAAAAAAAACATTCGTCAGGCGGTCGAGATCATCGTAC
>JAHFCY010000119.1:1683-9746 GCA_023249255.1 Candidatus Lindowiibacteriota bacterium | reverse complement strand
ATCGCCGGAAATTTGGGAAGCGGCCGATAGGTCCGCGCGGCTGCGGGAACGGCCATGAGTCGCTCAAGACTGATCTCGGCCGCCCAAGTCTCGTCCGGCAAATCCATCTTCGCGGCCAGATCACGTGAGAATCGGCCGATGCATCCGATGGATTGGCCGTTGATCTGCATGGCGGCGACGGCATCGGAACCGAAAGCTTGAATTTTCGCGGGGACAGTCGATACTCGCTCGATGGCGCGTCCGGCGCTCCACACGACGCTCTCAACGGCTCCTTTGACGTCAAAAAAATCAACGGCGCGGACAGGGCGCGCAAAATGTCCGGGCTCCGCCGGGCCCGTCCAGACAAATCCCATTCGAAGTTCTTCTTTCGGCCGGGCGCCCGGTAAAAAAACGCGGCCGATCTCAAACAGGCGAACGGACGGCGCCGAATCCCGGCGAGCGTTCAACGACGCGCAAGCGAGCAGTCCCGGCAGAAGTGTCGGCCGAAGATGGGACGCCGCCTGGCTCAAGGGATTTTCCAGGGGCACGGCCTCCGATTCCGGTATGCCGAACACCTTCAGCGCATCCGATGAAATAAAACTCATCTGCAGGGTTTCAGAAAGACCGGTCGCCAGCGCCGCGCGCCGGACAGATTCGATCAGCGAGCGTTCCTTAGGATCCGGACGGGCCGGCCGCACAATCGGAATGCGGGATGGAATTCGATCCATGCCGTATAACCGCGCGATTTCTTCAATCAAATCTTCCGGGATCTGAATATCACTCCGGTAGGACGGCGGCTGGACCCGCCATCTCTCCGCTCCCACTGCTGCCACCCGGCACCCCGTTGATGCGAGAATCGACGCGACAATCCTGGCCGGCACGCGAATTCCCAGAAGCCGCGTGATCGCATCACCCGTGAGGACAATCGCCGCCGCCGGCCGGGTCGTCGAGCCGGCCATCTCCACACCGGTGCACCGGCCGCCCGTATGCGTTTCGAGAAGGTCGATCGCCTTCCAGAACGCGCGATCAAGTCCCAGCGGATCGACATGGCGCTCAAACCGGTACGAGCTTTCGGTCGCAATGCCAAGACGCCGGGTCGTCCGCCGCACCCGCGACGGCTCAAACCACGCGCACTCAAGAAACATCGTTTTCGTCGAATCGGAAACGGCTGTCTCCGCTCCGCCGATCACACCCGCCAGAGCGACGGACCGTTTCGAATCGGCGATGACCAGATCGCCTGACAGCTCGTATTTTTTTCCATCCAAAGCCAAAATTGTTTCGTCGGGGCGCGCGGCCCGGACATGGATGGGCCCCTGGAGAAGATCCGCGTCGAAGACGTGCAGAGGCTGGCCATATTCGGCCAGGATCAGGTTCGTGATGTCGACGGCGTTGTTCAGGACGGGCATTCCGCTCAGGCGCAACTTTTTGGCGATCGCTTCGGACGATGGCGCAATTCGCGCGCATTCGATCCGCGCCCCGAGATACCGCCGGCATCCCTGGCCCGCGTCGATTCGCACGGCTCCGCGCAGACGCGCGACTTTCTTCGGTTTGGGTTCGGCCATCCGTACGCGACGGCCCGTCATCGCGCCGATTTCCCGCGCGAGGCCGTGAATCGACAGAAGATCGCCGCGGTTGGCGGTAACCTCGATTTCGATCACGCGCTCGCCTTCCACACCGGCAACGCCGGAAACTTCCACGCCCACGAACGGCAGACGCCGGATGACATCGGAAAATGTTTTGGGCGCAATCGCAATATGTTCCGTCAGCCAGAAAACAGGCGTTTTCATGTCCCGCCCGAAAGCTGCGACAAAAACCGTACGTCGTTTTCGAAAAACAAACGGATGTCGTCGATGCCATACCGGATCATCGCCATACGTTCCACGCCCATGCCAAACGCGAGTCCCGTGACTTTCGAGGGATTGTGTCCGGCAGCGCGGAAGACGTTCGGATGAACCATGCCCGCGCCGAGCACCTCGAGCCATCCCGTTGCCTTGCACGTTCGGCAATGGGCTGAATGATCCTCGCCTCCGCAAATCACGCACGACATGTCGACTTCAAGCGACGGTTCCGTGAACGGGAAAAACGACGGGCGAAACCGTGCGCGGACGGATTCGCCAAACAGCATTTTGAGAAAATATTCAAGCAGGCCTTTGAGATCTCGAAGCGTCACGCCTTCTTCCACCCAGAGACCCTCGACCTGATGAAAGACGGGGCTGTGTGTCGGGTCGTCATCGCGTCTGTAGACGCGCCCCGGCGCGATGATCCGCACCGGCGGCTTCTGCTTCTCCATGACGTGTATTTGAACCGGAGACGTGTGTGTCCGCAGGAGGTATTCCCCCGCCTTCTCCCGCCTTCCCCCGTCTTCTTCCATTTTCACATAAAATGTATCGTGCATATCCCTCGCCGGGTGGTCGGCCGGAACATTCAATGCTTCGAAGTTGTACCAGTCAGTTTCGATCTCGGGGCCGTCGGCCACGTCAAATCCAGCCAGCCGGAAAGTCTGGCAAATGTCCCGAAGCGTCTCATTGATCGGATGCGTGAGACCTGCGTGGGCAGGTCGCCCCGGAAGCGTCACGTCGATTGCGTCTCCACGCGAGCGACCGGAGGCGAAGCGATCTGCAGCCTCTTTGATTTTTTTCTCGCAACAAATTTTAAGGTCGTTGAGGGCCGCGCCCGTCGCCCGTCGCTCTTCAGGCGAAAGATCACCCATGCGGCTGAAATGCTCGGCGATGACTCCCTTTCTTCCCAGAAAACGGATGCGGATCTGCTCAACCGCCTGCGCGTCCTTCGCCTCAGACAAAAGCCGGGTGACGTCTGCTTTTAAATCTTCCAGATTGGACATGCCGATGAAGGGTGGGTCCGCGCGTCGCTCGCGGCCTTACGCGCCGATGTCAGGCGGCCTGCGCGGCTTTGACGATCTCGGAAAATCCAGCCGGATCGCGCGCGGCGATCTCCGACAACAATTTTCGGTTCAACTCCACGCTCGCGCGTTTCAGGGCCGCGATGAAATGACTGTACGACAAGCCGTGCTGATGCACCGCCGCCGTGATGCGCGTGATCCACAGCGCCCGGTAATCCCGCTTGCGCGCACGGCGATCTCGCGTGGCGTAAAACCGGCTCTGCAACAGCTGCTGCTTCGCCTCACGGTATATCTTGCTCTTGCGGCCCCAGTATCCCCGCGCGTCTTTCAACACGCGCTTCTTGCGCGCCCGCCTGCCGGTGCTCTTCTTCGATCTCATGTCATCGTCTCCCGTTCAACCGTTTGGCAACAGCCGATCGACGCGCCGTTCGTCGGTCGGATGCACAACCGGATTCTCCTGATACGAGCGTTTACGCTTGCGCGATTTCACCGTCAAGAGATGCCGGGCATACGCGTGCCTGCGGGTCCACTTGCCCGTTCCCGTCCGGCGAAACCGCTTCGCGGCCGCCCGATTTGTTTTGATTTTCGGCATAACCCACCCTGCCTTTCGTCAGCGGATCGGATCCACCATCATGCCCAGAAATCTTCCGTCCAAAGACGGCTCCTGGATGACTTTGCCCATGCTGGACAGCGTCGCCCGGGTTCGGTCGAGCAACCTCTGGCCGAGATCCATGTGCGTGATCTCGCGGCCTCGAAACACAACCGCGACTTTCACGCGGTGGCCTTTTGTCAGAAATCCGCGTATCCGGTTCATCTTCACTTCAAAATCATGCGTCTCAATCTTGATCCTCAACCGGATTTCCTTGATGTCCGTCCGGTCCGCATGCGCCCGGGTCTTGCGCTCCTTCTTTTTCTGCGTGTATTTGAACTTTCCAAAATCCAGAATCTTGCATACCGGCGGACTGCTGTTCGCGACAATTTCCACAAGATCGAGCCCCACGGCCCGCGCCAGCATCAACGCCTCGGCAATGGGCTTCTCGCCCACGTGCCCGCCATCGCCGCCGATCACTCTCACAACCGGCGCGTCTATGCCTTCATTAATCCGAATTGCATCAGCTTTTGAAGTCAGGGGTTAATCGCCCCATCCGGGACCATCGCCTCGCGGCAAATCTGTTCGACAAAATCAGTCAATGACAAAACCTCCTGGTCTTTTTTTCCACGGCGCCTCACGTTCACCGAACGCGCCTGCGCCTCCCGGTTGCCGATCACTGCGACCACCGGTATCTTCTCAAGCTCCGCTGCGCGGATCCGCTTGCCGAGCGATTCTTCCCGCTCGTCCACGTCCGCCCGGATGTCCCGCGCCCGAAGCCCATCCATGACCTCTGCCGGAAATGCTCCGGCGGCCTCCGCCGATACCGGAATCACCCGGACCTGAATCGGAGACAGCCACACCGGAAAATCTCCCGCATAATGCTCGATCAAACAGCCGATAAACCGCTCAAGACTTCCCAGGATGGCTCGATGAATCATCACCGGGGTCTTGCGACTGCCGTCGTCTGACACATACTCCAGACCGAACCGCTGGGGCAGATTGAAATCAACCTGAATCGTCGGCCCCTGCCACGACCGGCCCAGCGCGTCCTTCAGCGCAACGTCAATTTTCGGCCCGTAAAACGCGCCGTCTCCGGCGTGAATCTCGTGCTGTATTTTTTTCGCGTCCAGGGCCGACCGCAACGCCGCGGTCGCCCGATCCCACAACTCGGGATCTCCCATGAACTTCTCCGGCCGCGTACCAACGCCGACCGTATATGAAAACCCGAAGAGGTTCAAGACCGATTGGACAAAATCGAGCACGCCCTCGATCTCGCCGGTCAACTGCTCCTCCCGGCAGAAAATGTGCGCGTCGTCCTGCGTGAACCCGCGCACGCGCAAAAGACCGTGCAAAACACCGGACCGCTCGAACCGGTAGACCGTGCCGAGTTCGAAGTAACGGATCGGAAGTTCGCGGTAACTGCGGAGGTGCGATCGATAGACCTGAATGTGGAACGGGCAGTTCATCGGCTTGATTCCAAACTCCTGCTCCTCGATTTGCGTGAAATACATGTTCTCCTTGTAATTTTCGTAGTGCCCGGAAATTTTCCAGAGATTGGCGTTCGCCATGTGCGGCGAGAAAATGTATTGATAGCCGAGTTTACGGTGCGCCCGTTTGAGGAAATCCTCGATGACCATCCGCATCGCGGAACCCTTGGGATGGTACAGCACAAGCCCCCCGCCCAGCGTTTCGTCCATGCCGAAGAGATCAAGTTCCACTCCAAGCCGCCGATGATCGCGCTTCTCGGCCTCTTCACGCCGCCGGACGAATTCAAGGAGATTTTTTTTGTCCTGATAGGAAATCCCGTAGATGCGTTGAAGGCGCGGCCCCTTTTCGTTCGCGCGCCAGTATGCGCCGGCAAAGGTCAGTAGTTTGAAATGGCGAACCAGCCCGGTCCGCTTCAAGTGCGGCCCGCGGCACAGGTCAGTGAATTCCCCCTGGCGGTAGATGCTCACCTCACTGCCAGGCAAGTCCCGGATCAGTTCCGCCTTGAACGCCTGGCCGTGCTTCTCGAAAAACTCCAGCGCTTCACCCTTCGTCCACGACATGTGCTCGACCGTGTGGTTCTCTTCCACAATCTTCTTCATCTCTTCTTCGATCTTCGCCATATCTTCCGGCAAAAAATTCCGCACGACGTCGAAATCGTAGTAAAATCCCTCGTCAATCGTCGGACCGATCGCGTACCGGGTGTTTGGAAACAGCCGGCAGACGGCTTGAGCCATGATGTGGGTGGTCGTATGCCAGAAGGTGTCCTGATCTTCCGCAAATGGGGACGTGGCTGCCCCGGCTGACATGTCCGTGTTCAATGGTGCTTCACCATCTCCGATAACCTCCGCCGACTCGCCGTCCCTCGATATTCGCTACAGACGGGACGATCCCTGTTTATAGATCAGGCGGGAGGATAATTCAACGGCTGGTTCGCGCGGAACTTCCCGGCTCTAAATCAGCGGAATCGCCTTGATCCGGCGCTGGGAGGCATCGTATTTGAACCGCACGGATGAAATCGGCTCGGTGACCAGATACATCGCATGGCCGATCAGGACCCGGACGCCCGGATGGACCCGCCCGTGCACATCGAGAATGCCGTCCGTACGGGTTTTCATCGACGCGAGAAATTTTTCCTCCTCGTCCTGAATTTTTCTCAATCGGCTGTGAAGGACGATCACCGTCTTGGCCAGTTTCAACAGTTGCCGGCCTTCTTCCGTCATCGCATGAGACTGAAGCGTCTCGGACGTCAGGCCGAACCGTGCCAGCGCCAGTTCCGCGTCCGTCAGCGCCTTCTGCGACGCGTTCAGACGCGATTTCAGTTTCGTAAGGCCCAACAGGTTCTCCGCCGTTACGCCAAGCTGGACGGTCGTCGATTCGCCCGAACCGGCGCCCAACTCCCGGATTTCCGCGCGATCCCCCGCATAAATTTTTCCCCCGATCACGACTCCGCGCCCCTCCAGCACCTTGACACACTCGCCGCCGGCCAACTCGCTGTTGACGGCGCTTTGCGTTTTCAACACGCCGCCGGCCAGAACCGTCGCCTGCTCCACGAATTTCACCGTCACGTCCCAGCCCGCCTGCACCATCGCCAGACCCGATCCCTGAATGCCCTTGCTGATGAAAATGCTCCCGTCTTTCGACTTCAACATCGCCGCTTCGACCCCGCCTTCGATCACGATGTCCTTCTCGGCCTGCACGGACAGTCCGCTTCTCACCCAGCCTCGCACCATCACCTCGCCCGGGAAGATGACATGGCCGACGGCGATGTCGATGTCGCCCTTGAACAACATCAGTTTTTCGATGTCGATAAAATTCTTGTTTATCGCCACCCGTCCCGGGGATTTCGCGTGGAACAGGTTGGCGTGCGCGTCAAAAGAAACGTTCTCCCCGACTTGAGGAACCAGCGGACTTCCCGGTTTCGCCGCGATTTCCCACCCAAAGACGTCCTTGCCGGGTTTGCCGGGCGTAGGCGGAATCAACCTGGCGATTTTCTGGTCTTTCGCCACGGTTTCAATATCAGCCAGGCCGGCCGTCGACATATCTTTCGGTAATTCCATCCCCGGCGGCGGCTCCCTGCCGCAAATCGCTTCTATCCGTCCTTCCTCTCCGGGTTCCATGGGCGTTCCGCGCGCAATACAGACTCCGTGCACAGCCCCGGTGCGGCCGGTCTCGACGGCTTGTGCAATCGCCGCGTCATCAATTCCAAAAACTATTTTTTGGTCCGCCAGATATTTCCTGACTAGTTCGGCCGTGACCGGCAGGCCGTCGCTGGTCGGAGGATCGATGTCAAGTGCCGCCTGCATGCAGTTGTCTTTGACCTGAATCTCGCAGACGCCCGGCGCGGCGGGAAATCCCAGAAGCCGCATGAGACTGGGGCCGAAGCGCTTTGACATTTCACGAATCTCGACGTACGTCTCCTCGGACGGCTCGGATTTTGAAAACATGATGGTTTCAAATTCCGACTCGACGTCGACCTCACCCTCGGTTGCCGTCAATGTCAGCAAGACCGCGCCCAGGCGGTCTTCGAGTTCAACGACGTCATCCGGTTTCAAATTTCGTGCGGTCGTTTTTTCACCTTTTTTATTTTCGGAAACCTCCGGCCATTGCAAGTCCATCGGACACCGCCTATTCCTCGATTTTCTCCATCGCCTGCCGGCTGGATGCAAGTCCGCTTCCGCGTCTTGGTCTGATTGAACCTGAAAGCGCCCGTATCGGCGGCTCTCCGGATGATTCGTCGGACGCGCCGCAGACCGAAACGGCAGGCGGCGACATCACAGCCTCGATTTTTGTCTTCAGGGCCTCAATCTGAAACGGTTTGACCATGTACCCGCAGGCCCCGGCTCTCGCAACTTCGATGACCGTGTTCCTGTCCGCGACGGCCGTGATCATGATGATTTTGATTGCCGACCACTCCGGATTGCCCCTGATCTGCCGGCAGAGATCTATCCCCGTATGTCGCCCCGGAAAAAGAATGTCCAGAAGAATCACATCGGGTTTGAACTCGGACAATTTCTCCAATGCTTCTTGCCCGCTCGAAACAGCGGCGACTTCATAACCCACCTGTGACAAAAGAAGAGTGGTGGTCAGACGAATGGACATCTCATCGTCAACGATTAAAATTCGCTTGATATTTTCCATCGCTTA
>JAHFCY010000119.1:0-1622 GCA_023249255.1 Candidatus Lindowiibacteriota bacterium | reverse complement strand
CCCCCCCCCCCCCCCCCCCGTTCGGAGAGAAGTTGATTCAACTTCGAAAAATCGTATGGTTTATCAAGTGTGCGGATTTTGTTGGACTCCACAAATCGATGCGGTTCCGGACTCATCACGTCGCCGGTGCTCAGCACGAAATTCGGCAAAAGTTCCGGACGGTGTTTCGCCACGTACTCATACAAAACCGTCCCGTCCTTCCCCGGCATCTTTAAATCTATGATCAGAAGGCCGTAGTGCTGCCCATCCAGGTGGTCAATCGCCTCATCCACCGATGCCGCGGCAACCACACTGTAACCCTGATTGGATAGATGGCGTTCCAACACACTGCGGATGGATGGCTCATCATCCACAATCAGAATTTTCGGGCTGTTTTGACTTGTCGGGGAAACGGCCTGCGGTTCGGCGTTTTCCGCGGCCGCAGAAGAGTCGGCCGTCACAATCGGCAATTCGACGATAAATCGACTGCCGCTGCCGACCGTGCTCTCCACCATGAGCGTTCCGTCATGCTCGGCGACAATTCCGTGGCTGAGACTGAGGCCCAGTCCCGTTCCCTTGCCCACACCTTTCGTCGTGTAGAACGGGTCGAATATTTTGGAAATCTGCTCTTTCGGAATGCCCGGACCGGAATCTTCAATGATCATCCTGATGCGGGATTGGTCATGCTCGCTGCCCACAATCACCCGGCGCGCCCCGAAGATTTCTTTGAGTGCGTCGAGCGCGTTGTTCAAAATGTTGAAGAAAACCTGCTGAATCTGGTGCGGGTCGAGAAGGGTCAGAGGAAGGTGAGGATCCAATCCGGTCTCAACAGAAACGTCATCAATCTTGAACTGATGTTTCATCAACTCCAGCGTGTCGCTCATCACCTCGTTCAAATTGCATTTGATCCGGGTCGGCTCCCATTTCCTGGCGAATGCCAGAAGATTCTGGACGACGCGGGCGCACCGCGCCGCCTCTTTTTCGATCATTTCAACGTCGCTTTGGAGGCTGGACATGTCCTTGGAGTGTCGGATCAATTCGGCGTAGCCGAGAATGCCGGTCAGGGGATTGTTGATCTCGTGCGCGATGCCCGCGATCATCTGGCCTAACGCAGAAAGTTTTTCAACATGGAGCACTCGCGTCTGAAGCGCGCGTTCACGCGCCTCGCTTTCTTTGCGGGCGGTGATGTCCCGCAAATAGGATATAAAGATGGACCGATTGTGCACGTGAACAACGGAGATGCTCATCTCAATCGGAAATTCCGAGCCGTCTTTGCGCATGGCCGTCAGTTCAAGGATCCGTCCAAGAACGACGGCCTTGCCGGTCCCACGATAACGTTTCATGCCATCGATGTGTTTCTGACGGAAAGCAGGCGGGATAATCGTGTCCGCGAGACTTTTCCCGACCACCTCCATGGAGGCGTATCCAAAAACTTTTTCGGCCGACGGATTGAATTCGAGAATTCGGCACTCCTGGTCCGCGATGATGACGCAGTCGTTCGCGGAGTTGAGGATCGCGCGCAAACGCGATTCGCTTTCCTCGAGCTGGTTTTTGGCGACGACGGTCTGCAACATGCCCCGACGCGTTTCGGCCAGCATTCGGAACTCTTCTTCTGAAAAAGAGTCCGGATCCAAGTCGGCGCC
>JAHFCY010000118.1 GCA_023249255.1 Candidatus Lindowiibacteriota bacterium | reverse complement strand
ACGGACATTTCAATCATCGAGGAGAAATTCTTGGCGTACGCTCCCGTGATCGGATAGAGTGTGACCTCATGCAGAGTTTGCTCACTCTTGTTCGTCTTCACGCCGGTCAGAGCCGCCTTTGTCTGCCTGCGGTCGTATCGAATCTGCGTCCGAGCCGTGAAGTAGTCCCCCATGTCCTTCGAGGTTTCCTCTTTGCCGATGCCATCGGGCATGCGGTAACCGGCGGCACGAAACTGATATCCGAACTCATTGAGCCGCGGAACGGGCATGTGGCATCCGCCGCAACTCATGTTGTATTTGCGCGCGAAGTTGGGCATGCCATGAGCGTCCGGCGCCAGCGCCATCTCTCCCATCACGAAAATCAAACAGAGCACAACAAGAATCGTCAGTTGACCTGTCTTCATATAGACCCCCTTTGCTGTTATGGAGCAACCACAGGCGTTCGATGAATGCGCAAACGCCATTTGAGGGGGTGTTGCAAAGACGATTCCACAACAAGTCCAACGTCCCGCATACGTGACAACTTGGTGATACACAACCCGTTAAAATTTCGGCCGACGCTGGACAAATCGAAATAAAGTGACGGAAATCCGTCACGTGTGTCCTGACGGCGGACACTACGGCCCCATGACGCGAATCGAATCGGCCGCGGTTGGCGCATCACTTCGACCATTTCGTGATCTTCGCATTCAATGTGGTCCTCGGAATACGCAGGAGTTTTGAGGCCCGGCTGTGGTTTCCTCCGCTGACCGTCATCGCCCACATGACGCTTTCCCGTTCGACGCGATCCAGAATTTCCGGCAACGTGATACAGCCTTCGAGATCCGCCAGCCGCTTCAGGTCAATCAAGGGGCGGATGGCCGGCATGGACGACGCCGAAAAATCAGCCGGCAGATCCCGCGGCGTCAACTCGCGGGATGGGGAGGCGATCGCCATGCGCAGGATGACATTCTGAAGTTCACGGACATTTCCCGGCCAGTCGTGTTTTCCGAGGATGTTCAGCAGTTCTGTCGAGATCGTTTCGGCGGCGGCAACTCCCTGTTGCCGGACAGATTCAAGAAATGATTCCGCCAACGCCGATATGTCCTCTTTGCGTTCCCGAAGCGGCGGGATCCGGAGGATAACCACGGAGAGCCGATAAAAGAGATCCTGCCGGATTTGTTTGGAGGACACCAGCGTATCGGGGTCCTTGGAGGTCGCCGCTATCACGCGCACGTCGACCGGCCGCTCCTCGGTTCCACCCACGGGCCGAACGAGTCTTTCCTGGAGCGCCCTCAGAAGATGCGGCTGTTGTTCCATTGGCATGTCGCCAACCTCATCCAGAAACAACGTCCCGCCGTGGGCCGCGACAAACAGGCCTTTGCGTTCCGATACGGCGCCCGTGAATGCGCCTTTGGTGTTTCCGAAAAGTTCAGCCGCCACAAGATCGCGTGGAATCGCGGCCACGTTCACTCCCACAAAAGGTCCTTTGCGCCTGCTGTGACGGTGGATGTAGTGTGCCAGTAAGTCTTTGCCCGATCCTGTTTCGCCGACGATCAAAATGGTCGAACGCGCCGTCGCCACCCGACGCGCATCGGCAAGCAGTTGCCGCATGACGGCGCTCTGGTGGATGATTTGAGTTCCCTTGGATGCTTTTCTCATCGCCCGGCGGACATTGCAAATTCGCGTCAATTTCGTCACCAACAGGGCCGTCTCCATCGGCTTCAAAAGAAAATCCTCCGCTCCCGCCTTGACGGCTTCGACAGCCGCCGGCACATCCCCGTAGGCCGTCAGCATTATAATATGGAGGGATGGATCCATCCGATGGGCTTCACGCAAAACTGACATGCCATCCATTGCCGGCATGCGCAAATCGATAAGCGCCACTTCAAATCCCGGCGTCTCGGTCGTGATGCCGGCCAGAGCTTCCGTTCCAGACGCATACGCGCGGACGTAAAACCCCGCATGGGACAGCGTCGCCGCCAGCGCCCTGCGGAAAATGACGTCATCGTCAACCAACAACACCCGGCCGCGCGGAGATTTCTCATGGGGCGATCTCACCGAAGATATCATGCCGACGCCTCGGGCAGGGTCAACACAAAACATCCTCCGGTGTCCGAATCCCCGACTTTGAGATCGCCATTCTGACTCCGCGCGAGGTGCCGGGCGATGGCCAACCCCAGACCCAGCCCACCCGGTCTCGTCGTGAAAAAAGGCTCAAAAATCCGGTCCCGGGCAACTTCTGAAATCCCCGGTCCTTTGTCTTGAATGCAGACGTGGATGTTTCCCGATTCGTGTTGAATCGTGACGAGGATTGCTTCTCCCTTCGAAACATCGGCGGCGTTGCGGAAAAGATTTGACAAAATCTGGATCGTCGCGTCGCGGTCGACAAATGCCGAATGGGAATTTCCGCCGTTTGTCGTTACCGTCACCTGCCGGTTCAATCCCATTTCCGACGCGGCCTGCCGAATCAGATCCGTTAGTGAGACTTTCGTGACGGACAGCCGTTCCGGATTGCGAGTCCCCTGCTTGACCAGGGTCAATGTGCTCGAAATCATCCGCTCGATCCGATCCAATCCGGTCAGAGACAGTTTCGACATTTCATTTCGGCTCGACGAATCCCCATGTCTGGACGATAGAAATTCCACGGCATGGCGGATGCCGGCGAGGGGATTTCGAATTTCGTGGGCCAATTCGGCCGCCATCTCTCCCAGCACCGCCATCTTCTCCGCCTGCGCCAGCTCCTCGTGCGTCCGCATCAGCTCCTTCGTCCGTTCCTCGACTTTCCGCTCCAGCGCCCGATAGACCCAGCCCGCGCAGAGGGTGGAAAGAACGAGCAGGATACCGAGGGTCTCGATGAGCGCTTTGGAACTTCGAGCGAAGGCGGAATTGACGTCCGAGGTTTCGTAAATGGCGACGAACTTTTCAGCGCCGCCGTTGAGCGGTACCGAGCCTTCATAGACATGACTGAAATCGTGGAAGACTCCGGTTCCTTCTTGAATGACTCGGATGTTCACGCCGTTCGATCCCGGCGGCGTCCCGCCCGACATCCGGGACGTGTCGGGTAATTTTTCGATCCTCGCCCGGATCACCCTCGGATGAATCCCGGCGGCTGTAACGACATTTTGCAGGGGCAATTCCCCGCGGGACACCAGAGTGGCGATCCGAGTCAGATGCCGCTGGATACCCTCCACCATCTGCCGTTCCATGAGTTGATGGATCCGGTACAGTCCCCAATAGGACGCAACTCCGAAAATGGAAATCTGCAGGGCAATCCACCCCACGATCACCTTTCGCCGAAATTCCGATTGCGTGATCATCCCAATGGAATTGAGCAAATAGAATTCACTGAGCGCAGGAAAAACAGAGAATATTTGTTACTTTTAGGAAATCAATTTGTTACATGACACTCCATCAAAAATCATGAAATGCCCAAATGGACGGGTTGTCCTGTTTCGTTACAGTGTGGGTCGAGGGATATCCCGCCTAACCGGCGCGTCCTGTTGCCGTGCGGAATGGAACGTCCCTGTTCCTAACGGGTCAGGGGCAAGAGAAGAATATTGACGCCGAACTGAAGGGCGGCCTCCCGGATTTCCTTCGGGTCGCCGTGAACTTCGGGATCGGCCCAGCCATCGCTGATGTTGGTGTCAAAGGTGTAGAGCACCAGAATCCGGTCACCTTCCATGAGCGCAAGCACGCGCGGAGGGCCGCCGTAATGCTTGTGAATTTTGGGCGCGCCGGTGGGGAATTGAAAATAGGCTGAAAAAAGTGGATGTGTTTTGGGAAGCTCGATCCATGCCTTTTCCGGAAAAACCTTTTTCATCTCGCGGCGGAATGCCTCATCCATGCCGAAATCATCATCCGCGTAGAGAAAGCCGCCGGCGAGGAGATAGGCTCGAAGGCGCCTGATGTCATCCTCTGAAAATTTGATGTTGCCGTGGCCGGTCATGTAGAGAAACGGATGTTCGGCGAGATCCGGATCGCCCAGGCGCACCGACTGTTCGAGCGGGTCGAAAGCGAATCCCGTGTTCTGCTGGGCGTAGCGGTGCAAATTTTCGAGGATGCCGGGATCGTTGTACCAATCGCCGCCGCCGTCGTAGGCGAGGCGGGCGAATCCGGGGAGCTCGGAGGCGAAAGCAAAGGGAGGAACAAAAATATTAAGAGAAAGCAACAAGATCAAAACCGAGCCACAGACAGACACAGACCACCTCAGACCAACACAGACAGGATAAGGATGTTCCCGTGAGAGACGGCGTTTGTCATGTCCCACCCGGTTCAACGGATCCATTTGGATTCGAGCGTCCAGAGGACGGCGAAGAGGAGGATGAGAGCCGCGAAAAACGCCGGTGTCTCGGTCAATCGCACGCGCAGGTCAGCGGCCCGGATGGGCGTGGCGGCGAGCGCGTGAATTTCCGAAAGAAGCGCGTCGGCATTCATCGGGCGGTTCATGCGATCGTGACTCGAGGCGAGGAGGCGGCCGCCCGTTCTGCCGGCGATATGGCGGAGAAGATCCGGCCGGGGTTCGGGATGAGCCACATCAAACGGAACGTCGGACACGTCAAACACCGCCGTTGCCGGCTGAAGCGATCCGGCCGATAGGACCGCCTGATACGTGCCGGCGCGACGCGGGACATACGAATAGCGGATTGCGGATGTACCCACGCCGTACACCTGTTCGCGCGATCCATCCGGAGAAACGACGGTGAGTGGCGGCGCAGACCGCGGGGCGATTGAAAACAGAGCAAGAAATTCCATGGCCACGCCCATCTGTCCCGATTCCTGAACAGAAAATAATTCTGCCGGCGGAAAGGCCGCCCGGCGCGCCCATTGGATGATCCGGTCCACAACAGCCTCGTAGGCGGGCGATGAGGCCGAGAGGGGATCGGCCGACGCGAGCACCGGATTGAGCCACCAGCGCCAGAGTCCCTCACCGTTCACGAGAAAAGCCAAAGACGCTGACGTATCCGTGCGTTCGGCCAGAAACGGCATGTCGTCGGGATATCGATCGAGCACCGTCCATCCGAGATCGAGGAGAATTTTTTGGCGGCCCGAAAGCGGCTGGAGGCGGCCGGACGCGCGCAGACGCGGATCGGACGCAGTGGTTGGCATCCATGATCCCGACTGGCGGCCGAGCCAGCGAATGCCGCGATTCTCACCCCGCATTTCCGACTGCGCCCAGAAAATCACAGGCGAAGCGGGCGGTTGTGAAATATCGTGTCCGCCAAAATAGACGACGACCGACTGCGTATCGGATGACGGCGGCGAGCCCCAACGGCCCCGAACCGATACGCCGGGACGCCGGGACGCGCTGACAAGAAAAAACCGGGCATCCCAGGACGGCTGACCTTCCAGCTCAAGCAGGAGGCGCGGCAGAACTTTCATCCGAAATTGAGCCCGTGTCGATCCCTGCTGATTTTGCGCGGTGACCACGATCGTGCGAAGGCCCGGCGTTTTGGGAACAAAATAAATGGAGGATAACTCCGCCGGATTCTGAACCGTCCGGTCCGCCGCCGGCGTGTTCCCTTCCAGGACCGTGAGTCTGACCGACGTCGACGAGACGACTCCGATATCTATCGGAATGCTTTCACCGACCGTCGATACGCTGGGCGCAGGAGTCCGGAAAAATAATTTCGGCGCGCCGGCCTCGCCGGCCTCCTCGATGGACATCACGTCCACCGGAAGGCCGCGCTCATTGAGGGCAGTCAAATACGGTTCGATCATCGGCTCGTCGGCGGCCGCGCCATCGGACAACAAAATCGCCCGCGCAGATCCAGCCTGACCCGGGGCTGTCGTCCGGTCGAGGAGGAGCGAGAAAGCCGGCGAGAGCTGTGTCGTTGTCCGGCGGCCGATCTGCGACATCTGGTCCGACGCCTGTTCAGCGAAATAGAGAACCTGTAAATTTGCGCCGGCCGAGTCGCAGGCGTCTTTGAGGCGGGCCAGATATTCCGAAGCCGTCTCTTGGGGAGATCTTGATCCGCCGGACGGCGGCTTCTGATCCATGCTGACCGAGCGGTCGACCATCACATAGAGCGTGGCCTCATGCGTGCGTGCGGCGGGATAGACAGCGGTGAGGGAAATGGCGCCGAAAAAAAACAGGAAAATCACAGCGGCGCGGACCGCAAAGAGCCGCCGCAACACCGGCCGGGGATACACAAATGCCGCCGCCAGCACGGCCAGCGCGGCCAGGGCCGTCATCAGAAGCACGAAACTCTTGCGGTCGCTCAAAAATTCAAGATGCATACGACGGAGACCTCATCTGGCGGAGCAAGAGAAGTTCCACGGCCATGAGCAAAATCGCGATCCAGAAAAAGAACGATTCCATCTCGAATCGCTGCCGGCCCGAATCAGCGTCTGCAGCCAGTGCGACCTGCGGCGGCGGGGCCGGATGAAGAAAGACGAGGCCTCGTTCTTCGTCGGCAACGAGCAGATGGTACAACCCCGCGGACGGAGCCGGCGATGGCAATTCGGCGAAAAACGAACCTCCCGTGTATCCGAGGCTCAAGACGGCGGAGACGGACCCCTGCGTTAAACGAACAGGACCTGCGGGAGCGGCGGATCCGAGCGGAATGCCGGCGCCGGAGCGAAGCGGGATCGCCGCAAACAGAGGCTCGCGCGAATTTGCGGGAACGGCCGGAGACTGCGGCTCCGAAAGCGTGATGAGTTTCTGCGCGAAAAGCAGATACGCGGGATTGCTCTGAAAAAACGGATCGTCGATTGAAAATGCGACGAACGTGATCGATCCGTGATCAACCGGACGGCGGACGATGGCGGGAAGACCGTCTGTGAATGAGGCGAGAACGACATCGCCGGGCCGGGGCGTCAATTTGAGTTTTCGCACGACGTTGAGATATCGATTCGGCGTGGCGGACGAAGAATAATCGGAATATCCGTCAGGCGCGCCGGCGATCTGGAACAGCGTGGAGGCGTCGAGCGACACGACCGACGCATCGCCGGTCATCGACATCTGAAATGAATAGGGCCATTGCACGGTTCGAGATTCCCACGCGTCGGAAAATATGACGATGTCGGCGCCGCGGGCCAGCGTTTTCCGGATCACCGGCGGGGCGACATCAGGCGCATCGATCAGGATTACGCGGCGGATCTGATCCCACTGTTTTTCGGACCGAAGAACAATTGTGGATCGGCCGGACGCGGATGCGTCATCCTCCGATGGAGAAAACGACGGATCGAACGCCTGAAGCGCCGCCTGGAACGCTTTCGGCAACGTCCCGGACGCAACGCCGACTTTGCGGTCCGACGTGATCACAATCTGGGCGGTCCGGGCATCGTCGTCGGGATATCCATCCGGCGCCGACTGGAGAATTTCGGCCGTGATCAGATGGCGTCCTTCGGCCGCTCCCGTCATGACGAACGCGGCGTGTCCCCGTTCGGCCGGCACGACGGCCAGTTCCTGCGTGTCCAATTGAAACCGGACCATCGCGTCGGCGGGTCTGCCGTAGGGATCGACCAATGCCGCCTCGAGGGGAACCGGCTGGCCCGCCAATGCGCCAGTGGGCGATTTCAACGACAGCATCGTCACGTTGGGTTGAGGCGCGGAATTTGGTCCGACGCGCAAAATTTTCGGATCCTTGATGTCCAGCCGGAACGGGCTGAAAAACAGAACGGTACACCGCAGTCGTTCGGAAGATGTGCGCAGATATTCTTCCGCCGGAACGGCCAGGGAATAGACGGCCGCCGTTCGGATTTTGGCGATCGCCGTGCGAGGCGAGTCAAACCGGATCGACGCCGGAACCGCCAAATCCGAGAGGGGAACCGCCGCGACCTCCTGCGTATGCGGCCGGTGTTCCAGCTCCTCAATCAGCGCCTGCCTGTATTTTTCAAAAAACGATTCAGACTTTGCCATCACGTTCATTTTCATGGCCGGCCGGTCGTCCAGCACGAACAGAATCGACCCGTTCACCGCCGAACCGCTCGGGACGGCGGCGCGTTCGAAACTGGGGCCAAGCAAGCCGAGGATGAAATAGAGCATCAGGGCGGAACGCGTGAGCAAGAGGAGGAGGCGCTGCCATTTCAGGCGATTTGACCAGCCATAGCATTGTTTCAAAAAATAGAGCGAGGGGAACCGCAACGTCTCGGCTTTCCGGAATAAAAACAGATGGAGAATCCATGGGAGAAACGCCGCGGCAATCCACGGCAAAAAAGTGGGGAACGAAAAAATCATGGATGGATCATCTGTGGCGCGTCAATCCGTCAGGAACCGTTTGAGGATGACCGCCGGATCCTGGCCGACGATGCCGAGGGCGTACCGGCCGTGAGCCGCAAGAGCCTTCAATCCGGAGATGTGGTCATGCAGGGCGCGGCTGTAATGCGACCGGATTGCCCGGGGATCGAGCTGAAGTTTATGGCCGGTTTCGACGTCGACGAAATTTCTCAGACTTTCGAACGGAAGCGCAATTTCCTCCCTGGACAGCGTCTGCAAGAACCAGCATTCATGGCCGCGATGGCGCATCCGAAGGCTCCAGTTCAACACCTCGCCGGGTTGTTCGTATAAATCGGAAATCACGATAATCGTCGTCGGATACCGCAGATCGAGATTCGACAGGGATTCGAGAAGAGGCGCCGAAGTCGCGCTGGATTTCGCCTCATTCAAAATGCGCTCGATCCCCACGAAAATTCCGCCAAGCGGTTGGGATTCCGACAGATCATCACCGGACACTTGAGACAGCGCGGTCAGGTGGAGGGCATCCTTCTGGCGCCGGACGGCGAGAAAGGCGAGACCGAGGGCCAGTTCTCCGGCCAACTGGATCTTCATCGGCCCATCCTTCGGATACCGCATCGATTCGCTGTCGTCGCAGACGACCAAAAACCTGGACGCACGCTCGTCGCAAAACGATTTGACGAACAGCCTGTCCGTCCGCGCGTATAGTTTCCAGTCCACAAACCGCAGTTCCACGCCCGGCGCATAGGGTTTGTATTCGGAAAATTCGACCGTCTCTCCACGCTGGGGAGACCGATGAAGGCCGGACGGACCTTCCGCACGGCAAAATCTCGGGCGGACTTTCAGGCCGACAATGGATTCAAAAAGAATTCGGGCGGAAGACTTGAGGGATTGTTCGCTCAAGCAATTAGCGAAACCAGCCGGTCTATGATCTGCGACGATTTGACTCCCTCGGCCTCGGCCGTGAAATCCATGAGGATCCGGTGCGAGAGGACGGGCGGAGCGACGGCGCGAATGTCGTCCGGCGTGACGTGCGGCCGGTCGGCCAGAAGCGCGCGGGCTTTGGCCGCCGTCAGCAGAAACGCTCCGGCGCGGGTGCCGACGCCGAGGCGGACATGCCGGCGAATTTCCGGGATCGACGATACATCGGGCCTGCTTTCGCGCAGGACGCGGACCACCGACGCGACGAGACTTTCAGCGACGATGATTTCACGGGCCTGGCGCTGAAAGTGTTTGATCTCATCCGCCGACACCACCGGCCGGATCGGCGCGGCCGGCACGGAGCTTTCCTGCGACAGGATCCGCTTCTCCTCGTCCTCGTTCGGATAATTCACGCGCAGGCAGAACAAAAACCGGTCGAGCTGAGCTTCCGGCAACGGGTAGGTTCCCTCCTGTTCGATCGGATTTTGCGTAGCGAGGACGAAAAACAGATCGGAGAGCGGATAATCGGTTCCAGCGACGGTGACTTTGCGCTCCTGCATGGCCTCAAGAAGCGCCGCCTGGGTTTTCGGAGGCGTGCGGTTGATTTCATCAGCCAGAACGATTGAATGGAAAATCGGGCCGGGCTGAAATCGAAATTGCCGGCGGCGGTCGTTGTCTT
>JAHFCY010000304.1 GCA_023249255.1 Candidatus Lindowiibacteriota bacterium | reverse complement strand
GGCGTTGCAGATGGTCTCGAGGATGCCGTAGTTCGGAATGTTCGGCCTCGGACGGGCCGCCTGCATCTGCCGCATGAACACCCGCAGGGCGGGCGCGGCGGTCGGCGCGCCGATCTCGATCGCCTCGTGCCGAACCGGAATCTGATTGAGCGCCCTCGACCAGCCTACTTGATATGTGGTGGACGAAATGAAATTCAAGAACGCCAGCGACTCTTTCGGATGTTTGGTCTTGCGGAAAATCACCATGTCCGTCCCGCCGACGTTGGTCGACGTGCCCGCGGGCCCGGCCGGAATCAGTGACACCTCGTAATCGACGCCCGCCTGACGAAACGTCTCCAGCCGCCACGGCCCGCTCAGGATCATCGCGTATTTGCCGTTCATGAACCCCTGGTCCGGCGAAATTGCGCCCGCCTGCCACGCGCCTGCCTCGATGCCGTACTTTTTGTACAGATCGACCTTGAGCTGTAACGCCTGAACACCGGGATCTTCAGTCAGACGGAATCTCCAGATTCCATTGTCGATGGAAAAAAACGGCGCGGCGTACGTGTTGAAAAACGGAAACGTCCACCAGAGCGAATTGTCCATCGCAAATCCGTAGACCTGCGCCGGGGTGTCGGTCAGAACCTTGCCGTACCGGATAAATTCCTCCCACGTCTTGGGCGCGTCGTTCGGATTCAATCCGGCCGCCGCAAGCTTCTGCGCGTACTTTCGAAAAATCTCGCGGTTACGGTAGAGCGCGACGCAGGTGGTCTGGTCCGGCAGACCGTAGAGATGAGTTTCCTTGCCGATCGTGATCAGGTCCGATCCGATCGCGGCCTGCACAAACTTTTTGGTGAACGTCGGAAGATCCGGCCCTTCGAATCCCTCCATCTGGTCGATGGCATAAAGCGCCTTGCCGAACGCCAGCGTCGGCATGTCACCGATGTCGACCCGCGCGATGTCCGGCGTCGTGTGGGTCAGCGCGGCGGTTTTGAGCTTGGACAGAAATCCGTCAAAGGGCACACGCTGGATGTTCAGCCTGACCCTCTCGCCAAATTGTTTTTCCGCCAGCGGCTCAAAATCCTTTGCGAGCTTCACAAACACGTCATGCTCTTCCGTGTTGTAGTTTTCCCAGATTGTCAGCACGACGCCGTCTTCGACGGTGGACGGCCCGCGTCCGCAAGAACATGTCAGGAGTAAAAACAGGAGCGACGAAACAAGTATTTTAAATCGCGGTGATCTCATCGGCGTGCTCATCCCTTCACCGCCCCCTGGGTCATACCCTCTATAAAGAATCTCTGCGCGGCAATGAAGATCACCGCGACGGGTACGATCGAAAAACAGGCGCCGGCCATCATGAGTTCCCACTGGATCGCATACTGGCCGCGAAAGAGAGCGAGGCCCACCGGAAGCGTCCGGTAGGGACTGTCCGGCGTGTTGACGACCAGCTGCCACAGAAAATTCGTCCACTGGCCGAGAAACGTCAGCAAAAAGAGCGTCACGAGGATCGGCATCGACAGCGGCACGACGATTTTTGTCAGCTCATGCAGTTCGTTCGCGCCATCCATCCGGGCCGCCTCAAAGAGCGATTTGGGGATCATCTCGACGTACTGCCTCATGAGAAAAATCCCGAACACGTTCGCCAGGTGCGGCACGATCATTCCAGCGTAGGTGTTCACGCCGAAAATATTGAGTTCCTGGAGCGTCGTGCTGAAGATCGGCATTTTGCCGATGAGATTCACGAGCGCAAACTGCGGAATGAAAAAGATCATGCCCGGAACCATCATGACCGACAACAGCAGGTAAAACAGTTTCTCCTTGCCCCAGAACTGTTTCACGGCGAAGACGTATCCGGCCAGCGTGCAGAGAATCACGGTCAGCAAGCCGCTCGAGGTCGCGACGATCACGCTGTTCATGAAAAACCGTTTGAACGGAAAATCGGGCGCGTTCATGGTCTTCTGGAAATTCGAAAACGTGTAGAGCGCCTGTATCCCATCCTTGAACGACGTCCGGACTAAAAACGCGTACGATACCGGCGCCGAGTCCACGTCCACTTCCGCGCCCCAGTCGCCGCCGCCCAGGTTTCGCAAATCCGTCCGGCGGCTCGCAAGTCCAACCGACACCCCGGCGGCTTTCGGATCGCGATAGACCAATTCCAGCCGGGAACCCTTGTGCCGGCTGTGGTCCGGCGATTCCTTGATCTCCAGAATCTTGTTCTCGCCCGCAATCCACTGCCCGTCGACGACAAATTTATACTCGTGCCGGCCGGTCGGAATTTTCAGTGTCGTCTGAAACACGCCGCCTCCGCTGGGCGTCAGTTCGGCCGCGCCCGGATTCCACCCGTTGAACGACCCGGCCACGGTCACGCGCTTGGCTCCTTCGGCCGTGTAAAAAAACGTGTAGGGCTGAAATACCCCGGCGGTCTCACCGGGCGTCAGCGTGGCCGTGTCCTTCCACTCAACCAACTTCGGGAAAAATTCGTTCTTCAGCGCCGTGCCCGGTACCTTGAATGCCGTCGTCAGCATCCAAAAAAGCGGCATCAGCACCACCACCGACGCCACGCACAACACGGCGTATAGAAAAATATTCTTCAGAATTAAAAACACCCAGTCACTCCAGGTCCTCATAAGCTATTTCACCGCCTTCGGCTGAAAGAATTTCAGATTGATCATGGACACGGTTATCGCGACGATGAGGAGCAGATAGGACACGGCCGCGGCGTAGCCGTACTGGCCTTCGTCAAAAATCTTGTAGAGGTAAAATCCCGATATCCGGCTGGCGCCGACGGTATGCCCGAAGACGGAAGTGGCCGGACCGCCGCCGCCGGAGCCGGAGGCGGTCATGGCATAGATTTCGGTGAACGCGTTGAGCGAGCCTAACACGCCGGTCACGATGAGAAAGAGCGTGATGGGTTTGACCATCGGCCATGTGATGTGCCGGAGTTTGCTCCACCAGCCCGCGCCGTCCAGATCGGCCGCTTCGTAAATCGACTGCGGAATGTTTTGGATGGCCGTCAGGTACAACACCATTCCGAATCCCGATCCCTTCAACACCATCGCCAGCGCGACAGCCGGCAGGACGGTGACGGGATCCGCCAGAAGTCCCCGGTCGGCCCAGGCGCCCAGATCCATCGCCTTGAACGCAATCGCCAGCACGCCGAACTTCGGCGCGTAGATCAGCGTCCAGATGATGCCGATGACGAGCATGTCCAGAACGTTGGGCAGAAAAAACGCGCTGCGAAAAAATGACCGGCCCGGCAGGCGGTTTGAGAGAACCAGCGCCAACAGCAAGGCCATCGAGATGCCGCACGGGATCGTCAGGCACGCGTAATAAAACGTCATGAGCAGGGACCACCAGAATTCGGGGTCCTTGAGAAGCACTCTGTAATTGTCGAATCCGACCCACTGCATGTCGGCAAAGACATTGTAGAAATCGGAGTAGATGGTGTTTCGCTGAAAACTTAAAATCAGCGAATAGAAAATCGGATAAAACAGAAATACGCC
>JAHFCY010000303.1 GCA_023249255.1 Candidatus Lindowiibacteriota bacterium | reverse complement strand
CAGGGCTTTCAAAAACACAATGGACGCCGCAGCCGAAGGCGCTCGCAACAGGACGAGACCGATCAAAACCAGAACAAACGTCACGGCCCAGGAGAAAACGGAATAGAGCGGATTGTATGCCCACGCCGGCGTGTCGCTTCGTTGGACGGCGCTGCGGTATCCCGCGTGAATCAGAACCCAGCAGGCGTGAAATAATCCGAATGCCAGACACGTCCATCTCGCGCCGTGCCAGATCCCGCCGGCCGCAAATGCGATTACCACTGCCGTGGCCGCCCGACCCGCACATTCCGTGCCTGCGATCGGTGTGTATACGTAGTCCTTGAACCACGCCGTCAACGTGATGTTCCATCGGCTCCAGAAGTCCAGCGGATTTCGGGCGAGATAAGGGAAATTGAAATTCATCGGCAGATCGAATCCGAGAAGTTTCGCCGATCCCCGCGCCATGTCAATGTAACCGGAGAAATCGCAGTAAATCTGCGCGGCATATCCAATCAGACCCAGCCACACCGTAAACGTGCCGTACCGGCCGGGCTCCATGAAAACGGCGTCGACCAGCATGGTTTTCAGCGTGTCGGCCACGAGAACTTTTTTGACAAACCCGCGGAAAAACAGCCGGACGCCGTCGGCCGCCCGCGCGCCGTCCAGTTTCCGCCCGGATTCGATTTGCGGCAGAAATTCTCCCGCGCGAACGATCGGTCCGGCGATCAGCTTCGGAAAAAATGAGACGCAACAGACATAATTCAAAAACGACCGCGTGGGTGCCAGCCGGCCTGCGTAGACGTCCAGCGTATAGCTCAAACTCGATAGCGTGAAAAACGAGAGGCCGATGGGAACCACGGCGGCCATCAGCGAATCGGGATTCGCGCCCGGCCGCGCCGCGAATTTAAAATAGAGCAACAGCCCGACGTTGACGGCGGCGCTGATTCCGAGCCAGGCCTTGCGCGTGCCGTCCGCCGGCGAATTTGAAATCCGGATCGCCGCCGCGTAATCGGTGAATGCCACAAGCAGGATCAGGAGCGAGCACGGCGGACTCCCCGCGCCGTAAAAAACGAAACCGGCAAGAACCAGCATCCAGAGGTGCGCCCGGCCGTGAAGCAGCAGGGACAGGACCCAGACAACCGGGAAAAAAAGCAGATATTCGAGGTTTGCGAAATTCATGATTTGCCCGCCGCCCGAATCGCCGGCAGAATGGCTTTGTTCAGAATCGCTTCGGTTAGTTTCGACCGGCTCCCGCGTTTCATGTGCAGATCGTCAAAGAAATCGTCATCGGTCAGGCCCGCGTCGGCGTTGCCGATCGGGACGAACAAAACGTGGTTGTCCCGCGAAAAGCGGTTCATCGCGTCGTGAAATTTTATCTCCATGTCGGTATCCTGAAATTCCCTGCGCCATTCGGCCTCGGGCACGGAGATCAGGATCGGAACGGATCCGATTTCACGGATGGCCTGAACGAGATGCACCAGCGCGGCCATTTGCGTGTCTCCGACTTCATAGTCTTTCAGATACCGCGGAACCTGCGGCTGGGGATTGAGGAGTTTGGGCGGAATCTTGCCGCGAAAAATCGGATAGAACACAATTTTGCGCGCGGTCTTGCGCGCCTCCTCTTTTTTGGACCAGTCGAGGCTGAACCGCCTCAGCGCCGAGATATCGTAGATCGGATCTGCCGCCTGCTGGAGCAACGTCCGCTCATATGCATCAAGGCCGCGACGCAGGGCGTCCCGGAACCATCCCCATCCTTTAAGATCCGGATACCGTGCCACCCAGTCGAATATTTTGTCGTAGTTGTCCGCCCGGTTCTGGTAGCGGTGGTCGATTTCAAAATCGCCAATGTCGATCAGAAAAAGATGCGCAGGCTGAATAGCGATCTCACGGCTGATCGTCGGCCGGATTCCACGCTGAAGCATGCTTTCGACTTTGACCGCTCCGCCTCCGGTGAACGCCATGTTGTAGACACGGTAAGGGTAGTTGAGTTCCCGCATGCGCCGGCCCAGATACGCCGGGTCGATGTTTTCGCGGGGCCGCGACGATCCGAGGATCACGATGCGCGGCTCCGCCGGTGACTGGCAGAATTCCAAAATGCGCTGTGCCGTGGACCGGATCCAGATGGGCTTGAAATAGAGGCCGACACAAACGTCGGCGATCAGCACGACGGCGAGAACCGAGCCGCACCGCGTGAAAAAATATCTCCAGCCGTGCGACCGGTCGATGCTGAGCCGGGCGTTCATCCGTGCCGGCTCACATGAAAGCCGGGTACTGGAAAGGCTGGCCCGAGAAAAACGCGAGGGCCACAATGACGATCACGAGAATCACCACAATTCCCAGCAAAATCAGCAGTGTCCTTTTCCACTTGGCCATGATTCGTTTCTCTTTACCATCTCCTCCCGGAGAATTAAATTGCATGGGTCGTCAAATATCTGTACAACTCGTCGGCCATGACGCGGTGGCCGTTCGCGTTTGGATGCGGATCGCCGACCGCAACCCACAACTGACTCGGATTCTGACCGTATTGTTCGTAAAATGCCGGATAGGTATTGATGACGTCGATTCCCATTCCCTGAAACGTCGCCGCCATTTTTTCATAAATGGCCGGATAGGGGCTGTCCTTGGCAAGATTATGCGGATTGGGCGTGATCAAGATGACCATCTTGATCTTTCTCGCCGCGCAGAGATCCTTCATCTGCCGGATTCCCTCTTTGCTCAGCTCCCAATCGGGATTGCCGTCCGTGTAGAGTTCACGATAATGGTCGCCGGGAGATTTTCCGGACGGCGACGCGCGAAGGCCCTCCCATTTCTGATAGAGAAATCCGAAAAACAGGGAACGTTTCAGAAGCGGATTGTCCTTCTGCCGCGGAATCGGATCGGCGTCGGTCAGGAAATAGTTGACGACGAGCAGATCCGGCTGGACGCGGTCGGCCTGCTGTCCGAACAGCGCGGCTTGGTGGACGGTGTTGAAATTGGCGATCCCGGCGTTGACTGCCGTGTAGAGCGCTCCGCTGTCTTTGCGGTCCTGATTCAGCCTGGATTCGACGAGCGCGGTGAAGACCTGGTCTTGCGGCACGCCCCATCCCATCGTGACGGAACTGCCGACCGCCATGATCCGTTTTTCGTTTGTGGATTTTGGAAATTGAATTTCCTTCGAACGGTGCCCCATCGAATTCAGCGTGACCTGCACGCCCATGAATCTGGCGCTGACGTTCGGGCGGTGGACATGCGTGAGGGCGGGGTCGTCCGAGCGCGTCTGGAATGTCGTGACGTATTTGAGCATCTCGACGTTGTACATGAGTTTGAATTTCGAAATGGTCCGGATGAGAACTTCGCCCGAGGCGCAGATGAAGAGGATGTAAAACAGAACGAGCCCGGCCTGTCCGAGGATTTTTTTCATGGCATACGGCTAAAACTGGAAATAGATGAACTGTCGTTCTTCGAAATTTCCCCAGATGGCCATGAGACAGAAGAACGTCACGTATAAAAACAGCCTGGCCGGCACCGGCCATTTCACCAGCGCCAGCGTA
>JAHFCY010000302.1 GCA_023249255.1 Candidatus Lindowiibacteriota bacterium | reverse complement strand
AATGGTCCGGCCCATTTCACTTTCGAGAGCCGCATAAACCATGCGATGCCGTTCCATCGCGGATTTCGACGCAAATCCGGCCGCCACGATTGTGACCCGGTAGTGGCCGCCTTGAAGGCTTCCTGTGTGGCCGCGATGCTGGTCGCTCTCGTCTTCAACATCCACCCGTTGTGCATGTAATCGGGTCATCAACAGCTCACGCAATTCGTCCGCGTTCATCTTCTATGACTTTATGCTAACTTTGGCCGCATGAAATCTTCAACGTGGAGATCGTCAGCGGTTCTGGTGACTGCCGGATTCGCCCTGTCGGGCATGTTGACGGGCGGGCTTATGCAGGCGGACGTGGTGTCGTATGAGCGAGCTTTCGAGTTGAATCACGAGCAGGTTTCCATCTGGCTGAGCCTGTTTTCCGTTCTCACGGCGGTGGGTGGCGCGGTCGCCGGCGTTCTGGCGGACCGGGTTGGGGCCGGAAAAGTTTATCTCGGCTGTCTGGCGTTGTCGGGCGCGGGCCTATCCGTTTTTGCGGCATCCCATCCCTTCGCGACGCTTTCGGGATTTATTCTGTCCTCTCTCGGAATCGGCGCGCTGATCATCGGGAATATTCTGGTCACACAAGACGGATCGGGATCGCCCAACCGGTCACTCAACCGGTTGCATGCAAATCACAGCCTGGCTCGACTGATCGGCGTGTTTATTTCAATGTACGCGCTCACGGCATTCTGGAAATTGAGTTATGTGGCGCTCGGTATTGCGTTTTTCGCGCTGGCGGCAATTTACAGGCCGCCGGAACGGATCGCACCGGCCTCGAAATCCGCCGGATCCGCCCCCCAAAACAGGTTTATTTTTGCCCGCCCGTTTCCCACGGTCTACTTCGGGTTTTTGTCTTACATGATGGCCGAAATGGTTCTCATCACGTGGCTCCCCGCCTATTTTGAGCAGGATCGCCAATGGACTCCGGCCGCTTCGAAATTGGTTTACGCCGTCTTTCTGGCCGGGCTGATAGTCGGCCGCGTGTACTGTTCGATCCGCTGGCCGGCCGAGATTTCGCCGCGTGCCTGCAGGATTCTGGCGATCATCCATGTCTGCTCGATGGGAATGTTTATCGCGAGCAGTCGCGAATGGATTTTGTGCGTTTCCCTTTTTGCCGCCGGATTCTGTGAAGGTCCCGGCTGGCCATCCTTGTTTGCATTCGCCGCCCGACGCGCTGTGGGATTTGAGGGGAAGCTGACGGCCGTGATTTATCTGGTCTGTTGCACATCGATCGTCCTTGCCACGGCCGGCAGCGGCATTCTGGCGCAACGGATGGGATTGGCGAGCATTTTTTATGTGGCCGCCGGCGCCCACCTCGTCTTCAGCGGCTTGTTCCACCACTTGCTTCGACGCAATCCTTTCTCCGCAGTATGAACGCTGAAGAAAATTCGCCGTCTCCCGCCGCGCCTGAACCGGGCGATCGGCGTCTGGTGACGAAATGGTTTATTCGTCTTCTCGGCGTTGTTCATCTCTGCAATTTCGGATCGCTGGCCGCGCAGGTTCAGCGTTGTCTGGGCAGTGACGGGCTACTGCCCGTTCAGGACTATGTCCGCCAAATTCACGCTCATGCCGGATGGACGGTGTGGGACAAACTTCTCGAGTGTCCGAGCGTGTTTTTGTGGATTCCCGGGGATGCGTGGCTGATCGGCGGCGCGTGGCTTGGCGTGATCCTCGCGATCCTGACCATCGGTGGATTTCAGTCGCGTACCTGTTTTGCCGCGATGTTTGTTCTCTACGGTTCCTACATCGAGGTCGGGCAGGAATTATATTCATTTCAATGGGATTACCTGATTCTTGAAACGACGTTTCTCGCAATGCTTCTGCCCAACAGCGGATTTTGTTTCCGCCGCTGGACGCGCGGGGCCGACACTCTGACGATCTGGCTTTTTCAGTGGCTGTTGTTTCGGCTCTATATCGAATCGGGATTGGCAAAACTATTCTGGGGGCCGGACACATGGGCGACGCTCGACGCGATGCGCAGATACTACGAAACCGCGCCGATCCCGACTCTACTCGGCTGGTATGCGCACGCCCTGCCCGACAGCTGGCACCAATTCGAAACCGGCGCGACGCTGGCCATTGAACTTCTCGGGCCTGCGTTAATTTTTTCCGGCGCATGGCCGCGCCGCATCGGTTTCGCGATCTTCAGCGCGTTTCAGATCGCGATCATTCTCACCGCCAACTACGGGATTTTCAATTACAACACCCTCTGCCTTCATCTGTTTCTCCTGACCGATCGGGACATTCTTGCCGCGTTCCGATGGATTCCGGCAATCCGTGGCCGGCCGCCCGATATTTCAGATGTTCCCCGACGGCCTTCCCGGTGGATGTATCCGATTGCCGCGGTGCTGATTTTTGCTTCGATTGTCGAATTCATGATGTTAGCCGGCGGCCGCGCCGCGTATCAAACGGTTCTCGCCAAGTATGACCGTTACATCCGCGCGACGCACATTTCCAGCAAATATCATTTATTCGGTCCAATCGATCCGATCCGGTATGAAATGGTGTTCGAGGCAAGCCCGGACGGAGACACGTGGGTTGAATACGAATTCCCCTGCAAAGCCGGCGATCTTCGCCGTCCACCGCCGTTTGTCGCGCCGCATCATCCCCGCGTCGATTTTCGGTTATGGTTTGAACGATATCCGTTGCGCTGGCAGAACAACGAAAGGCCGTATCCCGACGCGTCCGTGTCGCCCGCCATGTTGCCTGCGTACGTGGGCAAACTCTGCCTGCAAATTCTGGCCGCGCCGAACCTTGCGCTTCGTCATTTCACGGGCGATCCGCTGAACGGCTACCCGCCGCGCGAGGTGCGGATCACGTTTTATTATTACCGCATGACCCGCCGGGGAACGGAGGCGGCAAAGTCCGCGTATTGGGAACGGGAGAAGGTCGGCACGGTCTACGTCGATCCAGATCTCGGACAGAACGGCCGTCCCATGGCGGTTCCATCGCGCACGACGCAACACCGATCGGCGCCTCTACAGTAGTTTGGCTAGTTTTTCGAAGGATTCAGTTGCATTTTTCGGTGGTCGCTGATTGAAGTACTGTGAGTTTGACAGAGTTGCAACAGATTTTATCCCATGGTAGGTGAGTATCAAATGAAAAAAACAAAATGCTTTGCATGGTCATTCGGTGTCCTGTCTTTGTTCGTGTTCACATTCTCTGCTTTTTCAGAGTCCGTTTCACCCATCTTTTCTGACGAACTCGATGACATCGGCGCATGGAAGCCCGCGGCGGCCGACGGCGTGGGGCTTCGACTCGCGGCGGAGGAGGGCGTCCGCGGCAAGTGCATGGCGATGCGCTTTGATTTCTCCAAGGCCCGGGGATATGCCATAGCCGGGCGTGACGTTTCCATTACGCTTCCCGATAATTATGAGTTCTCCTTCTACATCAAAGGCCGCGGAAGCCGGCAAATCACGCTTGAGTTCAAACTGATGGACCGGAAGGGCAACACATACTGGAGGAAAATCCCGGATTTCCAG
>JAHFCY010000117.1 GCA_023249255.1 Candidatus Lindowiibacteriota bacterium | reverse complement strand
AAGCATGCGCAGGCGGTTTGATGTTCCCGCGACGAGATTGTTTCCCGAAATCGTCGATCCCGTGTACTGCGCGTACTGGTCGTCATAGACCATCGTGCCCTGAAAGAGCCAGGGGCCGTTGGGGACGGTGATTCGCGTACCCGTCGCGAAGGCGTCGTATCGTTTTTTGATGACGAATCCCTCATACGCGACCGGTCCAAACGATCCCTCGGCCTTGATTCCCTTGCTTCCCCACTGCGGCGAGAACGCCCAGCGGCCGAAGTCGATCCAGAGATAGCCGAGCGTCAGAAGGCGGAGGTTCGGATGAATATCCTTGACGTTCACCTGACTGTTGACCAGCACGATTCGGGGATTGTCCTGGTTGAGGAGGCCCCCCGTATCGAAAAACGTCGATGACCCGTAGTCCTGCGCGTCCGACGCGATTTCGAGCCGGGTCGAATATTTGGACAACTGGCCGTCCAGAAGAATTTTTCCATAGTGGTTGACCTTCTGGCCCTCCTCCGGATCGGCGAGGAACTCGGCGAAATTCGTCATGCCGAAGTTGAATGAGGCCGCCAACTGGGGCGCTTCGATCGCAATCCCCCGCCGAAGTTCCGCCGGACCGACTTTGTCGGGTTTGAGATTTTTTCCTGTGACGTACAATTCGTCGGCCCAGACGGTGCCGGTGAATTTTTCGGTCCGGTCGCCGTAGACCATGAGTTCGATGCGGTTGATCTCGTCGACATCGAACGTACGGTTCCGCGCCGTGGCGTCCGCCGGAAGTTTGAACGCGGAAATCGGGATGGACAGCCGCTCCCACGTTCCGGACCGGAGAATATGGCCGTCGGTGTAACTCCAGACTTCCTCGTCGCGGTCGATGAGGTTGATTCGAAAGAGGTTTGTCGAACCGTTGCCTTTCACCCAGATGTTCACGTCGTCGACGCCGGTCCAGTCCAGGGGCGCCGCGAAAGAACTATGGGCGCCGACGTAGGTCGGGATGCCGCGCGAGGTCTCCAGCGTGTACTCGAACCGCATGGAATAGTTGCCGTCGTGCGCGTCCCGGACCGATTCGAGTTTGAGCACGGATTTGTCGCCGGTCAGCGGTTGATAGGCGTTTTCGGGAATACTGCGCTCGAAACTGTCGATGAGGATTTTGTTTCCCGCTCCCGTCGATGCGGCCGCGGCGTCGGGCGCAAGATGATATTCAAGATTGTCCAGCATGAGTTCGCCTTCTTTATCGGAAATTTTTGTGATGGCGATGTAGAACCCGCGGATGTTTTTCAGATCGAGTTTGTTATCGCCGCCCCACCAGTAGGTGAACTCCTGCATGGGAATGGTCAACGTCGTCCATTCCCCGTCGGCCTCGAGGTCCTCGTATTTTTTTCCGAATGCCGACCAATCGTCATCCGTGATTTTGATTTCGAGATTGATCGTTCCCCTGACCGGCTTGATCCGCAGACGTATGGCGTCCACCCGGGTCATGTCCATGGTTGGTTTTCTGCTGACGATTTGAACCCACCCGCCAGAACCGAATGCGTAGGTGAGATCCAGAGCTTTGCCCTTCATGCCGCCGACCGTCGTGACGTCCAACTTTGTTCCCTGCTCTCCTTCGATCTGCCAGTCTTTGGGATTGTCCATGCCGTCGAAAACAAGAAATTTCTCGGGATCACCTGTGGATGTGGATCCTGCCGGCCTGGGTTTGATTTCCATTTTGGTCAGCGGCGGCGGTGCGTAGGTCGCCGTCGGGATTGGCGCCGGTTTTGCGGTGAAGAGAGGTCCCGGTCCCGGGAGAATTTTTGGCCGGCCCCCCGCCGTATCCGTCGTCTGCGTCCGTGAAAGCGTTTCGGGGGTTGGCGCATCAGGGCTCGAAGATGTCGGCACAGCCGGCGTCGGTTCCGGCTGAGTCTCGGCTTGCGCCGCCAGGATGTGTGTTGATGGATCGAAATCCGCGGCCTGCGCTGCCCGGCTGTATGACGCCGGACCGAAATCGCCCATAATAGTTGGGTCCTGTTTTGTTATGGCCTCCGCTATCATGACCGGCGTTTCGGCATATCGTGTTTCGGCGGCGGAAGGTCCGGCGACGTTCGCCGGTTCCGGTGATCCGTTCCGCCGGTACATCTCGATATCATCGACGAGAAGATATCCTTGCCCGTCCGACGGATCGAATGAGATCATCAGCGTGTCGAGCCGCGAGAAATCAGTTTTTTGTTTTCGCTCAATCGGGATTTCAACAATGAGCCAGCCGTCCTCCTGCCGCGGCATGACCAACCGGCCCGTCCAGAGGCTGAACAGATTTCCCTGCATGTCCTTCAAGAGTACCGTGAACGATTCCGCGCGGGCATCCGACCCCCGGACGCGCAGGCGAAGAAGATCGTAATCGTGAATGTCGAGTCCATTCAACTCCATGCCCCACGCGGCCCATCCTTTGGGCATTTTCATGTCATACCGAAGGCGGAGGATCCGGCCGTCATCGCCGAATCGGAATGCCGGATCGGACACGCAGTCGTAGGAGAGCGTCGAGCCGTAGGTGTTGTCGTGAAGCACGAACGAGGATCCACCTGCGGGATTTTGATCCGCGCCGCTGTTGAAATCATCGATGAGAAGGGCCGCCTGGGCGCTCCCGCCGATGATTCCGATCCAGAGCAGGGCGGCGATGATGAGGTTTATCATCAGAATCCGAAATTGAGGGAGAACGTGTGTTCGGCGTCCAGATCGAAATGGAACCGTACGCCGTAGGAAAATTCCAGAGCCTTGATGACGACGCTCATGCCCGCGGTGTAGATCCAGTCCTGGTTCGAATCGAGGATGAGGCCGCCCCGGATGCCGGCTCGCGTGGCCGCGCGACGGTCATTGACCCAGAATTCGCCGCCGAATTTCAGGAGGGAATTTTCCCGTGACTCGGAACTGCGGTCCCATTGAAACGAGACGATGCCATGCCGGCCGATCGAGCCGGACACACCGATTTCCCATTCGGTGGGAAGGCGGTCCGTCGCCTGCGTTTGCCATCGGATATTCGGATGATTGGCGTTCCGCATGAGAATGCCGAATTTGTAATCGCCGGCCAGGCGCAGAAGCAGGGCAAGGTCGTATCCATATCCGGTCGCGCGTTTGTCGTAATTGACCCAGAAATATTTGAGCGTGGCGCCGGCCGAAAGGCCGCGCCAGACCGGATAGGCGAAAGAAAATCCGAATGTATTTTCGGAATAGTCGATGAACCGGACTTTCTGGGAGGTCGAAAGATTGTTCATGCTCACCGCCATGGCGCCCCGTCCGATCTTGGGCTGGGCATAGGCCAGGAAATTCCGGTTGATGAGACCGAGATTGAAATGGTCTGTGTAGGACGATTCGACCCGGCGCCTTTTGAGCGAGGTCAATCCGGCGGGATTGTAAAAAGCGGCCAGGCCATCATCGGCGACGGCCACGTAAGCGCCGCCCATTCCCGTGGGCCGAGCGCCGACGTTCAGCGTCTCGAATGCGGCCGCGTGCGCTTCGTGTGTGAAAACCTGTAACCACACACAGACACACACGGACACACACAGGCACAGACAGAATAAGAAAATGCGATTCGTCGAGATGTTCACCGCACGACGGCAATGAGATTTCGGATGTCGGACACGCCGGAGCCGATCGTGCTCTTGGCTTCAAGACGAAACACGCAGAGGCCGTTTCGGCAGAGCCTGCCCGCACGGTCATAGACGTCCCAGGACATGCTTTGACTGCCGGCCGCCTGGGCGCCGCCGAACACCTGCCGGACGAGCCTGCCCTGAAGATCGTAAATGCCGAGTGTTACGACGGAAGATTCCCGCAGAGTATATTGAAAGGTGACTTCGTCATCGATCCCGTCGCCGTTGGGGCTGACGGGATTGCTTTTGACGGCGAGTCCCTCGATGACGCCGCTGGATTGCGATTGCGTCGCGTTGAGAGACGAGGCGGAAACGTAAGACAGTCCGTCGATGTCGACCGTGCCGCTGGTTGTCTGGCCGGCGACTTTGGTGGCCGCATAATCAACCTCGGCAATGTCGCCGAGATTGAGATAATCGTCCGTGCCGGATGAAACAAACGATAGTTCGGTGTATGGCACGTTGATGGTGGTCCACGCCCCGCTCGTGTTCGTGACTTTGTTGAGGACTTTGTAGAACGTCGTGCCGTCGCCGTCTTTGACTTTGAATTCCAGATTGTTCCCGCCGCCCGTTCCCTTGACTAAAAATTCGAACGCCGATCCTTGAAGGACATTGAACGTGACCTTGCGTTCCATGATGGCGTAGGTCCCGGAATTGAATGCGTACGTAAGTTGAAACGCCTTGCCGGTCTTGCCGGTTGCGCGGTCGATGTTCAGGGTGGCGTCGCCGCCGGTTGAGGTGCTCCAGCCGGATACGGAGACGGGCGATTCGAAACTGTCGACCATTTGAAGCAGCACCGGCGTGGTGTATGGCGCTTTGAATCCCCTGATGTTGTCGATCCAGATGGTCCGGGTGTCGCCGTTCGCCGTCAGGCTGTACGCGTTGGAGCCGGCGGAGGTTGCTTGAAACCAGATCGTCATATTGGCGAGCGCAGATTTGTCAATGCCGGAAAAGGCACTAAGCGGAATGCGGGCTTTCTGCCATGACGTTGTGACGCCGCTGGTGAGATAGGAACTCAGCGAAACCAGATATTCCGAACTGACGCTTCTGAGACCGACTGCCAGTGCTTCGCCGCCTACCGCGCCGCGGATGTCGAAGATGAGTTCTGTACAGGAACTCAAGTCGAGGAAATTACCGAGGACCTCTACCCAGGCGGCTGAGAAAATCGTGGCTGTTTTGACGAAATCGAGCCGCAGGGAAAACGTCCCGGTGTCGGGCTGATCGGCCGCGCGGTTGTCGTAGGTTGTCGTAACGGTGGCGGCGCCGTCGATGTACGTCCCGGCTGTGCTTCCGCCCAAAATGTTGGGTGTTGCGCCGTCATCGTGATTGTCGATGTCGACGACGACGGTGTCGGCCGTGGATTGGTAGCCGGACATGTCGTCGACGAGCAGGGTCCCGGTTCCCCCGGCGCTTTTGGTGACGCCGATGCTGATTTTTTTGATGGCCGAGGTCGCCAGTTTCGAATCGCCGCTTGTGCCCTCCATGAACGCGAACGTGAAATCGGTTTTCAATTTGAGGACGGCCCGAGTCCAGTCGGGCGTGTCGGACACGTCGGTCAGGACTTTGATGAACCAGTCTCCGCCGCTGTCCTGGATTTTGACTTCGATGCTGTTTTTGGAGCCTGTGCCTTTGTAGAAAAACGTGAGGGCGTCGCCGGCCGATAGGTCAATGGTCGCGAATTTCCGCCCGAACACCACGTAGTTGCCGGTTTTGAAATCATACGCGCCTTCGAGAGCCTTGCCCGCGTATCCGGTCACACTGCTGACCGTGAGCGTGGCGGTGCCGTCGGTCGTTTTCTGGTCCCAGAGCGCCGCGTCATCCATGTTGTCGATGACGGCGCCCTCGGCCAGGACGGCCATGGCAAGAATGGCAAACAAAGTTCGGACTGCGAGCGGCCAGCATCTGAACACAGAGATTCCCCCCGAGAGTTCTTTATTTAATTATCGGTAGAGTGGAAGGAGGGCTTTACTTACTTATAGTAATAAACGGAGTCGAGCGCGCGGCGGATCGGCGGGCGGGTCGCGGCCAGCGCTTCGGCCACGGCCCAAACGGCCATGTTGCGCATGTAAAAGTCGCCGAATCCGAATTTGCCGTCAGACGAGTGGATCACGTCGGGCTGGTTCCAGGGATTTTTCTGAACGTCGGTCATGTTGGCCCAGGTTTTTTTCGCGATGGCGAGGCCTTCAGTGACGAATCCTTCGTAGATTGCCAGCGCCGCCACTGCGTAACTTTCGCCGGGCCAGATGCCGGAGGAATGGGCGTTGGATGTGTCGCGCCGGCCGTCCGGAAAAACGCTGTTGGTCACGCCGTACCTGGAATCGCGGCCGTTCAGCCGCAGAATCGATTTCACCGCCGATCGGACCTGGTCCGGCGGAAGAAGATATCCAAGGCCGAGGAGGTGCGCGACCCACTGGCCGTTGAGCTGGCCGGCGATGCAGGCCGGATATGTTTTGCCCTTGCTCCATCCCGCTACGTAATATCGGCCGTTCCACAATTGGTCCACGAAACTTCGCCGGCCTTTTTCGAACCACTGCCGGCAGAGCCGGATCATCGAACGATCGCCTTTCAGCTGTGCCAGCTCTTCGAACGCGCGAAGCGACGCCAGAAAAATCGATGACGTGTAGGAATTCGTACCGAAAAATTCCCAGACGTCGTAGGTCTGGTCCGCGCCTTCGTTGTCCGGCAGACAGTCTCCGTTTTTGTCGGTGCCCAGACTCCACAGCATGGCCTTTTTGGCCGAACTGTACATCTGATTGAGAAACGCCCGATCTTTGAGCCACAAAACGTCGCGGTAGACCTGAAGGACGAATTTGGGATTGAGATCTTTCCACGGATAATGCGTTGTTCCGTCGTTGGGATTGTCGAGCCGGTTTCGGCCGAGGTCGTGCGGAATGTATCCGCCGGACCGCTGGGCGAGGGCGAACTGATGAAGCTCATTTTTTTCGAGGTCGGGAAACATGCGGACAAACGGGACGGTGGCGTAGTAGCGGACATCGAGCGTTCCCATGAGGGGACAGATGACCGGAGCCTCGTAAAACGCGAAATTGCCATTGCGGTCCCACCACGTCGTGCTCGTGAGGACATAGAGGTTGTTCCAGAGCGCGTCCTTGAGCCACGCCGGAAGATCGGCATCGAGAATCGGTTTCTGCCAGCGATCGCAGGTTGTCAGGAGCCGCTTGCGATCATTCAGGAATGACCGCGCGACGGCGGTGGCGGTGCGGAACCGCCGCTCATAGTGATGGCCGGCATGGTGAACCGGATAATGCCACGACAAAACGAAATCAAATGTCTCCGTCCGGCCCGGCCGCACGGATTTTCGAGTCGCCAGCGCGCCGCCGAGCGTGGCGCCGCCTCCGCGCTGGACGAATGCCGATTCGTCGTTTGGCAGACTGCCGTTTTTTTGAAAGTGTGTAAACGGCCGAAGATCGACGCAGTCGGAATCCAATCGAAAATTTGAAGTCTGCATGTTCCATTGCCGGATCCAACTCACGTGCCCTTCCCGCGGCACGGTCAACGCGGTTTCGCCCCACGTCGGATCGCCGGGATACGGATTTTCAGCCGTACAGACAATACTGACGGCCCGCGGATTTTTTTCGAGACGGTTGACGCGACCGATTTCGTCTGCCCCGACGATGTTTCGAACCATTCCCAGAAGACCCACCCGGATCGAATCTTTCGATCGGTTCGTGACGAAAAATCGGAAAAGCGCTCCGGGCCTCGCACTGCCGTCCATATCGTTCGAGCGGATCGGACCCATCGCCTCAAGCCGAACCTCCACCGTCCATCCGCGCTTGTGATACGTCAGCGCGGCCTTCGGCCACATCCCCTCGTAGTCGATCCGGTCCACCCTCGAATAATTTCGCATGCGTTCGGTCTGGAGAATCCACGCCCCCCGCCGGTTGCGCCTTTCCGTGTAAAGGCCGAAATGAAATCCGTAAATTCCCTGGGTCAGCGGTCCCGCGCCGGAGGTGGGATTTTGAAACGGGGCGTTGCAGTTATTTTGGACGGTGACGCTGTGGAAACCGCCGTTCGGAAGAATTTCGATCTTCCCGGTGCCGATGCCGCCGAGCGGAACGCCGGATCCGGTTTTTTCGCCGCGGTATCGAACCATGTCAGAAATCCACGCTCATACTGTATCGATGGGCGTCGCCGAGAACGCCGAACGGAACAAACGCGTAATCGAATCCCAGCCACCGGCCGAGTTTCATGCCGAATCCGAATGTCAGCCCGCGGTCGACGTCCGCGTTGGCGCTGGTATATCCGATCCGGAACGAGTAGCGGTTGTGCATCAGGGCGAGAGTGTACTCACAGCCAAATCCAAAATACAAGAGATCGCCGCGCGCCTGATGGGCATCCATCGTCAGAATCAACGACCGGTTCCGAAGGAGATATCCGGCCGCGCCGAACCGCATGAGAAGCGGCAGAGGATCGCGCGTGGTGAGATATTTCATCCCATGTCCGAAATTCTGGACCGCGATGCCAAGCGACAGAAACGAAAAAGGCATGGCCTGAACGCCCGCGTCGAACGCGTACGCGTCGGCGCTGTACGAGGCGATGGCCGACGATATCCATTTCGCGGTCGCGCCGGCGGACAGCCATCCGGTGACGTCCCGCGCGTAGCCGAGAGAGAACGCCATGTCGCGCACGCCAAACGTCCCGACGGTCGAAACCACGCCGGCCGGCGAAACCGTTGTCCGCGGGATGCCGGTCGATTGCAGCATGTTGACGCCAAGCCCGAACGCGTCGGTTTTGTTGTATCGATACCCGATCGCGAGATAGTGCTGGTCGATGGACTGAATATAACTGTTGACTTGAAAATCGGCCTTGCAGTGTTTGATCCGGGTCAGTCCCGCCGGATTCCAGTGCAGGCTGTAGGCGTCGTCGACCAGCGCCGTATAGGATGATCCCAGCGCCATGGCGCGGGGGCTGACACCGATTTTGAGAAATTCCGCCGCCGTGCTTCCGGTCGATTCAGCCCATGAAATACCGGAAGGCAACAGGCAACAGGCAACAGGCAGGAGAAGTCTGAAGAAGGATTGGAGAAGGACTGAAGAAGGATTGGAGAAGGACTGAAGAATTGTCTTCAGCCCCCTTCCAACTTCTCCCGCCTTCTCCCGCCTTCTTCCGTCTTCTTCCATCTTCCCCATGTTCATTTGACCACCGCCAATCTTCGGACGGCCGTGCCGCGGCCTTTCATGTCCTTGACGACGATCAGGTACAGCCCGCTTGCCACTTTGTCCCCGGAATTGTTTGCCGCGTCCCACTGGACCCGACCGGCGTTCTGGACGCGCTGTTCAAAAATTTTCCGGCCACCGATCGTGAAAATACTGAGCGAGACGTCGTCGGTCAGGTTGTCGATGATGACGCCGGTTGAAAAATTTCCGGCCACGACCCAACGGCCGTTTTCGGCGATGCCGTCGTTTGGAACAAATGGGTTCGGATAGACGATGACGTCGTTGAGATGAGTCAGAACTGCTTTCGACGTGTCCGGGAAGACGGCGTAGAACGACAGGTGTGACAGCGTGGCCTTGACCTGTCCGCTGGCGGCGTCATATCCGCTGCTGCCCACCTGCTCCCACGCGCCGGTCTGTTCGTTCAGGGTGAATAATTTGAGGTCGTTGACCGAAACGCCGCCGGCCAGTGTGGCCGTCGCCGGCGTCAGTCCCAGCGTTACAGACGAAAACCGTGCCGCCGTGCCGCCGATGTTTTGATCGCCTGCCGTATCCAACAGTTTGAATTCAAAAATCGTGTAGGCCAGGCCGGATCGCTTAAGATGGCTCTCTCCCAATTTCAAATCCATCGTGTCGGGCGGCCGTTGAATCTGCAGGATCACGCCGGTGTCCTTCGGCTGGATCGTCATCGTCCACTGATCGCCGTAAGTTCCCAGCGCGGAGTTGTAGATGGGAATATCGACCGGTGTTGCTGTGGTATCCGAAAAATAGACAGCGCCGACCCATGTGTCGCTTTTGGTGTCCCGCGGAAATGTGATCAGAGTCCCTCCCGCCGCCATTTTTAGCTCGCTCGATTTTGTAATGTTCAGCGTGTCGGCGCCGGACTGGCCTGTCGCATCGGTTGCCTTGACCACAAACTGATTTTTTCCGCTCACAAGCGACACGTCCACGCTGAACGAAAAAGACTTGCTGTCCGAGCCGAGCGTGATGATGGTGACGGTCTCGGAATTTTGCGTGACACGAAGATCCGTGAGCGCCTTCGAATCGAGCACCGATCCCGTCAGAGTGATGGACGTCCGGGTATCGGCTGATACACGCGCGGCGAATTTCACGACGGGCGCAGCCAGATCGACGGTGACGA
>JAHFCY010000016.1 GCA_023249255.1 Candidatus Lindowiibacteriota bacterium | reverse complement strand
CGACGACCTATCGGTTGATGTAAATTTTGTCTTGAAGTGATCAGGCTTTTGACGGCGGGATTTCCGGCTCTTTTTCCTCGGGAGATGGGGATTCCGCGTCGGCTTCTTCCTCCACGACGCGGGCGACGTCGACGAGCGAGTCGCCGGAATCGAGATTGATGAGGCGGACGCCCTGGGTGTTGCGGCTGCACTCGCGGACTTCCTTCACACGGATGCGCATGACGACGCCTTTTTTGGTGATGAGGAGAAGCTCGTCCTTGTCGCTGACTTCGAGGACGTTGATGACTTTGCCGTTCCGGTCTGTCGCCTTCATGTTGATGATGCCTTTGCCGCCCCGGGACTGGATGCGGTACTCGTCGAGCGGCGTGCGTTTGCCGTAGCCTTTGTCGGTCACGGCCAGAAGATCCGACCCCTTGTTGGCCATCGCAAGCGACACGACATAATCATTTTTTCCGAGCCGGATGCCGCGGACACCGCCGGCCGCCCGGCCCATCACGCGCGCGTCGTTTTCATGGAAGCGGATTGCGATGCCCTCGTGCGTGGAAAGAATGACTTCGGCGTTGCCGGAAGTGAGTTTCACACCGATGAGGGAATCCTTGTCGTCAAGCGTGATCGCACGGATGCCGCCGGAACGGGGATTTGAAAATTCAGGTAACGCAACGCGCTTGACGGTGCCGGTTTTCGTCACCATGAAGAGGAATGAACCTTCGGTGAATTCCTTCACGGGCACGAACGCCGTGATGCGCTCCTCCCCGCCGACCGCCAGACAATTCGCCAGCGCCTTGCCCCGGCTCGTCCGCGATCCTTCCGGAATGTCGTAGACTTTCAGCCAGAGACATTTGCCCTGGTCGGTGAAAAACAGGATGTAGTTGTGGGTCGACGCGACAAACAGATGCTCGACGGCGTCTTCTTCCTTCGTCTTCATCCCCGTCACGCCGTGCCCGCCCCGCCGCTGTCGCCGGTAACTCGACACAGGCATGCGCTTGATGTAGCTGTCGTGCGAAATCGTGACGACAACGTCCTCCTCGGCGATGAGGTCCTCGACCGAAAAGTCTTCAGCCTTCTTGACGATTTCGGTCCGACGATCGTCGCCGAATAATTTTTTGACTTCCTCAAGCTCGTCTTTAACGACGCCCAGCAGTTTTTTCTCGCTCGCTAAAATCGCCTTGAGATCCTTGATTTGCTCCTTGAGCTCTTTGAGTTCGTCGTCGATCTTATCGACCTCGAGGCTCGTGAGGCGTTTCAAGGTCATGTCGAGGATGGCCTGCGCCTGAACGTCCGAGAGTTTGAATCGTTTGGTCAGTTTCTTCCGCGCGTCGTCGGTGTCCTTCGACTTCTTGATGATGTTGACGACCTCGTTGATGTGCGCGATCGCGATTTTGAGCCCTTCGAGAATGTGCGCCCGCTCTTCAGCCTTGCGAAGTTCGAACTTGCACCGTCGCGTGATGACGTCTTTGCGGAACTGGATGAAGTGTTCGATGATGCGCTTCAGGGGAAGAATCAGCGGCTGATTGTCGACGAGACAGAGGAGAATGGCCCCGAAGGTAATCTGAAGCTGGGTGTGTTTATAGAGGTTGTTGAGAACAACCTGGGGTGTCTCGCCTTTCTTCAATTCGATCACGAGCCGGATGCCGTCGCGGTCCGACTCGTCACGCATCGCTGAAATGCCCTTGAGTTTTTCCTCGCGGACGAGATCGGCTATTTTTTCGATGAGCGGGGTCTTCGAGACCTGAAACGGCATTTCGGTCACGACGATCGCATCCTTGCCGTTGCGGAGCCGCTCGATCACGGCCCGTGCCCGGACGGTGAACTTGCCGCGGCCCTGTTCATACATTTCGGTCAGGCCTTCCGCCCCGTAAATCACGCCGCCGGTTGGAAAATCGGGCCCTTTGATGTGTTTCATTAGCTCCTTCGGGCCGATGTCGGGATCCTCGATCAGGGCGCTGATCGCGTCCACGACCTCGCGCAGATTGTGCGGCGGAATGTTGGTCGCCATGCCGACGGCGATGCCGGCTGATCCGTTGACGAGCATGTTCGGCAGGCGCGTCGGGATAATCAGAGGTTCCTGGAGCGTATCGTCGAAATTCGGGCCGAAATCGATTGTCTCCTTGTCGATGTCATTCAGATAAAAGTCGGCGACGTGATCGAGCCGGCACTCGGTGTATCGGTATGCGGCCGGCGGATCTCCGTCGATGGATCCGAAATTGCCCTGGCCGTCAACGAGCATGTAGCGCATGACCCAGTCCTGCGCGAGCCGCACGAGCGTGTCGTAGACGGCGGTGTCGCCGTGCGGGTGATAGCGCTTGAGGACCTCGCCGACGACACCGGCGCATTTGGAGTAGCGTTTGTTGTGGTGCAAAGACAGGTCGTGGTACATCGCGTAGAGAATCCGGCGGTGGACCGGCTTGAATCCGTCCCGAACGTCGGGCAGGGCGCGCCCGACGATGACACTCATCGCATAATTGATGTAGGAAGTCTTGAGCTGGTCCTCGAAATACGCTTCCTCGACGTGCTGTTGAACGTCCGTGGGCATGGTCAGTTCAAATCAGACATCAAGATTCGTTACTTCTTTCGAATTTTCCTGAATGAAAATCCGCCGCGGCTCGACCTCGTTGCCCATCAGAATCGACATGATCTCCTCGGCCTGGACCTCGTCCTCGAGTTTGACCTGCAGAAGAACGCGGCGGTTCGGATCCATCGTGGTCTCCCAGAGTTGGTCGGGATTCATTTCGCCCAGACCCTTGTAGCGCTGAATATATAGATTTTTTTCCTTGAGACGCTTTTTGATTTTATCAAGTTCGGCGTCGTCGTAAGCGTACTCGATCTTGCCTTCGTACTTCACGGCATAGAGGGGCGGCTGGGCGATGTAGATGTGCCCCTTCTCGATCAGCGGACGCATGTAACGGTAGAAGAGCGTCATGAGCAGGGTCCGGATGTGGGCGCCGTCGACGTCGGCGTCGGTCATGATGATGACCTTGTGGTAGCGGAGCTTTTCCATGTCCATGCCGCCATTGGCTTCGCCGTTTTTACGTTCCTCGTGGCCGACGCCCGCGCCGAGCGCTGTGACAATCGTCCGGATTTCCTCGTTGCCGAGAATCTTGTCGAGGCGCGCCTTTTCGACGTTCAGGATTTTCCCCCGAAGCGGCAGGATGGCCTGATCCTGGCGGTTGCGGCCCTGCTTGGCGGATCCGCCGGCCGAATCGCCCTCGACGAGAAATATCTCGCAAAGTTTCGGATCGTCGATCGAACAATCGGCGAGTTTTCCGGGCAGGGTGGATATGTCCAGCGAGTTTTTCTTGCGCGTGAGTTCCTTGGCTTTTTTCGCGGCCATGCGGGCTTGTGCAGCGGTGATGGCCTTCGCGCATATTTTCCGGGCGATCGGAGGATTTTCCTCGAAATACGTCTGCAGCGCCTCGGCGCAGATGCTCTCGCAGACGCTCTTGACCTCGCTATTGCCAAGCTTCGTCTTCGTCTGGCCTTCAAATTGCGGCTCGGGAACGAGGACATGGACGACGCCAAACAACCCCTCGCGCGTGTCGTCGCCCTCGAGCGGCTCGTCTTTTTCTTTCAGGAGATCGTTCTTGCGGGCGTAATCGTTGATGACGCGCGTGAACGCGCCCCGTACGCCCGTGAGGTGCGTGCCGCCCTCGTGCGTGTTGATGTTGTTGGCGAACGAAAACAACGTCTCGACGTAGGTGTCGGTGTACTGAAACGCCCCTTCGACCTTGACCCCGCCTTTTTCCTTCTCGAACGTGATTGGTTTGGAATGCAGAGGGCTCTTGTTCGCGGTCATGTCTTTGACGAACTGCGCCAGCCCGCCGTCGAACTTGTAGGTCTCCTTGAATTTTTCCTTTTCGTGGACGAGCGTCAGGGAGAGGCCGGCGTTCAGGTAGGCCAGTTCCTTGAGGCGCGCCCGGATGATGTCGACCTTGTATTCTATTTCATCGAAAATTTCGCTGTCGGCGAAAAACCGGACAGTCGTGCCCGTTTCTTTTTCCTTGCCTTTCGGCAAAGTCCCCTTGGTTGTCACGTCCCCGGCAGGTTTGCCGCGCTTGTATTTCTGATAAAAAATTTTCCCCTCGCGCTTGACTTCAACCTCGAGCCATTCGGACAGGGCGTTGACGACGGACACGCCAACGCCGTGCAGGCCGCCGGAAACTTTGTAGCTGTCCCGGTCGAACTTGCCGCCCGCATGCAGGATGGTCATGACGACTTCGAGCGCGCTTTTGCCCTTGAATTTGGCGTGCTTGGCGACGGGAATGCCCCGGCCGTCGTCTTCGACTTCGACAATCTGATCTTTCGTGACGGTGACAAGGATGTTTTTGGCGTGGCCGGCCATCGCCTCGTCGACGCTGTTGTCGACGACCTCGTAGACGAGGTGGTGAAGACCCCGGGAACTGGTGGTCCCGATATACATCGCGGGCCGGCGGCGGACGGCTTCCAGGCCCTCAAGGACTTGAATGCTGTCGGCGTCGTAGGATTTGGCGGCTTTGGTCTCTCCCGAAGATTTCTCGGTGGGGACAGATTTCTCCGCTTTCTTATCCGCAGTCTTCGCGGCCTTTGCCTTTTTGGACATATCGGTCCGGATTAAAGCTCCCCCTCTGGTCTAAACTGTCCACTACAGATGAATCCACTCTATCATCTTATCGGCGCCCGTCAAAGGAGATTTGAGTGGGAATCACGCCAATTGCGATTCGCCACGTTTACTTGACGTTTGTCGGCCGGGGAGATTTGCTTCCCGCCATGCATATTGATGTGAACTCGTCGCGCCGGTCGAATTCCAGTCGATTCGTCGTCCGTGCGTTTTTTCTTGCAATGGGGATTCTGATCGCGCTCGCCGGAAATTCTTCGGCGGACACCCGGCCCGTGCCGGCCTCAACGCCCCCTCGGGATACCCGCGTCCTCAAACCGTTTCGCGTGGTGATCGCCAACGATCCGCGACTGCCGTCGGTGTCCAAGGAAACGATTCGTCAGGCTCTCGACATTGCTACAAACTGGATCGAGGTCTGGTATCGCAAGCGCATCCGGTTTGAGATTGATCGAACCGTCGCGGTCGATTCCTATCTCGCGGGATATTTCAATCGTCTTCCGATCCCGGCCCAATGGAACGAATATCCGTATGCCCTCGATGGGACAGACACGGTGTTGAGATTCTATCGGTCCCAGAGTGAAATCATCCGGGATCAGTCATTGGACGCCCTGCGAGCGTATGTGCCGCCGGCCGTGCGCCCGCTGATCACGACCTACGAAGAAGCGGCGTACAATATGCTCATGTTGTATGACGCCAAGGTCCGCCTCTGGAAAAAGATCCGGACCCCCGGCGGCGTTCCGTTTTTTAATACGTCATTTCCGATCCAGCACAGTTACTGGCATTGGGACCGCGCGTTTGAATCGGTCTGGCCCGATTCGGTTACGGATAACCTGATCGTTACAAACGTTCTGCTGATTGACGATTCGTTGTCCGACGCTCCGCCCCACAGCCTCATCCGCGGCGGGCTTCTCAACGGGTTTGCCGACGAGGAATGCGCGCAGGCGGTCGTCTCGACGTTTCCGGTGTTCACGGATATTCCGGCCGTGTCGGAACTTCGCGACACAAGCGAGTTGACGCCGCAGGCCCGAGTTCTGGCGCTTGCGCATATCATCGCGCACGAGGTCGGCACGCACGTCATTCAGGGATACAAGGATATCTACGACCACCGGGCATGTCTGGCGGTCCCGACGTCGGGACTCGCGTACGCGCAGACGTTGACCCGGCTCTTTGACGGCAAACCGTGTGCGCTGGATCATCCTAAGCTGGATCGACGCGGATTTCTGGCTGACCGATACGACAATCTCGCTCATCGGTACATCGAAATTAAAAATTACGCGCTGGCAAAAGAGGCTCTTCGTCGCGTGATCCAACTCGACCCGAAACGCCCGCTCGTAAAAACCCTCCTGCGACAGATCGAAAAAAAATAACGCGGGTGAAAAAAACCTTTGCCCGGATCGGACTGATCGCGGGGTCAATTCTGATCACACTCACCGCTCTCGAAATCGTCCTGCGGCTTACCCTGCCCGATCCGACCAGTTTCACGCCGGATAAAATCTATGATCTTGACTATGGCTGGCGCCTGCCCGGCCACGCGCTCACCCAGACCAACGATCTTCACGGCGAACAGCATGTCCGCCGATGGACAAATTCGCTCGGTTTTAACGACATCGATCACGACACAACCCGTCCTTCCGGCGTTCGCCGGATTCTCTTTGTCGGCGATTCGTTCACGGAGGGCGGATTCCCGCTCGAGTCGTCGTTCGTGAAACGCGTCGAGTCCGCTCTGATCGGCCGCGGCGGGAAATGGGAAACTCTGAACATGGGCATGGGCGGATTCGGCACGGCGCAGGAATACAAAATGTGGGAGAAAGTCGGCCGGCAATTCGAGCCTGAAATCGTGGTTGTCATGGTTTGCATGGACAACGACGTTTCGGACAACCACCCGGCGCTGTCGCATATCAATCCGCGCCCATATTTTGTCAAAAAAAACGGCTCGCTTGAATTTTTGCCGATGGATGTGGCGTCCGCCGAGGTCTCGCGCTCCCAAAACTTGAGCACGCGAAGACCCTGGTACTCCGACTGGCTCTACCACACCTATTTCTGGACTCTCAAACGTTCGGCGTCGGTGCAGATGCGCGCCCGAATGCGCGAATCGCCGTCGATCACGCGCTTCATGCGATCGATGGGGTTTTGGAAAGCCAAGGAAGTCAACAAAGACTGGGAACAATTTCTGACGAATTTGCCGGCGGATGAGCAAAAAATATGGGATGAAGCCTTCGACGTGACGGCGGATATTTTTCGGAAATTCGACGTGGACACCCGCCGCGGCGGAGAAAAAATGCTGATCGTCCTCATCCCGTCGCAGGTCCAGGTTTATGATGATCTTCAGCAATTCGTGCAAAATTTCTACGTGAACTTCCAATCCGCCGCCACGGACTTCACGCGCCCGAACGCTCTCCTCAAACAACGACTGGCCGGTGATTCCATTCCCATTCTTGATCTGCTTCCGGCATTCCGCGGCCATCCGGGTTCTGACCGCCTGTATTTCCGCCACGACGGCCACTGGAATCCCGCCGGCCACTCGCTGGCCGCGCAGGAAATCACGGCTAAATTCGACCGGCTGGGATGGACGCATTGAATTGACTTCCACGCCCGGGGCATGGAGAATCTGCACATGACGATTTCATCGACGTTCGTTTTTTCACTGTCCGGCCTCAACGCGGCGCAGGACAGACTGGCGGTATCGGCAAATAATACCGCGAATGTGAACACGGCGGGATTCAAAGCGCAGTACGCCACGCAGGCCGACGTCAAAACGGGCGGAACCCGGATCAACTCGATCGGATCGGTGATTCAGCCGGGACCTATTTTGCGGACGGGTGGCGCGCTCGATCTGTCGATCGGGGGGAACGGATATTTTTCTGTCCAGGATGCGGCCGGCCGGATATCGTTCACGCGTGACGGGCATTTTCAGATAGACGGACAAGGCCGCGTGGTCGATTCAAACGGGAATTTTCTTCAGCCGGCCATGACGGTGCCTGCGGGCGCGACGGCCGTTCAGGTGACGTCGAACGGGCAGGTTGGCGCGGTCCGGGCCGACGGTACAGTTGCGCCGCTAGGCCAGATTCAACTCGCCGGATTTGCCAATCCGGGTGGACTTGCTCGATCGGGAGACAATCTTCTGTCGGCGACGGCTAACAGCGGCGCGTCCGTGATGAACGCCCCCGGCTCCGGCGGTCTCGGGATGCTCATGCCGGGCACGCTCGAAGGATCCAACGTCGATTTGGCATCGGAAATCGTCGATCAGATCGTCGATCTGCGCGCGTTTCAGGCCAACATCAAACCCGTCAAAGCCGCCGACGAAATGATCGGCACCCTCCTCGATCTCAAACAGTAGATCAGTAAAAACTTAACAGTTTTTGAATCACGAGTTCCAGTTCCGAGTGGGGTGTTGACGCGCCTGCCGTGAGGCCGATCGTCACGCGGCCGGCCGGCAGCCAGTTGCGCTGGGTGGCGGGCTTGTTCTGATCGATCGGCAGATACGTGATGGAGTCGGCCGATAAATCATTCGCGCGCTCGATGTGATAGACGGGTTTGCCTCCGTTTTGGTGCGCGGTGATGGCGAGATTTCGCGTATTGGAACTGGAATGTCCGCCGACGTCGACGAAGAGGTCAATGGGTTCGTTTCGCGCGAGCGCGGAAACGGCGTCCTGTCGGTCCTGCGTGGCCGAGCAGATGGTTTTCATCGCGCGGAAATTGCCGGTGTGTCCGTCTCGCTCAAAAATCGCCTTCCGGAACATCTCGAAAACCTCCATCGACTCGTTCATCAACATCGTGGTCTGGTTGGCCATGCCAATCCGCCGAAGATGGACGGCCGGATCGAATCCGGCTGACGTCGCCTTCGAAAATCGCGTCATGAACACCTCGCGCGTTTCACCGCCCAGAAGATACCGGCACACAAATGCGGCTTCGTCGAGATTTCGGATGATCAGATAGTGATTGGCGAAGGAACTCGTGGCGATCGATTCCTGGTGCTCGAATTTGCCGTGAATGACAGCCGTGAATCCTTCCTCGTTGAACCGCGAAACCTCCTCCTCGACGGTCTTCACCTCCGGGCACGTTGTGTCGACGGCCACCCATTTTCTATCCCGGATTTTCTGAAAGATGTCCTTGCGGGTCCCGAACGCCGGCACCACGACGACGGCGTCGGACTCGACCCGGTCAATCTCGTCCGGATCGATGAACACGGCGCCGCGTTTTTGAAGCTCGCCGTTGACGTGCGGGTTGTGGATGAGATCGCCGAGGACGTAGATCCGCGCTCCGGCGTATTTGTCGAGCGTTTCGTTCACGGCTTCGATCGCGTACAATACGCCGTAACAAAACCCCCATACATTCGCGAGCCGCAGAGTGAGCCCGCTCTTTTCGATCCGGTGAAATCCCATCCGGACGCCATTCTCCTCCGTCCAGTCCCGCCGGGTGGATTTTTTAAGGATGTCTTTTTTCAGAAGGTCAGCTTTCATGCCGGACCTCTAAAATTCTTCGCACAATTCCTGAAATGATTTGCGGATGCAGGTGAAAATCGGTGTGTCGCGGAGGGTGTAGGGACGGGCCCTGGAGGAGCGCATTTCCATGACGAGGTCGAGGAAATCGCCGGGTTGGTCGGACTCGAACGCGACGACGAATTCTGGATCGTCGAGACCGAAACAGTACGTCGTGTTGATCCGCACGCTCGGATATTTGTGGCCCATCGCGATGTGTTCGTCCATCGCTTTTTGCCGGTCGGCCATCGGGAGTTGATACCAGTCGTGGGTTTTCACGAACGGATACACGAACAGATATTTCGATTCCGTGGGTCGGATATAAAGCCGTGATCCTTCCTGACCCTCATGCTGGTGCTTGTCGACGTAGACCGATCGGCGGGTCATCGCGAGATAGGAGTGAGGGATTGTGAGATGGACGCCAAACGCCGTTTTTTTCGTCGCGAGAGCCATGTCGTGGAGCGATTCGAGATCCGGCGCGATCCGCCACAATAGAAAGTCGACATCTGGCCGCATGCCGGCGGTCGAATAGGCATGGACCTGGATTTTTTTGGACCAGTCGTCGAGATGCTGGCGGAAGTCGTGGGACGCAGTCAACCGGCTGTTTGCGTCCAGCCGCCGGAATTTATTTTGAATCCTGTAAAACGTGTACGTCACGAAATAGCGCGGGCCGTCCGCGCCGGGCCGTCCGCCGCCCGGTCCGCCCCGGGGACCGGTCGCGGGTTTAGCCGCGTTTTCGGCAGGATCCGGCTGGGTCATGTTTGGAGAACCAGGCGCGATGAACGCTGGGGACGGGGCATGGCGGTTTCATGCCCAATTCTTTTCCGGAAATCAGCACGCGTGAAGTTCTGATCGGCACGCCGGATTTGGCTGCGGCTTCGTCAATCGCATCCTTGCGCTCCTTGATCCAGTCGAGCGACGGGCCGTGAAGCATGGCGTAGAGACGGTACGGAATGTCTTCGTAACGCGTGCGGATGTAGGCGTGCGTGACGGCGGCGAATTTCGGAATGAGGTCGGCCAGCGCGTCGATATGCTCGTCCGCGACGTCCCACTGGCACATGCCGTTGGCGGAGATGCCGGCGTTTCGGTGATTCAGGATGACGGAAAACCGCCGAAGAATTTTTTTCTGATACAACCCGGATATGACCTCTTCAAACCGTTTCGGATCCACGCTTGCGGCCCTGGCTCGAACGGCGTACGGTTCGGCCGATTCAGCCTCCGGCGATCCTTCGGAAAAATCGATCGGCTCCCAGAGAATTTCAAGACAGCGCTCCTCCTCGGCGGACAGTTCCGTGCCCTCGCTGTCCGGCTGGACCACATCGGGTTCGGAGTCCGTGATGGCGCCGGCCTTTTTTTCGGCCGCGGCGGTATGCGCCACCTGGATTTTCAACATGCGCTCGGCAAACAATACGCGCACCCCCCCGGCGCCGGACAGGTCCCGCAATTTTCCGGCCGTGGCTTCGAGGGACCATGCCGGCGGAACGGCGAGTGTGAACCATACGTTGTAGCCTTTGTCTCCGCGCAGATAACAGTGGCTGACGCCCGGGTGACGCGTCAGGATGTCGGCGGCTCTGTCGATCTCGCCCGGCCCGACGGCGAGCGCGACGAGCGCGGTGTTGGTTTTGCCGACCAGTTTGCCCGTCTCCAAAATCCAGCGCGAATATCGGACCTGGCCCGCGCGCGTCAGGTCCCGGACGCGCTCGCGGACGGCCGCCGCGGTGAGGTCGGCCGCCTCGCCGTATTTTTTCCTTGCCGCCTCTGCCAGCGTTTCCCACGGCCCGTGTGTGAACGGCTTTCCTGCCAACCCGCCTTCTCCGGCTTTCAGGATTGCGCGCGTGACGGGATCGTCCATCAGTTTTTTGATCCCGCTGTCGCCCGCCACGGCGTTCTGACTCATCTCAATTCATCCCCTGCCTGCGGCGGCGACCGGCGAAGGTTTTGTGATCGAATTCGAAAACGGCTGAATGAGCGAGGAGCCCAGACCGTCATCCCAGAGTTTTCGAACGCGTGCCAGATCGTCCTTCGTCAGCGGCGGAAGATCGGACGCCGCGCAGAATTCCTTGATCTGGTCCGTCCGTGTGAAATTTGGCAGAACGGTTTTGACCGTTGGTTGGGCAAGACAGAACTGGATCGCGGCCTGTGACAGGAGCCGTCTCGTCGGGCCGATGGTCGATTCGAGAAATTCGAACTGCCGGACGGCGTCGACGCCGGCGGCCATCCATTTGTCCTTGCGGTGACTTCGGTGGTCCGATTTGTCGTACGCGTTTTCCGGTTTGTAACTTCGATCAAGCAATCCCGACGCGTGCGGGACGCGCACGATGAGATTCCGGTTTTTTTGTTCGGCTGACGGGAAAAACCCGATGGACGGTTCCTGTTCGAGAAGGCTGTAAATGATCTGGATGGCGTCGTAGCCGTCCCTCGCGAGCGTCTCCATGCCTTCATCGAACCATCCGATGTCCGGCCCCAGCGCGGCGCCGCCCAGCCGGATTTTGCCCTCGTCTTTCAATCGCTCAAGCGTTTCAATAATGTCATCGCTTCGAATTGCATCCATGCGGGGATTGTGAAGCTGGTAGATGTCGATGTGGTCGGTCGAAAGACGCCGGAGGCTCTCTTCGCAGGCCTTTTTGATGAATGCAGGCGAAAAATCCTGCGGCAATTCTCCATGTCCGCTCCGTTCGCCCGAGTTCGTGTAAATGTCGTATCCGAATTTTGTCGCGATAACCAGGTTGTCGCGCGGGACGCCGGATTTCCAGAACGCGTCCGCCAGAAGCGTCTCGCCTCGCCCGTTTCCGTAGACATCGGCCGTGTCGAAAAACGTGACCCCCTGATCGTAGGCTTCGCGCAAAAGCCGCACACCGGTTTCCGCGTCTTTGACGCCCCACCATGTCGTCGCCACTGACCACACGCCAAATCCCACTTCGGACACCGCTGTTTTTCCGTCGCTCAAAAATCGATACCGCATTCCGGCCTCCTTGAGATATCCAGAGTCTATCCTACGCGGCCGTCGGCCTTCAAGGGGCCTCGGATGAGCAGGGCCGAGGATTCGGCAACGAGGTTGCCGTCATCGGTTCGGCATTCGGCCTTGGCCTTCATGAATTTCACGCGAGTCTCGGTGATCCGGCCAAGAAAGTGCAGGCGCTGGGCGGTGTTCAGGGCCGCGCGATAGCGGATGGTCATTTCGCCTGTGACGGCGGGGATGTCCGACAGATACGCGGCGTTGACCATGACTTCGTCAAGGATCGCCGCGACGATCCCGCCGTGAAGCCGGCCGGTCCATCCCTGATGCTCGCGGCCGGGTCGAAACACGGTACGAACTGCCTGATGGGTCAGGTCGAGATCGAAACTCAGTTTTAATCCGATCGGATTTTCCCGGCCACAGATGAAACAGTAGTCATTGTCCTCAAGATCGGCCATGGTCGACGGCCTCCAGAAGTTCTCCGATAATCTTGCCGGCGGCGCCCTTGAGCGATTCGAAGGTCTCGCGGGCGGTTCGGCCCGTCGATTCGGCCAGCGCGGGATTGTCCAACATTGATTCGACGACGGCGCTGAGTTCGTCCGCCGAAAAAACTTTCCGCCCGCCTCGCCCATTCAGCGCCTGATCGGCCTCCCGGAAATTTTCCATGTGGGAACCAAAGACGACGGGCCGGCCGAATGCTGCAGGCTCAAATATATTATGTCCGCCCCTGGGAACCAGGCTTCCGCCGACAAACACCACGCGCGCTCGAGGGAAAAATCTTGTTAGCTCGCCGATTGTGTCGATCAGCAGAACGTCCCGTTGATTGGCGCCGTCAGGCCACGATGGGCCGGCTCCCGCCCGTCGAATCATCTCGCTTCGTCGAACGGTCCGAAATCCCGCTGACTCAATCTCCCGCTGGACTTCGCCCGCGCGTTCGGGATGGCGGGGTGCGATCGCCAGATGGAATCGATGTCCCCGGCTTTTCCACGCGCCGGCCGCTTCGAGAATCATCGCCTCCTCGCCCGGATGCGTGCTTGCGGCCAGGACGACCGGAGCCCCGCTCGGAATTTCCGCGCGCGCCGGAGCGTCCCCACCGCCCATAGACAACGCCAGCGCGTCGATTTTCAGATTTCCCGGCACCCGGATGTTTTTCGTTGGCGCGCCCAGCTCGGCAATGCGTTCGGCGTCGACGTCGGACTGCATCCAGAAGACGGAAATGCTTTGGAGCATCGGCCGGAGAAATCGACGGATCGCGCGATATCGCGGAAAGGATTTGTCCGAAATGCGGCCGTTGGCCACGAATATGCGCGTGCCCCGTCTGGCCGCGGAGGAAATCAGATTCGGCCAGAGTTCGGTGTCGATGAGGACGATCGCCTGCGGCCGGATCTCCCGAAGGCGCCGGTGAACGGCCCACGGCACGTCGAGCGGAAATGGAAGCGGCCCCGTCACGCCGGATATTCCGTTCAGTAATTTTCGCGCCACCTCCATGCCCGTCCGCGTTGTGACCGAGAGCGCGATGGCCCGGTCCGGCCGGCGTTCCCGGATCAGACGGATCAGAGGACTGGCCGCCTGAACTTCGCCGACCGACACGGCGTGGAACCAGACTGGATCGGTCATTCCCGCCGGCAGAGGCCATGCGGTCCAGCCCAGTCTGGCCGCTGTCAGCGATAATTCATTTTTTTTGGCGGCGCGCCACAGCCAGTAGGGCGACGTGGCCAGAAGACCGGCGCAGAAAAAGGAGGAGTAGATGACCGACAAAGAGTCTTAACGCTTCTGAACGGCGGCTGATTGCCTGCCGTGCCTCGGGGCGGGCTGGGCGCGCCGCTGTCGGGGGCGGTTGGGGCGCGCATTGAGGAGAATTTGTGACAGCGTCGTGCGGTCAGATTTGCCGTTGCCCTGCAAAAACCATTCGCCCAGATCGTACGGCTCGTTAAGCGTGCCGTGCCAGTCCGATCCGCCGGTCATGAGAAGTCCGCGATGCCGGCAGAATTCGACGAGGCGCGCCTGCAGCGCCGGAGTGTGCTTGGGATGAAGAACTTCGACGGCGTCGAGTCCCGTATCGGCGAGATGGTTGCGAAGTTTCTCGCCGCCGGTTGAAAAAATGGGGTGGGCCAGCGAAACGAATCCACCCGCCATGTGGACGATCCGGATTGCCTCCTCCGGTGAGATTGTTTCGTGCGCAATGTAAGCCGGTCGGCCGCGGCGCAAATATTGCCGGAACGCGTCTTCGACATCTTTGACGTATCCCGCGGCGACGAGGGCCTGCGCGACGTGGACCCGGCCCGGCGCCGACGTTTTTTCCGTGTGTATGTCGGACGGATTCAGCCGTACGCCGAGGTCCCGAAGTTTGATGATTATGGCGCGAAATCGTTTCATGCGAAGATTGTGCTGGTGATCGACGAGGCCGCGCAGGATGGCGCTTTCCGGGGAAAATTCGTAGCCGAGAAGATGGACGTCCTGTCCGTCAACACTGGTCGAAATTTCGATGCCGGGTGTCAGATGCAGTCCGTATTGCCTGCCCGCCCGCCGTCCCCGTTCCCACGAATCGACGTTGTCATGCTCGGTGATGGCGATGTCCGTGAGGCCCGCAAGCGCGGCGCGTGCCACGAGGATTTCGACCGGGATCGCGCCATCCGACGCGTCGGTGTGAAGATGCAGATCGATGCGCGAGATCATTGATATTTCCTCAGCGCCTCGCGGTTGTAATAGGCTTCGATGTTTTCCGGATTGAGTTTGACCGCTCGATCAAACGCCTCGTAGGCCTTCCCCATCAACCCTTTTCTGAAATTGTACACGCCCAGAAGCGTGAAGGCCTCGCTCGATTCGGAATTGAGGGAGATGCTTTTGTCCAGAGCCATGTGGCATTCGTCAAGTTTGTCCATCTGCATGTACGTCCGGGCGATGTTGTAGTACAGGGCCGCGTCGTTCGGCATATCCGTCAGCGCCTCCTTGTAGGCGGACAGCGCCTGATCGTACTGGCTTTGCTCGTGGTAGACGTTCCCGATTCCCTTGTGGACCGCGCTCCGCACGTCTGGCGCGGGATTTTGGGTCAGAAGACGGTTGTATTCGGTCAGGGCGGTGGTCCACTGCTGTTGCCGGGCGGCAACATGGGCCATCATGAATCGCGGATAGACTTCGTTCGGAGAAATTTCCAGGGCAAGCCTGTAGGCGTCGAAGGCCTTGTTCATGAGTTCCGCGTCGAGGAGAATTTCGGCCATGGCCAGCACGTACTGGTAATCGCTCGACTGCGTCATCTCGACGGCCATCGCGATCTCTTTCACGGCGTCCTCGAATTTCCGGTGCCGCCTGAACGTCCGGGCCAGATTGAAATGCAGATACGCCGCCTTTTTGTCGATGGAGATCGCGTCGTGATACAGCCGTTCGGCCGCGTCCAGATCGCCAGAATCGTCAAACACGGATGCCAGCGCCGCCATTGCGTCCGCCTGAAGCTGGGACGAAAGCTCTTCTGGGCTGTAATTGAGCACGCGGTAGTACGCGTCATGGGACTCGGCCAATTTTCCGACGCGATGGTAAAGATTTCCGAGCAGATAGTTGACCTGTTTGTGCAGAGGCAGTTTGTCCTGGACGGGTTTGAGCAGGGAAATTCCCTCCTGATACTGGCCGAGGGCCGCGTGAAGCGTCGCGGCGTTGGCGTAGGCGTCGAAATTCGAAGGATCCAGATCGATGACCCGATGGAATGCCGCCAGCGCCTCGTCTTTCCGTCCGGCCGCCATGAGCGCCAGCCCCATGTTGAACGTCGCGTCTACATCCTTGGGCGCCAGGGCCGCCGCCGCCCGATAGTCCTCCGCCGCCTCCTCATGCCGGTCCAGAAGATCGAGCGCATAGCCGCGATTGAACAGCGCCAGATACCGGAGATAGGGATCGACGGCCGCTTTCTGCACGGCGGTGAACTGTTCGATGGCCAGGGCCTTGTTTTCGCTTTGAAGATACGCCAGGCCCAGATCGTATCGCACGTCGGGATTTTCCTGGTTCTTGAGCGACTCGGTAAATTCGGATATCGCCTGGGCCTGTCTGCCCATGACGGCGTGAAGCTCGCCAAGGCCTGTGTGGCAGGGCGCAAAATCCGGTTTTTCGCGAAGGCAGATTTGAAACGCAATTTGCGCGTCGTCGTAATCATGCGCCCGAAGGTGAGCGACGCCAAGATTGTGATATCCCTGAATAAAATGTTTGTCGAATGAGAGCGCGCGCTGAAGGAACAGCACCGCCTGGGAATATCTGCCCTCGCCCCCGAGGATATGCGCGAGATTGGTGTAGGCCACCGTCAGAAGTCCGGTATCGGAGGTGAGTCCGATGGCGCGTTGAAGTTCGTCTTTGGCCTCATCAAGCGCGCCCTGCTGATAATGCGCCTCCGCCGCCTTCATCAACTCGACCGCCTGCGCCCGCGCCTCGGTCACACTCTCGACGATGGTCGGAAACGGTTCGGCCTCTTTCGAGACTTGCGGGACAGGCGGCGCCTCCTGCGCGGCCGGCTGTTCGATCACGATGCCGGCACGCCGGCCGAGGTATGGGCGGATTTTGATTGTGTAGTAAGCGGCCGCGCCGAGCGCCAGAAGCGACACGCCGGAAGCATACCAGAACGGTTTTTGCCTGACGATAAACGCCACAATCCGCTTTAAAAAGCCTACCGGCTTTTCTTGGGCCTCAAGTAGCGGACTTTTTCTTTTTATAAATCGCGTCCAGAACGCCATTGACAAATTTCTCTGAATTTTTTGTTCCGAATTCCTTCGCCAGACGAATAGCTTCGTCGATGGCGACGATCGGCGGTACGCCTGAATTTCCCTGAAGCTCGCTCAAGCCCACCCATAGGATGCATCGCTCGACCGGGGTGACCCGTTCCAGCGTCCACGATGACAGCACCGACGTGATCGCCCTGTCAGCCTCGGCGTTTTGCCCGACGGCCTCCAGAAGTTTTCGCGCGTACTCGACCACGCCCTCATCGGGCGGATCGACCTCGATCAGCCGGTCCAGTTCGACTGCTGCCTCGGCTCCCTTGCCTTTCATTTCGGCCGCATACAGCGCCTGAACGGCCAGTGACCGGGACAGATGCCGTTTACCGCTCGTGGACCGGACTTCAGCCGTGACCTTGACCCGCCTGAACCAGCGCTGGATGCGTTGTACGGCGATAGATGGGAATCAGTTTGAGCAGCGCTTCGGCGGCCTCCGTCCCGAGATTCCCCAATTTGCCGCCTGCACGGTCCACGGCCTGTTTACGGTTTTCCACCGCCAACACGCCGAACGTCACCGGCACGTCTCCCCCGGCCGAAACCTTTCCCACGCCCTCCCTCACCTGATCCACAACCAGATCGTAGTGCTCGGTCTCGCCGCGAATAACGCAGCCGATGGCGATCAGTCCGTCATAGCGTCGGCTTCGGGCCAGCCGAGTGATGACGCCGGCGATTTCAAACGCCCCCGGCACCGAGAATCGGTCGATCTGTGCCCCGGATTTTTGAAAAACTTCCGTGGCGCCTGACGCCAGCTTCTCCGTGATATCAGAATGAAAATCCGAAATCACCAACGCCACTTTCGTTCCCCATAGCTCCCCGGGCGGCTTGGCGGCCGGCGCCGCCGATTTTCTGGCGACGCGTGAATTGGTTTTTACCGGACTGGCCTTGACCACCAGACCGGCCTTCACCGGATTCGCCTTCACCACACTCGCCTTTGCCGAACTTGCCTTCGTCGCTCCGGACGCCTTACGATCCCGACTCATCGCAATTCCTCCTTGTACGGGCGCAGAACATCAACCTGACCGGTCTCATGATGCGAAATGATCCTCATCGAGGTTGATGAGATGACCCAGTTTTTCCTTTTTGGTTTTCAGATACTCGTAATTTTGTTCCGTAGGTTTTGTTTCGATCGGGACCTGCTCGACGATTTCCAGCCGGTATCCCTTGAGGCCGACGACTTTTTTCGGATTGTTCGTCAGAATCCGGATCGTGGTCAGGCCGAGATCGACCAGAATCTGCGCTCCGACGCCGTAGTCGCGAAGGTCCGGCGCAAACCCGAGTTTGCGGTTGGCCTCGACGGTGTCCAGCCCCTGATCCTGCAATGCGTAGGCTTTGATTTTATTTGCCAGGCCGATCCCGCGGCCCTCCTGCCGGATGTAGAGCACGACGCCGGCGCCCTCGGATTCGATCGCGCGAAGGGATTTGGCGAGCTGTTCGCCGCAGTCGCACCGGGCGGAGCCGAAGACGTCTCCGGTGAGACATTCGGAGTGGACGCGGACCAGCACGTTTTCCCTGCCGCTGACATCGCCCTTGATGATCGCCAGATGCTCCTTGTTCTCGATATCGTCGCGATAAAGCTTCATCCGGAACTGGCCGTATCGCGTTGGGAAATCGGCCTCGGCCGCAAGATGCACAAGTTTTTCAGTCCGCGCACGAAAAGCGATGAGATCGCGGATGGTGATGATTCGAAGATCATGCTTTTTGGCGAATACGATGAGGTCGGGCATGCGCGCCATCGCGCCGTCGTCTTTCAGAATCTCGCAGATGACGCCGACCGGAAGACACCCGGCCATCCGCGCCAGATCGACGGAGGCTTCGGTGTGTCCCGCGCGTTTCAACACGCCGCCAGGCTGGGCTTGGATCGGAAAAACATGGCCGGGCCGGATGAAATCGGATTCGCTCGAGGAAAGATTCGACAGTTGCCGGATCGTTTCGGCCCGGTCGTGCGCGGAAATTCCGGTCGTCGTGCCGCGCCTGGCGTCCGCCGATACCGTGAAATTCGTCCGCGTCCGGTCGCGCTCAAAGTTTTCCTGCGGCACAAGATCCAACCCGAGTTCCGCGCATCGCCTCGCGGGCAGAGGAACGCAGATCAGGCCCCGGCCGTGCGTCACCATGAACGTCACGGCTTCCGGCGTCACTTTCTCCGCCGCCATCACCAGGTCCCCTTCGTTCTCGCGGTCTTCATCGTCCACCACGATCACCATGAGACCCGATCGTATGTCGGCTATCGCCTCTTCGATGCTCGAATAAATTTGTTTTTCCATGACTCCTCGCGTGTCCTTCGGTACCGGGCGTATCGATACGCATACCGTGCCAGAACATCGACTTCGATGTTCACCCGGTCGCCGGGTTTGAGCCTGCCAAGATTCGTGCGCTGAAGCGTTTCCGGAATAAGCGCCGAACCGGACAGTCTGCCACGCAGAGCCGATATCGTCAAGCTGACTCCGTTGACGGCCCAAGAGCCTTTTTCGGCGAGAAATTTTACAAGTCGTGTAGGAACATAAAGATATAGATGAACGCCTCGCGTCGGTCGTCTCGTCTTTGAATGAATTATTCTGCTATTCTTAAAGCCAGAAAGTGTTACTACGCCTACGCCGTCCACGTGCCCGAGCACCAGATGGCCGTGAATTCGGTCATTCATGCGCATGGGAAGTTCAAGATTGACAGCCGCGCCCGGCGCTTTCCAGCGAAATGCCGTCCGCCGGACGGTTTCGGGCGTGACGTCGACCGAGAATCTCCCGTGTCCGCACCGGGTCACGGTCAGGCACACGCCGTCAACGGCGATCGAGTCGCCGGGGTGCAGTTGGCGGATCAGAACCGGCGCAAAAATTTCCATTTTGCCGCGCGGCAAATCGATTCGTGAAATTCTGCCCTGATGCCGGATGATGCCGTTGAACATGGAATTATTCCCCAGCCTTGCGAAATACCAGCATGAGGTCGCGTCCAAACGACCGCTTCGCGGTGAGACGCCATGCGCCGCGCCGCCGGCCAACTGTGCGCTGGGCATGCCTCGGTCGAAACGCGTCGACGCCGGCGCCTATGATCTTCGGTGAAATAAACAGAATGAGTTCGTCGACGAGTCCGTCATCAAGGAATCGATTGGCCGTCTCGGCGCCGCCTTCCACAAGAACGTGCATGATCCCGCGCCGGGCGAGCGCGACAAGCGCGGCACGAAGAGACACTCCGCCGGCCTGGGCGGGCACGGTGAGAACGGAAGCGGCGGGCGCGCGGCGGGACAGCCGGCGTCGCCCATTTTTGGTGGTGATGATGAGCGTGGGCGCCGCGGCGTCATGGAACAGGCGCAGTTTCGGTGAAAGTTTTCCGCCTGCGGTCAGGATTGCGCGCAGGGGAGAGCGCCGCCGATTTTTGCGAAACGGCGGCCGGACGGTCAGGTGAGGATTGTCGATCTCGGCGGTTTTACGTCCGACAATGATGGCGTCGACGCGCCGCCGGATCCGCTGGACCTCCGCCCGGGCGGCCGGTCCTGTGATCCAGCCCTGTTTTTTTCCGGCGATTTTTGCGTCGGCGCTTACCGCGAGTTTCAGGGTGACGAGCGGTCGGCGATTTCGATGAAACATCACGTACGGTTCATAAAACGCGCGCACCCCGGCGTTGTTTTGGACTTCGATCCGCACTCCGGCCCGCCGAAGTTTCCGCACGCCGCGTCCCGCGACGATGTCGTGAGGATCGAGCATGCCGACGATCACGCGGCCGATTCCGGCCCGAATGATCGCATCGGTGCAGGGCGGCGTCTTGCCGAAATGGTTGCATGGCTCGAGCGTCACGACGAGCGTCATCAATCGGAATTTTTTTCGGAGCGCCTCCGGCACGCAGTTCAAGGCTTCGATCTCGGCGTGGAGCCCGCCGAACGCGCGGTGATATCCCCGCGCGATCACCCGTCCGCCGTGAACGATCAACGCGCCGACGGCCGGATTGGGCGACGTGTCCCCCAGTCCTTTGCCCGCCTCCTCGAGCGCCCCGGCCATCCACCTGTCTGTGTCTGCCATCCGGTCAGGAGCAGGAGGGGTCATTCTGACACTTTGACACTTTCGCCACTTCCAACCAGTCCGTCCACAAATGCATCCGGATCAAACGGCGCGATGTCTTCAAGCGTTTCGCCGACGCCCACCCATTTGACCGGTACGCCGGGCAGATCCTGGCGGATCGCCAGCAAAAATCCGGCTTTCGCCGACGCGTCAAGTTTGGTCACGATCAGGCCGGTGAGTTGAAGCGAGGCATGGAATGTTTTCGCTTGAACCAGCGCGTTTTGCCCGGCGGTGCCGTCGAGTACAAGCAGGCGTTCGGTGAGCGCGCCCGGCGCGGTCTTCTCGCAGCTTTTGGTCATCTTCGCCAGCTCTTCCATGAGAGATGTTTTCGTGTGCAGCCGGCCGGCTGTATCGACGATCACAAGATTGCAGGATCGAATCGTTTTGTCCGACAGCGCGTCGAAAATCACAGCCGACGGATGCGCGCCCTCCTCCATCGCGTAAAATTCGGACCCGGCCCGGCCGGCCAGAACGCGAAGCTGGTCGATCGCCGCCGCCCGGAATGTATCGGCCGCCACGAGGCCCACGGTCGACCCCTGCGATTTGTAGAAACTCGCGATTTTTGCGGCGGTTGTTGTCTTGCCCGCGCCGTTTGTGCCGAAGACGAACCAGACGGTTGGAGGCGCCAGCGCGAAGATCGGCGCGGCGGAGTTGGAAAATCTTTCCCGGATGGCCGAACGGAAATGGCCGCGGAGGGTTTCGACCGTCGCCGGTTTTTTTGACTGAATCGATTCGATGATCCCGGCGGCCGTGGCCGGCCCCGCGTCCGCCAGAATCAGGCGGTCTTCGAGTTCGGCGTAGACTTCCTCCGGCAATTCGGGCTGAAACGCGCCGGCGATGAGGTCTTTGGTCTTGCCGAGCGCCTTGCGGAAAAATCCCTTGATGTCCATCAGCGCGCAAGAAGCGTTGATAAAAAGGTCTTGCCGGCCTGCTGACTTTTTTCGGGATGAAATTGCACGGCAAGGATGGGGCCGGTCTGGACGGCGCATGCAAACCGGACGCCGTAGTCGCACGTGGCCAGCACGACGGACGGATCGACGGGTTCGGGATAGTAGCTGTGGACGAAATAAAAAAATGGCGGTTCCGAGCCGCGTACCCCGAGGGCATCCAACGCCGGATGCGGACGCTCCGCCCGAACTTCGTTCCAGCCCATGTGCGGAATTTTCAGGTTGCCGCGAAAACGAACCACGCGGCCTTTCAGCCAGCCGAGACCCGCAACGCCCGGCGCTTCTTCGCTTTCGTCGAACAGAATCTGAAACCCGATGCAAATCCCGATGTACGGAATTTTCTCCTCGAAAACTTTCCGTTTCAGCGCCTCTTCAAATCCCCGCGCGCGAATCTGCGCCATCGAATGGCCGAAATGTCCCTGGCCGGGTACGACGATGACATCCGCGCCGCCGAGTTTTTCCGCCCGGTCGACCTTCGTGACCTGAGCGCCGGCCGCCTCGAGCGCCTTTTCGACGCTCCGCAGGTTCGACGCGCCGTAGTCAATCAGCGCGACTTGCAATTTCTTAGAGAACGCCTTTGGTCGAGGGGACGTCCGTGGCGCGCGGATCGGGGGACACGGCCTGGCGAAATGCCCGTGCGGCGGCTTTGAACATCGCCTCGATGCCGTGATGGGCGTTCTGGCCGCGCCGCAATCCGAGGTGCAGGGTCGTTTCGGACGTCGTCGTGAATGCCTCGAAGAATTCCCGCACGAGTGAAACGGGAAAATCTCCGACGCGCTCGTCCGCGCCGCCTCCGAAGTCGGCTTCGTAGACGAATACCGGTCGGCCGGAAAGATCGACGGCGCACTCAGCCAGAGATTCGTCCATCGGGACGCTTGCCGCCCCAAATCGCGTGACGCCCTTTTTGTCGCCGAGCGCCTTGCGAAACGCCTGGCCGAGCACGAGGCCGATGTCTTCGACGGTGTGGTGAAAATCGACCCGAAGATCGCCTTTGGCGTGGATCTTCAGATCGAACATCCCGTGTTTGGCGAATGATTCGAGCATGTGGTCGAGAAATCCCATGCCGGTATCGATGAGATATCGGCCTGCGCCGTCGAGATTGAGGGCGACCTGGACCTGGGTTTCCTTCGTTTTTCGTTCCGCCGCCGCCTGTCGGGCGGCCCGGCGAACGATTTTGATCACGCGCGGCATGAAGTTCTCTCCAGTTCATCGAGCGCCGCCGAAAGTTTTTGCATTTCGGCGGGCCGGCCCACGGTGATGCGGACAAACCGCTCCAGCCGGGGCTCGTGGAAAATCTTGATGAGTATACCCCGCCGCCGGAGAAATTCAAAAACTTTTTTCGGCGAGTGTCCGGGCGAGACGCGCGCCAGGACGAAATTGGCGTCGGTCGGGAGTGGGGCGAGGATTGACTCCGTCGCGGTGAGCCTAGTGACGAGTTTGCCGCGCTCGGTCCGGATCATGCGTATGTTTTTTTGGATTGCCGTCGAACTTGCGAGCGTCGTGAGGGCCAGCGCCTGACCAAGTCCTGACAGGTTGTAGGGCATGCGGACGACGTGCAAAAGCCGCGTGAGGCAGGGATGGGCGAACGCAAGGCCGACGCGTCCAAGCGCGATCCCGAGCGCTTTGGAAAACGTTCGAAGAATCACGAGATTTTTTTTGCGGCGAACCGCGCGCAAAAACGTTTTCCCCGAAAAATCGACATAGGCTTCGTCGATCACGACCACGCCCCGCGCGCGATTTATGATTTTCGCCAGAATTTCTTTCGAAAAGCAGTTTGCGGTCGGATTGTTTGGATACGCGAAAAACCAGAGGCTGGCTTCCCGCAGAAGTTTCGGATTCAAAAACTCGCGGGAGAGATCGAACCGCTCGTCCAACGGAATTTTGACGACCCGCTCGCCGCGAATTTTCGCCAGCCGCTCGTACATGACAAACGTCGGGTCGGGCACGACCACCATGCCGCGGTGGGGCACGAACGCGTCGATCAGAAGTCCGATGAGTTCGTCCGATCCGTTTCCTGCAACGATCCAGTCCGGCAGTAATCCCACTCGCTGGCCCACGGCGGTCCGAAGTTCAGTCGAAGGCCCGTCGGGATAGCGGTTGAAAACGAGCGTGCGAATCCGCCGCAGAAACGCCGAGCGGACCGCCTCGGGCAGATCGAACGGGCTTTCGTTTGCGTCGAGCGTGATCAGGCCGTCCGCCCGGGGCGGCGGAAGATAGGGTGTCATGCCGCGGATGTTCGGATTCGGATTCACGGCGCTATTTTCCCCGCGCGCGAAGTCGCAAAGACCGTGAGTGGTGGGACAGTCCTTCGATCTCGGCCATCACGGCGCCAAGCCGCGACAGTTCCCCGTCGGGATCGCGTACATTCACGATGGAACTTCGGCGGTAAAACGCCTCGATGGACAGTGCCGAGGAAAATCGCGCGGCGCCTGCCGTCGGCAGGGTGTGGTTCGGCCCCGCGACGTAATCGCCGTGCGCGACGGCGGTTGATCCGAGAAATATCGCGCCTGCCGGGCCGATGTCGGGCAGAAGTTTTTCCGGCTCCTGCACGGCCAGACTCAAGTGTTCCGGCGCCTGGTCTGCCGCGGCCTCGACACACGTCTTGAGCGATCTCGCCAAAAAGACGTGAATTTGTTTCTTCAGATGTGTTTCCGTAGAAACGATTTCTTTGACCTCGCATTCGATGCGACGGGATGTCGTGAGCAGGATCGCCTGACTGTCTTCTCCGTGTTCGGCCTGTGCCAGAAGATCCTCGGCAACTAATTCGGCGTCGGCAGAATCGTCCGCGATGACGACAAGTTCGGACGGCCCGGCCAGGGTGTCTATTCCAACAAGCCCGAAGACAAGACTTTTGGCTGTGGTGACGTATGTATTTCCGGGACCAAAAATCTTGTCGACCCGTCGAACCGTCTTGGTCCCGAACGCAAACGCCCCGATGGCCTGTGCCCCGCCCATCTTGTAGACGGCCGTTACATCCGAAAGTTTCGCCGCCACGAGCATGTGGGGAAGAATCGATCCGTCCCGTTGCGGCGGCGTCGCCGCGTACCGCTCGGGAACGCCTGCAACCTGCGCGGGAATGCCAAGCATGAGCATCGTCGATACGAGCGGCGCCCGACCGCCCGGAACGTACAATCCGACGCGGTCGATGGGCGCAACCCGTTCCGAGTAGAATCCGGTTTTATCGACGACCGGCACGCTTCGCATTTTCTGGGCTTCGTAGAACCGGCGGAATCGTTCTGCCACCTGCTCCAGCACGCGCCTCTCTTCAACCGGCACGCTTCTCTCGGCCCGGGTGAATTCCTGTTTCGTGACCAGCAGAGATTTTAATTTCGCCTTGTCCCATTTTGCCGTATAGTCCAAAACGGCCCGGTCGCCCCGCCGCCGGACATCATCCAGAATACGACGAACACGCATTTCGATCTGTCTGTGTCTGTCTGTGCTGTCTGTGTCTGTCAGTGGTTCCGTTTTTCTTGCTTGTTTCAAAGGACTTTTTTCAGCGCGGAAAGAATCTCGTCCACCTTGGCGGCGTTCATTTTCAGGCTGACGCGGTTGACCACGAGGACCGCTGTTGATTTCAGAATCTCTTCGAGGACGACAAGCCCGTTTTGCCGCAGGGTCTCGCCGGTCGAGACCAGATCGACGATCGCGTCGGCGAGATTGACGAGCGGTGCAAGCTCGACCGAGCCGTAGAGTTTGATGACCGAACACGCGCGGCCTTTGCTCAAAAAGTAGGACCGCGTCAGGTTCGGATATTTGGTCGCGATCCGAAGCGTGGAAGTTTTCGAAAGAACGGTCGGATCCTTCGCCGCCAGCACCAGCCGGCAGGGTCCGATCCCAAGATCCAGCATCTGGTAAAGGTCTTCCTCCTGCTCCATGAGCACGTCCCGGCCGACGATGCCGATGTCGGCCGCACCCTGCGCGACGTACGTCGCGGCGTCCTGCGCCCGCACGACCATGAACGCCCGGTCCGAGCGCGCGTCCGTGACTTGGAGCTTGCGCGAGTCGCGGATTTCTTCGGGGACTGAAATGCCGGCCCGCGCAAACAGCGCGATCGCCTCATCCAGCAATTTGCCCTTTGACAACGCGATTCGAATCATGGCGCGCAACCTAACTTTCTCGGGGATAACTTGCAATCGGCTCGCCGGTCAGGCATTTCAGGTGTCATGAACACTCCCAAACCGCCATGGTGGATCATCAAGCATGTTCCCTTCGAAGGGCCGGGACTTCTCGCAGAGGAGTTGTCGAGCCGGGGACATTCTTATCGGATCGTGGAATTACATCGGGGCGATGCCCTGCCGGAAACGTCTACGGACACGATCGGCGGCGTGATCGTCCTGGGCGGCCCGATGAACGTGGACGAAACGGATCGATATCCGTTTCTGTCGGAAGAACGCGTCTGGATCAAAGACGTGTTGGCGGCCGGAATTCCGATAATGGGAGTGTGTCTCGGCGCACAACTCATGGCCCGGTCGGCCGGAGCGCCGGTTGTGGCGAACGAGGAAAAAGAAATCGGATTTGACGCGATTGAACTGACTGACGAGGGAATTCGGGACCCGATTTTTTCAGGCGTGCCCAACCGGTTCGACGTATTTCACTGGCACGGCGACCGGTTCGAACTTCCCGCCGCCTCCACGCTTCTGTCCCGCTCCGCCCAATGCCGCCATCAGGCGCTTCGGCTTCACCCGTCGGCCTACGGATTCCAATTTCATCTCGAGATCACCGAGGACATGATCGACAGATGGACTTCAAACGCGGCGGAAGAACTCAAGTCTGCCCGGACATCTCGCGAGACGATCCTCGCGGACAGCCGCGAGAAACTCGCCAGCGTCCATGCCGCCGCTCGGAAGATTTTTTCGAATTACTTCGACCGGATTGTCCCGGCCGTTTGATTTCTCCGGCCGTCGGTAGCCCCGCCTATGGCTCAACTTCTATCAATTCAACGATCTTTTGCAGTCGATTCACGCGGACTTGCAGTATCTTCCGACGCTGCGCGAGCTGACGAAAAGCCGGATGATCATTCGCATCCAATGCGGCATCCATTTCCTTTTCGCTTTGTTCCAATTCGGCTGTTGCCTGGCGAATCTTGGCTTTGATTGCCGGTAGTCTGGGCTTGAGAATAATTCCCAAATACTGCTTGTCCCAATCATCCCACGGTTCTCGGTTGTTGTTCGGAAGTGCGAATTCCAGCGTCTTCGACCGCATTTTATGTATCCCGCCCACGCGGCGGAGTTTCTTCATAAACTTGCCACGCATTATCGCAACCAGGGTGACACAGACAGGGCGGAAGCGGTGATGCGATGGCTA